>NVTR01000064.1 GCA_002732955.1 Marinosulfonomonas sp.
GCAGGGCGGCACATTCACCATCTCCAACGGTGGCGTCTACGGCTCACTGATGTCCTCACCGATCCTGAACCCGCCGCAGTCGGGAATTTTAGGAATGCACAAAATTCAGGATCGCCCGGTGGCGATCAATGGCGAAGTCGTCATCCGCCCGATGATGTATCTGGCCCTGTCCTATGACCACCGYGTSGTGGAYGGCAAAGGYGCKGTRACSTTCCTTGTGCGGGTRAAAGARGCGCTGGAGGATCCGCGGCGGTTGTTGATGGATTTGTAGTTTTATTGCATAATTAACTCCAAATTTGATCGAACCGTTAAGGGTATTCAATGAAACGACCTCTCGGGCTAAATATTTTTGTTGTGATATTCGGGGTAGGTTCAATATTTATGGGCTTCTCTGCGTGGATTTCAACAGCGAGTCTTCTGGACCTTTCTGAAACAGTATCTGTACCAATACCCTTGGTAATGATGGGCCTTATTCCGCTCCCTATGTTGTTATTAGCGGTATCTCTTACCATTTTTCTTTGGCAAAATCGCTTCAACGCTGTTTATGTTGCTCTCATATTGGCGACGTCAACTTTTTGGCCACTTATTGTAGTTTAYTTTTGGCCCGCAGACTTTTGGGGCGATTCTGTGAACCTATCTAATCTGGGCATAACTTGGATTTGGACCCCAACTTCTTTGGGGGCGGCAGCCTATGTATATTGGCTCAATCTGCGTCAAAACCAGTAATGTATTTCCCCCATCTTTTTTCCAAAAATATCTACGGGGGGAATTGCCCGCCACCAGCGGGCAAGGGGCCCCGTCAGCCCCCAAAACACCGCCCGCCACTTGCGCAACCCCCACGCATGTGGTGAGCATATGACACACCCGTCACCCCCACTCGAAAGGCAACCCCATGTTTGACAGCGAACTTTCAATACTCGCGATCTACGGCCTCGTCGTGGCCATATCCATTGCCCTGCAAACCTCGGGTGCCATGGGACAGTTCGGCGTCAGCTACCTGTTGTCAGCACGCGACGAAGCCCGCTCAGCCTCGGGCACCACCGCCCGGCTCGACCGCGCCCAGAACAACGCCATTCAGGCCATGGTCCTGTTCGCCCCGGCSATCCTGATCCTCGCCGTCAAGGGCACGTCCAGCGACACATCCCTGCTCGCCGCTCAGGTCTTTCTGATCGCCCGGGTGATCTATCTACCGGCCTACGCTTTTGGCATCACCGGATTGCGCACCCTGACCTGGATCATCGGCTTCGCCTCAACAATCTCGCTCTATTTTCTGGCGCTTTGAATTGAAGAACCCCGGAAATGCCCCTCAATCCAACCCAAATTTAGTCATATGCAATTCATATGGAAATCATATGCAATTCATATCGCGTTTTCATCCGTAGGAGAGCCAAATGGCAAGCTATGACGTAATCATCATCGGCGCAGGACCGGGCGGCTATGTCTGTGCCATCCGCTGCGCCCAGCTAGGCCTGAAAACCGCTGTCGTAGAGGGCCGTGAAACCCTTGGTGGCACCTGCCTGAAYRYCGGTTGYATYCCGTCCAAGGCGCTGCTGCAYGCCACCCATTCCYTGCAYGAYGCSCAGMMYAATTTTGCCAATATGGGCCTGCGYGGCAARGCCCCMTCGGTCGACTGGAAAGCGATGCAGGCCTAYAAGGATGAYGTCATYGGMCAGAACACCAAGGGTATMGAATTTCTKTTTAAAAAGAACAAGATAGAYTGGMTRAARGGCTGGGGATCRATCCCSGCAGCSGGTCAGGTCAAGGTCGGYGAYGAKSTGCATGAGGCRAARAATATCGTYATCGCCACYGGCTCMGAACCSTCKTCKCTGAACGGYGTCAMGGTGRACGAAAAGATCGTCGTYWCYTCSACCGGYGCRCTGTCSCTSGCRAAAACACCAMRSAAAATGGTGGTGATCGGTGCCGGTGTCATTGGCCTTGAAATGGGTTCGGTTTACGCGCGCCTTGGTGCCGAGGTCACGGTCATCGAATACCTTGACGCCATCACCCCCGGTATGGATAAAGACATCCAACGCACCTTGCAGAGAATGCTGAAAAAACAGGGGCTTACCTTTATCATGGGGGCGGCGGTTCAGGGCGTCACGTCGACCAAGACCAAGGCTAAAGTCACCTACAAACTAAATAAAACCGGCGAAGAATCCACGGTGGATACCGACATCGTCCTCCTCGCCACTGGCCGCAATCCCTTCACCGACGGTCTCGGCCTCGACGCCCTCGGCCTCACCCTGAGCGAGCGCGGTCAGGTCGCCACCGACGCCAACTACGCCACTAACATTCCCGGCATCTACGCCATCGGTGACGCGATCACCGGCCCGATGCTSGCCCATAAGGCGGAAGACGAAGGTATGGCACTCGCAGAAAACCTCGCTGGTAAAAARGGCCATGTAAATTATGGGGTTATCCCCGGYGTGATCTACACTTCACCCGAAGTSGCAWSSGTCGGTGCYACCGAACARWSSCTCAARGACGCCGGCCACAGCTACAAAGTTGGCAAATTTTCCTTCATGGGCAACGCCCGCGCCAAGGCGGTGTTTCAGGGCGACGGCTTCGTCAAAATCCTCGCCGACAAGGACACCGACCGCATTCTTGGCGCCCACATCATCGGCCCCGCTGCGGGCGAACTGATCCATGAAATCTGCGTGGCGATGGAATTCGGGGCCTCGGCTCAGGATCTCGCCCTTACCTGCCACGCCCACCCCACTTGGTCCGAGGCTGTACGCGAAGCAGCGCTGGCCTGTGGTGACGGAGCAATTCACGCCTAAAACCAACGCCTTACCACCTTCTTCTTTTCAAAAATACTTTCGGGGGGAATTCGCCGCCAGGCGAAGGGGGGCAGACAGCCCCCACCCGATCGGACCCCGACAGGGGTTCGATCCTAACCCACCAACATCCGCAACCCCTGCGTCACATCGGTACGCACCGCCAGTCGCAACCCYGGTTCATCTCCAGCCCTCAGCGCCGCYACAATAGCCCGGTGGTGCTGTGGCACCTCGGTGCGCTGCARTCGCCCATACATCGCGCGCATGGTCGGTCCCAACTGTAACCAGACTGTCTCGGCCATTGCCAGCATCGCCGGCGCTTGGGCCCGCAAATAAAGGGTGCGGTGAAATTCCAGATTCGTGCGGATATATCCGACAGCATCGCCCTTGGCGATCACCTCTGCCAGGGTTCCGTTTATCGCCTGAAGRCGGTCATTCAGTGCCATATGCGCCCGCGGCAGGGCCCGGCTTGCCAGTTCCGGCTCCAGCAACGCCCGCACTGCTGCCAATTCTTCGATACGTTCATTGCTCAGCTCAGGTGTCGCTACCCGCCCGGACGCTGACATGCTCAGCGCCCCTTCCGCCACCAGACGTCGAACCGCTTCGCGCGCCGGGGTCATCGAAACCTCAAACTGCCGCCCGATGCCGCGCAGCGTCAGCGCATGGCCCGGTGCCAGTTCCCCATGCATAATCCGCACCCTCAATGCGCGGTAAACCCGGTCATGGGCCAAYGGGTTTGTATCTGTGCTACGCGACTGTGTCAGCATGTTGATATGTGATCACAACCAGCCCAACAGGTCAATTCCTGAAACGATACGCGTGCAAGCGCGCGCCATTCACCCGCAACCAGCTACGCTGTGTTTTGTAATCCGGAAATATATTCGAAACCACCTTCCAGTAAGCAGCCGAGTGATTCATTTCAACYAAATGTGCCACTTCATGGGCGGCGACATAGTCCAGCACTTTTACCGGGGCCATCACCAAACGCCARGAAAACATCAGGTTTCCATCYGTCGTACAGGAYCCCCACCTYGAACGTGTGTCGCGTAATGTAATTCGGTTGACATCTTGCCCCAGGAACCCCGCATAGCGTGTGCAAGCCGTATCCAATCGCTGACGCGCAATAACTTTCAAATATGCGGCAATACGAGCAGGTGCGCGCCCTGGGTCRCCGGGAACCACCATGTTGCCGTCGATAAACCGTGCCGCCCGGCCAGTACCAGATATAATCGGCACTTCTTGACCTTCAAACAAAAGCGCCCCATCAATCCCCGGAATAACCTCATCCGGACAATGCCTTAGCTGCCCCCTAATCCAGACTTCTTTTTCACGGGCAAAGGCTATTGCCTCAGCTTGCCGTGTCCAGTTCGGCAAAGACAGCGTCACCCGCCCGTCAAGGCGCGATACCCGCAACGAAAGGCGGCGCGAACGTGCGTTTCGCTTCAGCTCAACCGTGATTGGCGGTTCCCCTTCCAACAACAACTKCCCCATAATTCTTTCTCTGTTCACCTGCTCAGACTAGATAAACCGATTTCACTGAATTGCACTAGCCCCTTCCAACCAGTGCAGTTAAATTCAAAAGCCTTTGACACCCCGCATTTGTTGTGCCAAATGGCATGAAATCCCGATAAATTATCGAAACGGAAAGGGGCCAGACATGCCCAAAGAAGAATGGGGCGTAAAGCATATTTGCCCGACAACCGGCCAGCGGTTTTATGACCTGAATAAAAAACCGATTATCAGCCCCTACACCGGTGAAACGGTGACACTCGACGCCAATACCAAAACTTCTGTTGCGGTAGAAAAGGTCACCGCGAAAGAAAAAGAGGCGGAAAAAGAAGAAGAAGAGATTCTTCTGGATGACGACGACAGCAGCGACAACGAATCCAGCGACGATTTGCTTGACGATGATGACGAAGATACGGTCTCACTGGAAGAGATTTCCGACGTCGCCGCGAATGACGACGACAGCTAATAAATCGCGCGGGGTTTTTCGCTTGATCTGCCTCGCGCCATTCCATAAATACACCAAGCGTATGGCGTTGATGCCATACCAACCGGGGCCATAGCTCAGCTGGGAGAGCGCTTGCATGGCATGCAAGAGGTCGGGGGTTCGAGCCCCCCTGGCTCCACCATATCTCATTAAATCAATGCCTTAGTGGTTGTTTGCGCCCGGTGCGACAAACAAGTGAGACATTGTACGTGCATAACCCCTCATATCTGAGCCTTTCCAGACACGGCATTTGGTACTTTCGCTGGCCTATTCCTAGTCACTTTCACCCAAGCTCAAGAGCTACTGACATCAAGGTGTCTCTCGGCACACGAATACCGCAGGTAGCAAGACAACTTTCCCGTGTATTGGTATGTGCTGGACAATCGGCGTTAATGTCGGCATCGCAACAAACTATGCACTATGATGATATCCGCCAACACGTCCGGGATGACTTCATCAACTCCCTCTCTAAATTCAAGGAAAGGGTGTCGGTTGATGGTCCTATGGAAGGCTCGCGCTTGGACAGCCTGAAAGCTTCTCGGGAGCTTGCTGACGAGCCTTTAGATGACTTCCTAGAGATCACCACCACAGACGGCGGAGACGCCCTCCTGAGCGCATTCTGCGAGCGTCGCGGCATCACCGACGATCTAAACCCCGAAGTCCGAGGACTGGTGCAGCAAGAACTGCATAAAGGGTACAAATCGTTTCTCGACGAGGCGATCAAGTTCAACGCCAGTTTCGAAGATATTGACTTGAAGCCGGGAGCGCTCGTACGACCACCATTGCTGCCGGTGGGTCAGGGTGATACTCAGCGGAGCTGTTACGAGCTGTGCGATCCGACTGCGACCACTCTACTCGTTCTCGCCTTGGGGCTGCGCTCGTGACACTGCTGCGATACTGTGCTGCATCCGGTGGCTTTGCCTCTGACCAATCACTGAGAACATGGAATATGGCTGTACCGGCTTATCCAGCTAGCCTGTTCTGGCCAATGGCCAATCATATTGAAGTCGTTTCCAATATTACTATAAGGCGGGGCTGTACAGAAAGACCAATAAAACAAGGCTATTGCGGTTATGCGYCAATGCCATGCTCAGCGTGCTAGTTTGTGCACCTTACCATTGGGCCCGTTGATCCCAAGAGATCGAGGCCGCTCCAATGCCGACCAGCAGGCCTAATCGTTCAAGATGCGGTAAACTGATGCTCTTCCTATATTGACGGTTCTAGCAATTTCAGAGGCCCCAACACCGTCCTTGTGCAACCTCAGAACCTCCTGAGATCGCGCCCGGGCAGTAGGTTTACGACCCTTGTACTTCCCAGCCGCTTTGGCCTTGGCGATGCCCTCCCGCTGGCGTTCAAGCATGATCTCGCGTTCAAACTCTGCAACACTGCCCAGCAAGTTTAGCATCAACTTGCCAGTGGGTGTAGAAGTATCCAAATTGAGGCCAATAATTTTGAGGAAGGCCCCCCRCTCATCCAGACGCTGTCTAATATCCATAAGGTGGGCCATGGAGCGCGCCAGACGGTCTAGTTTGGTCACCACAAGGTGATCATCCTTCCGAATAAAGGACATTGCCTCCTCAAGCTTCTCGCGGGCTTTCATGTCCACTGATGACACCTGTTCAGTGAAGACCCGCTCACACCCTTCGGCTTCAAGGTCCCGAAGTTGGGCCTCTAGCCCGGCCTTCTGATCCAACGTTGATGTCCGTGCATATCCTACAAGTATAACAAACTCCTGTCTCTCAAAGTCCTATACATTATGAGGCACGCTGTCTCAAAAATAAATCAGTATTTGTGTGAGACAGTAATGTTCAACGCTTCGGATGTCTCGCAGGAGCAAGATCCATTGGGAAAAGGAGCCTGTGGAGACATACTGGTGCCACCGTCATGGCTACAAAGGAGTTTGGATCTGAAATGTGATCTTCAGATTGAGGGGCTATGGGGGAATTTACAGGTCGGGAGTACATAGATACCCGTTCGAAAAAATATGTCAAAAATTTTCAACTAAGTTGTTATCGGCCCAAAGTCGACGTTTATCGGCCAGTTCGTCGCCGCGGCGCAACTTTCGCATTGCGGGCATTCGCCCAGACCGCAGCGTTTTTTCAGCTTAGTTGTTGGTCAGCGGGCTTTTGTGCCCCCTCACTCCGGCCAAACCCAAATTCAAGTGCAAATTGTGCAGTATCAATCCAGCCACAAACCTTCTATGTCTGCCAGAAATCCAAAAAGGATAACCCATGCCTAAACCCAAAAAGCCTAAGGCAAAGCGCCCGGGTGCAAACCCTGTCCAAAAGCCGGCTTGGTATCAAGCGCTCAACGACACTGCTGGACGGCATGGTAAGCGGTCAACCAAGACAGGCAAGAAGTCACAAAACAAATCAGCATAAGCCAGCCAACTGCAATTTTTTTTAAATAATTTGATGTGATAGCGGTATTGGCACTCTGAGCCGCCAAATGCGTATATTCATACGCTTCCCTCGGTGGCTATCAAGGACGGCCCAAAGCGAACCTCCGCAGAGAGCCTCGACGCACGTCCGCTTTCGGAAATTGACTGTTTAGAGAGGACATCGCAAGTTGGTGTAAATTGGGAGTAATTAATTGCGACTTGTTGGTTCACCTTGAACGCCGCCACGGGCACGGCCAACGTGTTGGCGCTACGCGTCCGGACACATCTCTGCCGAATTGTCGGGCAGGCGAATCCCATCACCTATCAAGCTCTTGCCAAGGCCCTGAGTCTCTCGCCGCCAAATACGATCCATCAACTCACGGTCGCGTTGGAATGCCTGATGGAAGAGGACGCCGCCGCCGCCCGCCCGTTGATCGCAGCGCTCGTGGTCAGCAAGGCACGGGGTGGATTGCCCGCATCGGGATTTTTCGATTGTGCGCGGCGCGTTGGACGCTTCGACGGCGATCTGTCGGGACCTGAAGGCTCAGCGTTCTACGCGGCAGAGTTCAAAAAGGCCGTTGAGTTCTGGCGCTCGGCCATCGAAGTTGTGGATCGGGTGCCCAAGTTCGATAGCCATCCTGAAGATGGGAATTGAAAGCACTCTGCGGCACGACTTTTCGGAAGCGAACGGCCCTAAGCCGACCACCATGGGGCCATCAGACGCCGCAATGCAGCTTCCCCAGACTCGACATTCGTGCATGGCGAAGCATCTAGGTTTCTCAGACCGCGGCTATGTGGACAAAGCGCCAATTTTCTGGGCTCTCACTAACAGCAGCTTTCCAGCCATTGCGCTCCGTTTATCTATCAAAACTTTTCAGTATATGCCTGAGGCAGGGATGAGCCGAAAAGCCGTAAGAGGCATAAATGTTTCCTGCGTCCCGGAACAAACCAGTCCTCTTGTTTATCCCGAAAAACGTTAATTTCCAGTGGACTTGCCCGTAAACGCACCCATATTGGGCGGATGTTCACCCGTCCCGCCAAGTATATCTGGCAACACCTTCGTTATATCCCTTTGTGGTCCGCTCTTACCTATTCAAAATGGCGTGGGTTTGACGCTCGGGCGCGCAGCTTGGGCAATGTTATCGGCTGGACAATGCGCTGGATACCGATTGCGCGCCAACGGTTTGACCGCGAAATATTGCGCATCTACCCGGATATGGCGCGCGCCGATCGTCTGATCCTTAGTCGCAAGATGGGGCAAAATATGGGGCGGACCTTATTTGAGGTTTTCCACAATACCGGGTTTCAGGCAGGGCAGGATAAGTTTCATATCTCTGGCCCCGGCCTTGCGGTGTTGGAAAAGGCGCGGGCAGACGGTAAGGGCGCGATCCTGGTTTCCGGGCATTTTGGTCAATGGGAGGCTGTGCGCGCGGTGTTGAAAAGCCGGGGCATGGAGACGGCCGGGGTCTACCGGCACCAGAACAACAGGCATTACCAACGCCTGCTGGTGCGCGGGATCGAGCAGGGCGGCAAGCCTGCCCTGACTACCGGGCGTGACGGCACCAAAGCGATGATCCGCCATCTGCGTTCCGGGGGATTTGTGGCGATCCTGCTGGATGAAAAAACCGTGGACGGCGAGATGCTGCCCTTTCTGGGTTTTGACGCGCTCACCTCGACCGCCGCTGCGCGCCTCGCTCTCAAATATGACATTCCGTTCATGCCGGTCTTTGGCACAAGGCGTGACAACAGCAGCGACATAGATGTYGAGTTCGAAGCCCCAATCGAGCCCACTGACCCCCGGACCATGACGCAAGCCTTCAACGATATCCTGTCCGCACGTATCCTGGAAAAGCCCGACCAGTGGTACTGGCTGCTGCGGCGCTGGAAGGATATGCGGCGGTAAACATTTACCCGCGCTGCAGCTTCCCGTAACCGTGAAGYTTTTAATGAACGTCCGGCCATTACCGTGTCGCAGCGCATAGTGGAGCGTCCGGGCGAGTTTGACCCCAACGGAAATACTGTCTCGATCGAACGCGAACTGATGTTAGCCACCGAAACCCGGCAACAGTTCGACCGCGCCGTCGCCATCTACAAAAGCTCGCTGAGCCCGGTATTATCCATGGCCTAAGATGCCGAGGCCGCGCTCAGTTGCGCCAACATCACCTCCAGCGCGCGCCGCAGGTCCTCAGTTGCGATAGTCAACGGCGGCGCAATTCGAATTCGCTCGCCTTCCAAGCCGCCGCCGAGGATAAGCACCTGGTTGGCGAAACATTGCTTCACCAGATCACCGGCACTCATCATCGGGCGAAATGATAGAGCGGGACCGATCTGGTAGATATCCTGCGCCCAGTTATTTTCCGCTATGCGCTTGGCCGCGTCGGCCAGCGGTTCGGTGATCCGGCGGCAATCGGCTTCCACATCGTGGGAATCAATGTAGTCAGCGACTGCGCAAGCAGCATAACAACCCATGGCCGAGGTCTGAAAAGTGTGCGCGAGAACGACACCTTCGCCGATCGCCGCTTCGAGTGTCTGGCGGTAGACCACGGCGGAAAACGGATATAGCCCGTTGGTCATCGATTTSGAGAACAAYAAAACATCRGGGKTCAGGCCCATATTCCGRGAAACACTGAARTCGCCAAAMCGGTARTATCCGCAYTGAATTTCATCGGCRATGACGACAACCCCGGCTGCCTTGGCCTGGGCACATAGCTCGCGAAGCCAATCGGCGTCGAGTGGCACATAGCCTCGCGCACCTTGRATGGGTTCRAATATCAGACAGGAGATDCCTGACCAATCAACCCCCHTCTCGCCGGGCTTCAACACCTCGACGAACGACGCAAGAGCTTGCCGGACCGGCGTTTCATGCAGGGCCATGGAGCGCTGCGCCGTGGTGGCGCTGAGCGCATCAAGGCCAAGACCGTGAAAGCCACCCTCGATGGCGAGTATTTTCCCTGGACGGTTGTGCTGCGCAAGTGACAGCGCCGTACTGACGGCGAAACTGCCCCCCACTTGAAACAGCACCCTAAAGTCGCTCAGATCGAGGGTATTGGTCAGCCAGCGCGCAAATCTCTCTGCTTCGGGTGGGTATATTCCGGCTACCAGATCGCAATCCGGCTGTGCCGGAAGTTGAATGTCTTTGTTGCAATGGCCGAAGTTCACTGCACCATAAGAACTGCATAGATCGGTAAATTCTTCTGTTGATCCATCGCCACGGCTGAGCGTCAGGTTGGCGTTCCGGGCCCTGCTACAGGTCCAGTGTTCTGCGAGCSMGCGCGACTCGTCSAGATCGCTGAGCCGCCGCTCCGTACAGTCGCCCTCGTTGTCCGAAAGATCCGATCCKTGATCGACCGCGCCGCGGGTATCAGCTTGAGAATCCATWTTCCAGCACCTCCTTTAAGGTTTGTTTTGTTATTCTGACATTTCCCAAATAATCTTCAATTCAGGGGCATTCGCAGACAGTTTTAACCACAGAGGGTAGGAATTC
Organism: Marinosulfonomonas sp.; assembly: GCA_002732955.1. GTDB lineage: Bacteria > Pseudomonadota > Alphaproteobacteria > Rhodobacterales > Rhodobacteraceae > NVTR01. Next base: position 10,635 of record NVTR01000064.1, read on the forward strand.
CGTTCTGCGGCCAATCTGAAGTAGTCCTGCTTTWCTGGACAGGTTTGCGGCTGAGCTAAGRATCTGGCCTCGCGCAACCRGTATCGCGGCACATTTACGCCACATCATACCGACGCCAGATCGCTGCSAGCGTMAAYTTCGGCGCGCAKTTTRGCTGCCACMGGGTCTARRTATGTATACTCGATTTTCCTGAAATCGCCGTAGAGTATTTCCAAATAAGCATCGGGTAGACGCGGACAGGCAATCTCACCCCCAAGAAACCGGGTTGTCGTCGTTGGCAGGACAATATCCTTTGGCACACCAAAGCCGCCGCCCTCGGTTACCGGCATGGCCCCCTTCTTGCTGCGCCTTTCGAGCACCGTCTCGCCAAAGCTGACCACTTGCCGATAGATTGCTATATCGGCGCGGATTTCGCCCCGCATACGATTTCGCTCTGACCGGAAAAACCATCGCCTCGGCGGGTCAGATGATATCGAAATAAACCCGCTTTTCTGGAAGATATCCACATAATAACCATCCCGCGCGCCTTGTTCGACAAGCCTTGCAGTCAACTTGTCCCAAGTCATATCCGCTGTAAGGAGAACGGATATGTCAACGTCATCCTCCCAGTCGAGAAGCGCGCCATTTTCCCTTATGGCSCCAAGAAGGCTRCCYCCCTCCAGCCAATGCACSGCCCCCATTTTGCTTARGCATCCGGYAACATAATGGCTGAGATCCTTCATGTGTTCCCGGCAACAGGGCGCGGTGTTGAGACCAAGACGGTTAACATAGAGATTAAAAGGACAAGGGGCCGTCGTTTTCTCACAACCTCGCCAACTTACTGCACCGTTCGATAACACCAGTTCCCGGATGTGGTGGCGTCGCCGAAATGCCTTCAGGTCACCCTTCGCCTGGGTTTTCAGCACTGACAAATCGCGATCATTCAGAGGATAAAGCCGACGGGTCTGGCCAAACAGCCGCTGACGAGCGAACCATATCGCCTCAAYRGCCATRGCGGTGACCATGACYGCCTGGAGCTTGATGTTSGGGATGGTCAGACCGRCAATGAGGGCCGGGMSCAACAGCCATARACCGGCCACGTCACCATGACTTGCCAGAAATTCAACGGGCCTGGATGCTGGTTTGAAGGCATATGCAGGCGCCGCGATAATAATGAACAGGGCGGTAATAAAGACTGATGAGACAACCAGGGATGCAATATCAAGCCCATCGGCGGACAGCGAGACAAGGGCCACCACAAAGATTGCCAGTGCCCCGGTCGCAAGGGACGCAGGCAGGCTGGCTGAGATCCAGTTCCGGGGGTATCTCAGGAGATAAACGAAAGACCGGTAGGTGGCGACGTAAAGCGCACTGGCCAYGACCGCCGTTAATATCCCGACATACATTGAAGCGTCTGCATCGGTCATTGAACGTGCGGTTTCAGTTGATCGTCGCCCTGAATGACCGGTAGGGCCGCCTTTCGGTTGTTCTTTGCTCTCAGTATGCGCGGCAGGATATCGGAACTGGCGCGCTCAAGGTCGGCAGAAAAGTCGATCTCGATCCAGGACAAGCCGGTGATGTCTTCAAATGAAAAAATTCCGCGTTGCGAGGTCAGCAGAACATCGCGTAATGGCTCCTCGTAAGGCTCGTGGCGGCGGCCCTGGCGCAAATATAGTTCGGTTTGAGAGATGATTTTTTTTGCTTCCTTTGCAGACAGCTTGAAAAATCCCACCGATCCACCGCAAAAATCGTACTCTGCGCTCAACCATTTGCGGAATTCGACAATTTCACCATCCCTGACACAGATTTTGACCGGCTCATCACCGGACTCAAAAGCACGATCAAGAAGCAGGCAGTTCTCGTGGCGGGAATTCAGCAACCGGCTGAACGCTTCCTCATCGTACAGAACGTCGGCATCCATAAGAAGAACCTGTTCCCCGCAACACAGTTCGTCGCGCAGGGTCCACAATGTGACAATGCTGCCTTGTTCGAAATGTTCGTTGTAAACGGTCCGCACATAGTTTTGCGCACCGAGCGCCACGATTTTCTGCTCGATCTCCTGCCGCTTGTGCCCGACACCGATTACCAGTTCTTCAATACCGTGTCTCTTGAGAATTTCGATATGGCGCTGCAGCAGGGATTTACCGCCAATATTCAGCAAAATCTTCGGTGAATTTTTCGCAGGCGAGTCCGCAAGACGGGCACCGACTCCTGCGGCCAGCATGACAGCTTTCATTTGATATGGTCCGGTTAGGCAACCTCCGGCAACGAGTGCAGGCAAGCACAAGCACTGCAATCTGGCAGTGCGGCACACCAACTTTCGTCGAATGGCAAGGTCGCAAAGTTTCTGAAAGTAACACCGAYGTATCCGATAATGCGCGATTTGGCTATCCCCCAGATCGCACCCTCAGCCTCGAACATGTAAAGATGGGAGTTGGTCCAGCCCACGGCAGCCCGTTTCAGCAGCCGAGTGTACCCCGCATAACCGCCCACTTGGAGGATTCGAGAGAAGCCACCCAAAATATCATCGGCATATTGCCCCGAACGCTCGGGTACATACTGACGCGCCCACCAACATTCTCGGGGTGACCCGACATGACCGGAGTACCCAGATCATATCTGGTCCTATGATATTTCATTCATTGCTGGATCGAAGACGGAAACGCGTTTCGGATGCTGAATATCCTCGAATAATTATGCCAAAATACCTCTCCACCGCGCGCGGTCAACGACCGCTTTAGAGAATAAAGTTCGAAAATTCGCGCCTGCAGCGAAGGTCCGGAACCCGCCCCAGCCAGACACTTAAGTGGTAATTGGCAGTACACACAAACCGAAAAACTTCGCTTTGCGCTCGCGGCGGGTTGCTTATCAAGTTTGGGTGAGACAAAAAGGTGAGGCATTCTGCAACCCCTGCGCCGAGAATATTAAATGATCACCGGTGGTTACTGAGATGGTGCCGAGCCCCCCTGGCTCCACCAAACTTCCTATAGAATCTATATAGTTCTATGCTGTTCCGGGCTGAACCCGGCGGTCATGCGCAGAACAACGCCATTTTGCCGGCAGGAAATTTGATATTCTGCTGTGGCCTGCTAGTTTTACCAACAATTGCCCCACACAATTCATTATTGCGTCTGATAGGAGCCCCCATGGAACAGACCCGTCGTTTTTTCATTGCCACCACTGCTGCCGCGGGCGGAATAACACTCTTGCCCTATTCAACCCGCGCTGCCAGCCATAGCAGCGATGTATTTGCCACGTCAGGGGGCGATATTACCGTGCATCCGGTCAATCACGCCTCTTTCGTCATGGAAACGCCGGTTGGTACAATCTACGCCGATCCGGTTGGTGACGCTTCTGCATATGCTGGTTTTCCGACGCCTGACCTGATCCTTGTCACCCATGAACATGGCGATCACTACAATGCTGAAACACTCGCGGTAATTGTTGGCCCAGACACCCAGATCATCGCCAATCCGGCGGTATTCGCTATGTTGCCAGCCCCGCTCAAAGACAAGACCAGTCAGTTGGCCAACGGCGATTTCTCAACTTTTGGCGCGCTGAACATTAACGCAATCCCGGCCTATAACATAACCGACGACCGCAAGAAATTTCACCCACAAGGCCGCGACAATGGTTATATTCTGGGGTTTGACGGTTTTCGCGTCTATATCTCGGGCGACACCGAAGACATCCCGGAAATGCGCGCGCTGAAAAATATCGATCTGACATTTCTTTGCATGAACCTGCCCTTCACCATGGATGTCAAAGCCGCCGCCTCCGCAATTGCAGATTTCCAACCCAGGTTTGTCTACCCTTACCACTATCGTGGTCGCGCTGGCGGCACCCAGGACCCGGCTGAATTTGCTAGTCTGGTCGATAGCGCAATCGAGGTGAAAATGGGCGGCTGGTATAGCTGAGGAAACGATCTTACCCAGTGGTTTTCGGCGCATAGCTCGCCGGGTCAACCTGTTCGGGGCGGCCTTCAAGGTCCAGCCTGGCAATGCTGGCCGGCGTGTTTGAAACAACTTTACCGCCCCGGATTACAGCAAGGCGTGTCGCACAAAGGCGAATGGCCTCAATCGGGTCCGTCGCCTGTAACAAAACCATGTTTGCCTGACAGCCCTTTTCCAGACCATAGCCCTGCAACCCCATGATACGCGCCGAATTCACCGTCACAGCATCGAAACACCACGCCATATCCTCGCGGCTGGAAAGCTGCCCGACATGCAGCCCCATGCTGGCCACTTCCAACATGTCG
>NVTR01000065.1 GCA_002732955.1 Marinosulfonomonas sp.
GGGACGACCTGTTCTGGGCATTTCATATCCTTCATTGCAAACATCTAAATATCAGATGTTGCGATGACCGATTGAATGCACCCGAGCTTCTTCGCGGGACAAAAACCATGAGGTTCAGGTTCATCGAAGAAAACCGTGCTGCACTTCGGACCGAAAGGCTGTGCCAGATCATGAATGTCAGCTCGCGGGGGTTTATGCACAACCCTACGATATTTCAGCTACAGGCTTTTATTTTGAGACAGCGGAGGAATATAAAAAGAGCGCAACCGCTTTGCGCAATGAATACGGCGACCCTGTCGAAGAGTTTGAGATCCAGTTTATTGATGGCGATGCCATTGATTGCGATTTGGCAAAAGCAATTGGCTTGAACCAATCGAATTTGGTACGGTTCTTTGAGATTGTTGACGAATGGGAGAATTGGGAAAAACAGCAAGTGATTTTGGCAGTTGGCGAATGTGGCTATCAATTTGACGATGGCACCGCGCCAGATGATTTTGACGTTGATGTTTATGACGTGAATAGCATGCGCGCGTTAGCAGAGCAGTTTGTCGAAGAAGGCTTGTTCGGTGACATTCCCGAACGTCTGCAATTTTATATCGATTATGATGCCATCGCCCGTGATCKTGCGGTTGATTATTCCGAAACGGTGATTGCCGGTTCCCGCATCATTTATCGGTGTGGGTAAAGGGGCAATCATGAAAACCAACCAAATCTCAAACACCATAACCGAAACGATTTTCTGGCGCGGAATCTGCGTGGAAATCACACATGTGACTGGTTGTTTTAGCGGTATGGATCATATTGAAATCCACACAGAGGATAGAATATCTATCCCAATCACCGAGACGGGCTATAATCGCATTTCTTCCCAACGGGAGGCCTTGGGGAGTTTGAAACCGCAGTGGATTATGTGCGCGCGTGGCTTGAGCATGAAGCCAAAAGCAGAGCTTGGAAGGCGCAGGAATTTGCCTCGCAGCAGTTGAGCCTATTTTAAAATTTTCCGTCTTATCCGTCGTTCAGTCCCTCAATGGCAAAGGGATTAAGGAACATCCTTTTCCAAAAGAGCTTGCGGTCAACTTCGCTCAGCTCAGCGTCAGCGCAAACTTCAAGCCAGTGCCGTTCTATGGTTTCGATTTGGCGGTCAAATATTGCGGTTGCTTCATTCTCTGATAACAAAAAATTGTGAGCCGCATCGCGGCACACTTTGAGCTGGCTGAATTTGTTGTCTCCCAAGATACGCATCGCTTGAACTGCCTCACCGCCAACGCGCCCTTGTGGGCAGATATCGTAGGCAGGCGTAAGGGTAAGCATTTTGCCATCCCAAAAAGCGGCGTGGTTTCTGGCGTGATCATCGGTGTTGCCGCAAAGGATATTAAATACCAGCCGTGAGAACAGCTCACGAAGGGTATTTTTGGGATCGGTAAAGCGGTGCCGGATAATACTTGCCAATTCTTCATAGCTGGCATAGCGCGCCATCATTTCATCCAGCCCAAGCATAGTAAGGGCTGATATTACGGGTTTTCGATGCCAGCCACCGCTTGCTTGGACGCGATCAAATCGCTCAATAAGCAGGACATCTTTATGTGCCGCTTTGGTAAGTTTTACAGGGGCAACATTCAGGCCGACAAGCTGGGCCAACCGCATGGCAATAAATTCGGCTTTCACAACACTATAGGTGTCCGATGCCCCAGAAAATTTGGCTATGTATTTTGTGTGATCGTCCTCTATCAGTGCTTTAGGGCGTGCGCCACCGATGGAGCTGCCGTGAAATATTGCCTGATCCAGCTCAGATGAAAGCGGAACCCCAGCTTCTACCCGCTCGGCGGAGTTCATTAACTCTTCGATGGAGGCATTTTTTGACTGTCGTGGTTTGTATTTGGTTGCGGATTCCTGAAAGTCCAAAGCGCCAATGCGATCAGAGCCGGATTCCAGTAAAAAAGTTAGTTCACCCAACTCAATAGCATCGGCAGCAGTACCTTTGAYGCCCATTTTKCGRTTGRTAATSACACGCCGCCCCCATGCATCMGGCGCGCCATCTCTGATGCAGCYYGGAACCATAAGRYCGTTCAGMGGKGAKATTGTGCCCGATTGCARGGGAAGTTCCGGTTCATAAATWGGKATCGCATTTTTGCGGGCAAGRTAACTTTTACCATATGCAAAAACCAGTTGATCACYGYCTTTTTCCARTTTTCCGGCRACGACTGGCRTCGTTTCATTTGGAAGCCAAATCCARACATACGCCTGWTTTAGTGTCTTTTTAGAAGTCATCGTCAATTACCTTGGTCTTTTTGCGAATGGTTTTTGGCAGCAATGTTAGCTTGCCTTCAATTTGGGCAATATGCTCTGCCARCCGGTTTGTGTTTGGCTCTGCGTCAAAGAGAGGAATGCCGACAATGTGTGCGATTTCAAAAACTGCACCAATGTTGCAAGTCATATCGCCACGTTCCACGCGTTTTACAAAACTTCTGGAAACGCCCGCACGATCTGCCAGTGATTGCTCAGTCATTCTCTTGAGTTTCCGTTCAGCGCGAATGGTCGTCCCCAACAAATGCATGGCATCTAGGCTATAAGCAGAATATGTGCGCTTTATGGAGCTTGGCATGGTTTGATCTCTGTAAGTTCATTTTAGCAGTAACCATACTATATAAGCGGCAATAAGTCAAATAATGGTCTATGTGTGAACCATATTGGCATAATAAGGGTTATGTGTGAGCCATATTGCGTTTTGGAGCATGGAGCTAGGCTAACATCTGGTTCATTCATTGGCTTCGTCTTCTGATATTCAATTCCATAACCGATTATACCAGATTTTTCGAATTGGCTCTTTACAGGGTGTGGCCCTCAAATTTGTTGGCATTGTGTCCGCTTACTTGTCCGGTTCGCGGGGTGAAAAATATCATATTTTACAGATAATTAGAACATGTTACCGCCCAAATATGCCCTGCTATATGTCCGCTTTATTATCCGTTAATCTTTACCCTGTTTCCCGACCTGAAAGCACATAACAAAGGGCTTGCTGTTCGTGCCGGTCACGCCGAAACGCCTCATTGATGTGCGCTTCATTATCTGCACAGAAGCGTTGATACGTCCCGGTCATCTTYGCCCATGTTGCTTTCAAACCAGTTGGCAAGTTTGCCATGCGATCAGTGGTTTCCACAGTAAGACGAGCCTGCTGCACATCGCCCAAATCTTTACGCTCACCACGCTGTTCTGCCACCAAGGCATGGCGTTTTTGTTCCAGTAATTCCTTGCGCCGTTCATCTTGCGCAACAGCCCGTTGCTGAGTTTCAAAATCCTCAGCATCAAAACTACGGGACAGAATAGCAATGGCGTCTTCGACATTGGGCAGCCCCTCAAGATCGCCCAACCGTGCCCGCACCTCTTTGGTTTTAATGCCAACCCAACGTGCAACGGCATAAACCTCACCAACAGAGTCCACCGCGACAAAACCACGTCTACTCCCACGCGCCAGAACAAGCCCTTGTTCTTTCAGAGCATGGGCAAATGCGGCACGGGAATCTGATCCAGTCCAGCATTTCTAGAACATTGCTTTCAACGCCCGCGCGTCACGTTTGACACGTTGGGCCTGTTGAGCTTCCGCCTGAGAGTAATCCAGCGGATCACGGTCAGCAAAATCTTCCAACCCGCGCGGCATATCCCAGCCTTGTTCCAGATAGATTTGGCGTGAGAGTTCAGTAAGTTTTAATTTGAAATGCGGAAGGTTGATTGCCTTCATCTTTGCCGCATCAATGCGCGACCAGACACAATGCGCATGCCTGCGCCCCTGCTTTTCGTGAAAGACAATCGCGCGAGGCTGACCAGCCAAGCCCATTTTGACTTCGATCCGCGCAATCACATCTTCGAATACTTCCACTGGGACATTTTCCATTTCCGGCGGGTTCAGGCTCAGAGAAAACAAGAACTGCTGCAGCGCGTCCCCTTGGAAATCGCATAAACCTCTTTGAACGCACCCGCCAAATCATCAGCGACAAAACCGCTGATCTCATGCAATTTTACATGTTCGTTTTCGGATTTCAGCAGATGCACTGCCAATTGCATCCCGCCGCCTCGTCGAGAGGCTTTCAGGATCATGGGTCTAACCTTCGATCAGGCCGAGCGCAGAAACCAGTTCATCCCGCATHAGGCGYRCATGCGCATAGGWTTCATCAATYTTHACGNAGGBATTWTCGTCCATGATTAAGGAGCCVATATYTGCCTGATGSGCCAGTTGGTTCAGGTTRTTGGCAATCCGTGACGCGCCCAGCAAAGCCAAAGCCCGCGCCATTGCTTCCTGATCTTTCACCGGCATGTGTGACTGCCGTTTCCGTCGCGTGACATCACCCGCAAAAATACATTTGCGGATATAGGCACTGACCGACATGCCCGCAGCCATAGACTTAAGGCGTTCGCGTTCCACATTCGTCACACGCAGGGTTATTGGCGATTGCGAGGGTTTCTCTTGTTTTGCAACAGTTTGAGATTCACCCTTAAACGCAGACCTAACATCTATTGCAGCCTTTATGTTTTCTGCATGTTTCATAGTGACGGCCCCCGCAAACGAGGTGCCGAAGGTGTTCTGGATTTTGAGCTGGGGATATCCATCTCAATTCCCTTGAGGTGGCTTTCCCATTCTTCTAAAACTTCAAAGAGTGAGTTCGAGGTTACTCCCTCTAACTGCACCAAAAATATTTCAAACTATCGTTTTTATTGTTTGAAGCAGAAACTTATTTTCTTGGCCCCCATAACTTGACCAACTTAAGTCCGGTAGCCTTGCATGGGCTTTGTCACATTGATCCGGGCATGCCAGATAAGTCGACGCAGTCCGGAAATATGCCGCYACAATCTAAAACCATTCAGCGAATGCTGCGGCGCGTGTCTGATGGCGTGTCCGGCGAGATCAGATGGCGTTGCAAATTGAAATGGTTATATGTGGCATCCTGTATAGACAGAAATCGCTGCATTGATCCGGTTGATTTGAATCTACCCATACAGAGTTCTCGACATCAAGTAGGCTGGTGCGAGACCTCAGCCCGGCTGTTCAACCGGCCGCCCGAGACATGAAGGTGGGCCAAGCCAAGAACTCGAAGCGCTGCGGGATATGAACCCAGCTTATCCGTGACAATCACATCCGGGATGCTGCTAGCAATCTATTCGTCATTGGGCAAGGAATGCCCCTTGGCATTCGGGAAACGGCTGCTTAAATGAGTTGAGAGACCGAAGCCGAAACGGGATTGGCACCACAGGTGTATCAAAAATAATTGTCGTGCCGATCCGGATGACCAGACAACTACTAGGGCGTCTTCTTTGTCAAGCTGTCTGGTATGAATCCCTTCCCGATAGGCCTATCGGTCGGCCATGCGCTACATTCGACTGAGCCAACTATGGGGCTAAATACGATGACATCGGACGCATCAATAGAAACGGCAACACGCAGTGATGGTAAAATTATTGCTATCCATGGTGGGGTCATGGATGCGTTTTTTACTGATCCCGTACCTCATATCCATGATCTGCTTTTTGCAGGTGAGGTTCCGTTTGAAGTGGCCTCTCTGGCGGGAGAAGGAGTCGTACGATCTATGGCGTTGGCCTCGGTTCGCGGTCTTGGGCTAGGCATGCCTGTGCGCGCAACCGGTGCCCCGATCAAAGTGCCGGTCGGCGAAGCGATGCTGGGTCGGATGCTGAATGTTTTTGGTGAACCAATTGATGGCAAACCTGCACCAGTCGCCACCGCTTATCGGTCAATCCACCGCGCGCCTCCGGCGTTGGAAGACCGTGTTGTGCGTGCCGAGATTTTGGAGACCGGGATCAAGGCAATTGATCTTTTGTCACCCATCGAACGTGGTGGTAAAACGGGGCTTTTTGGTGGAGCAGGCGTGGGAAAGACCGTGCTGATTACCGAGCTTATCAACAACACCGTTCAACACCATAAGGGTGTTAGCCTGTTTTGCGGCATTGGCGAACGGTCACGCGAAGCCGAAGAACTATACCGTGAAATGGGCGAGGCTGGTGTGCGCGACAAGGCCGTCATGTTGTTTGGCCAGATGAACGAATCCCCCGGCGTGCGCTTTTTGATTGGGAAATCCGCATTGACGATGGCTGAGTATTTTCGGGATGATATGCGGCAGGATGTGCTCTTGCTGATCGACAATATCTTTCGCTTTGTTCAGGCTGGTTCCGAAGTGTCGGGGTTGCTGGGGCGAATGCCTTCGCGGGTTGGCTACCAGCCGACACTGGCCACTGAATTGGCCGCATTGGAAGAACGTATCACCTCGACCCGCAGCGGTGCTATCACCTCGATTCAGGCGGTTTATGTTCCGGCAGACGACTTTACCGATCCGGCCGCAGCGCATATTTTTTCGCATCTCTCGGCTTCGGTAGTTCTGTCGCGAAAACGGGCGAGCGAGGGGTTGTATCCTGCCGTTGATCCGCTGACCTCGGTTTCGGTGATGTTAACCCCATTGGTGGTTGGGCAGCGCCACTATGACATCGCCCGTGCCGTGCGCAGGACGCTGGCCGAATACGGGGAACTGCGTGATATCATCGCAATGCTGGGCATTGAAGAACTGTCATCAGCCGACCGCGCYACKGTCGCMCGCGCAAGGCGGCTGGAACGCTTTTTAACGCAGCCGTTTGTCACCACCGCTTCGTTCACTGGCTCGGTAGGCAAACAGGTGCCGATTGCCGACACACTTGATGGGTGTGAAACGATCCTGAACCTGRMAAAGTTCGACCTGCCCGAAAGTGCCTATTACATGATCGGTGGATTGCAGGACATTGAGGGGGGGVCAAAATGAGTATGGCCACAGATATGCAGGTCACATTACACCTCCCGACGCACACATTGTTTGAGGGGACTGCAACGCAATTATTTGCTGTTGCCCAAAACGGTTGCTTCGGAATTCTGCCCAACCATATAGATTTTGTCACAGCACTGGTGCCTTCGGTCCTGACCTTGATAACGCCGCAAGGTGGGGAATACGTCTTTGGGGTCGACGAAGGGTTGCTCGTCAAAAAGGGGCGTATCGTTGATGTTGCGGTTCGACGCGGTGTGCAGGGCGATGACCTGGACACGCTACGCGACATGGTGCGCGATACATTCGTCGAGATGGACGAAAACGAACGTATGGCACGATCCGCCCTGTCGCGGCTGGAAGCCAATATGGTTCGTCGTTTTGCCGAATTGCGGAGACCACAAACATGACAAAGAAGCGGGATACATCGGCTGATGACATCGGACGGCGGGCCGAACGGATGAAATCTGCGCGCGACAATCCTGGCCCCAGTCCGCTCGCGGGGATCAGCACCTTTGGCATGATCGGCTGGTCAATCGCTGTACCTACCGTCGGCGGTGCTTTTTTGGGGCTCTGGCTGGACCGGGTAGCACCTCAGGATTTTTCATGGACCATTGCACTTATCCTTGGTGGCGTGGCGTTGGGGGGCCTGATATCCTGGGCGTGGATCAGTAAAGAAGGGGGCGGCGAATGATAGATGTCGACTGGAATGCCTTTTTGCTTGGGCTGGCGGTTGGTGCCGTCGTTAGTGCCGTATTTTTTGCCGGCCTTGCCTWTGGTATGCGGATTGCATTCGRCGCGGCGCGGCCCACGTTCGTGCTGTTGTTAAGTGCAGGTTTAAGGATTGCGCTGTTTCTGACAGTAGGCTGGCTGGTTGCACAGATTGGAGCATGGGCCCTGGCAGGCTATGCCCTGTCGTTTCTGCTGGTGCGGATTRTTGTTATCGTTTTTGCCCGGGTCCGACCGGCGAAAGGGGGCATGTAATGGAATTGTCACCCGATAGCACCATCATGTTCGAGGTGTGGGGGATTGCTGTCAACGCGACAATCGTCAACACTTGGATTGTCATGGCATTGCTGACCGGAGTATCAATGCTGATCACCCGCAATCTGCGCGCCGATGTGCCGCCCGACCGCTGGCGGACGATGTTGGAAGTGATCGTGCAGGGTATCGAAGACCAGATCGAAGAAATCTCGCAGCGCCCAACCCATTCCCTGCTGTTTTTCGTTGGCACACTGTTTCTTTTCATCTTTACCTCAAACCTGTTGATGATCGTGCCAGGCTTTGCGCCGCCCACAGCGTCGCTATCGACAACGGCGGCGCTGGCGCTGTCAGTTCTTGTTGCGGTACCGCTATTCGGGATTGGTAGCCGAGGCATACGGGGCTATCTGAAAACCTATYTGGAACCGTCGGTGATCATGCTTCCTTTCAACATCATCAGTGAATTTTCGCGCGGTGTTTCGCTGGCAATACGGCTTTACGGAAACATAATGAGTGGTGCAGTTATCGGCGCGATCCTGCTGGGTGTGGCCCCGTTTTTCTTTCCGGTCTTGATGGAAATGCTGGGCCTGCTGACAGGGTTGATCCAGGCATATATTTTCGCAATTCTGGCGACCGTCTATATTTCCTCTGCGACTTCCGATCCGAACAACTCTCATAAAACAAAGGACTCCTCATGACAGATCTTGGTATTATTGCGGCTATTTCGATCTTCACCGCCGGGTTGACAGTGTCGTTCGGCGCGATAGGTCCGGCCTTGGGCGAAGGCCGCGCCGCTGCAACTGCACTGAGTGCGATAGCGCAACAGCCTGATGCCTCGGCCAATATTTCACGGACCTTGTTTGTCAGCCTGGCGATGATCGAGTCCACCGCGATCTATTGCTTTGTGGTTGCAATGATTTTGCTATTTGCTAATCCGTTTTGGACTGCTGTACTCGAAGCTGCAAAGGTATCTGCAGCGGCTGCCGGAGCGTAATGAATGTCGCTCGACTGGATTACAGTCATTGCCCAGATCGTTAATTTTCTGGTTCTGATCTGGTTATTGAAACGGTATCTATATCGTCCGATCCTGAACGGGATTGATGCGCGCGAGGCTGAAATCGCCGACCGGATGTTGGCGGCAWCACATGCYGAGGAAAAGGCCAAAGCGGCAGAAAACCGGTTTATTGACGAAATCGCAACCTTGCATGCCAAGGAGACTGCAATGACGGATTCTGCCCGTCAAAAGGCCGAAGCGGCGCGTGATGTGCTGCTGGCCGATGCGCACGAAATGTTTGAAAAGGAACGCAAAGACTGGGATGCGAACCTTAAGCAGGAAGGTCGAAAGTATATTGCTGAATTGCACAAGATGGGGGCAGAAGCACTATTGTCACTGACCCGCAAAGCACTGGGCGATCTGGCTGATGAAACACTGGAAGAGCGCATAGTTACCCATGTCGCAACGCAGCTAGCGCCAATGTCGGAAGATTTGCGCAATTCGGCKGGTGGCGTGGCAAAAGCRGTCGCAACCACACGCGACCCGCTGCCAAAAGCCGCGCGCAAGAAGTTAGAGGCCGATCTGCAGGATATTGCCCCGAATGTGATGCTGCATTTTGAAACCGATGCTGCACAGTCCCCCGGCCTGATCCTGCGGATGGGCGGTGCGCAGGTGGCCTGGACTGTGGACACATATATCGACGGGCTCAACGCCATACTGGATGAACATCCGGTCACAGAAAAGACTGTAGAGGGGTAGGGCGATGGCACTTGGCCWCTCCCGCCCGGACGCTTTGTTAAARGTGCTGCTGGACAGTGCATCACCAGCCCCGAGGCTGAGCGAAATCGGTAAAATAACTGAGATTGGYKWYRKRATTKYCWYYRWMMCGRSKYYRRYYYRWRSGCWKTMKKWTKRWTKRYWGCWMKTTRYWKCYKSYGCKMKCRSSNTCGTKTKWGRWYTGGAACCGGACCGACTGGGGGTCGTTCTGCTTGATGCGTCTGATCGTATTWCTGTAGGCGAAGACGTGATGCGCACGCGCAAAGTGGTTAAYGTGCCAGTCGGCCCTTCCCTGCTGGGCCGTGTTGTCGATGCGCTTGGTCGCCCTCGGGATGGCAAGGGCCGGATTGACGCGACATCCCAACATCCGGTCGAAGCCGAGGCCCCCGAAATCCTGCACCGCAGCGCTATATCGCGCCCGTTAGCGACTGGGATTAAGGCGATCGATGCCGCGGTGCCGGTCGGTTTGGGCCAGCGGGAACTGATTATTGGCGACCGGCAAACTGGCAAAACCTCGATTGCGGTGGATACAATTCTTAATCAGGTGCGCTCTGGTGTGATATGTATCTATTGTGCAATTGGGCAGCGCGGTGATGCAGTCGCCAAAGTCATTGCGGCGATCAAGGATGGCGGGATGATGGCCAACACTATCATTATGTCCGCAGGCGACGAAGACCCGCCGGGGCTGTCTTATATCGCACCCTATGCAGCGATGACGATGGCCGAATACTTTGCGGATCAGGCGCGGGATGTGTTGATTGTGATGGATGACCTTACCCACCATGCCCGATCTTACCGCGAACTTTCGCTACTGCTGCGCCGCCCGCCGGGGCGCGAAGCCTTTCCGGGTGATATTTTCTATGTGCATGCGCGCCTGCTGGAACGCGCCGGGCAATTCAACGTGCAGGGTGGCGGCGGTTCGATCACGGTTCTGCCGGTGGTTGAAACCCAGGCTGAAAACCTGTCTGCCTATATTCCGACCAACCTGATTTCAATTACCGATGGCCAGATATACCTATCGCCAAGGCTTGTGCACAAAAACCAGTTTCCAGCTGTTGATCTGGGGATGTCAGTCTCGCGTGTTGGCGGCAAGGCSCAAAGCCGTGCGTTTCGGGATGTTGCCGGAAACCTGCGGATGACGTTGTCGCAATTTGAAGAGCTGGAGGATTTTGCCCGTTTCGGCACACGTCTGGACGACGCAACCAAAGCGCGCCTGACACGTGGTGCCGCCGTTCGGGCGGCGCTGCGCCAGCCCGAGCGTGACCCGATTGCGGCGGTCGAACAACTGGCGGTTCTGATCGCTGCTATGGAGGGGGTGTTCGACGGGCTTTCAGAGGCCGTCGCAACCGTTGCTATGGCAGCGGTTCGTGGCGCTGCCCGTCGTGAACTTGATGATATAGCAAAGCGTATCGCGGACAATGAACCTATGCAGCCGGAAGATCGTGAGCGGATCATCGAAATTGCGCGCAATGCAAGCGGGTCCGTGAGGGGTGAAAATGGCGAAAACGCTTGAAACACTAAACCGAAACGCCAATACGCTTAACAGCATTCGTGGCATCGTCCATACGATGAAAACTTTGTCAGCCATTAATGCCCTTCCCTATGAACATGCTGCGCGCTCTATCGAGGCCTACCACGCGACCATATTGCAGAGCTTYCAAGCGTTCCTGCATCGCAATGGGCCGCTTGTGCTGACATCAAGTGAAAWACCAACACAAGTGATCGTCGTCTTTGGGTCTGATCATGGTATGTGTGGCAGCTACAACGAGATTATAGCGACAGAAGTGTCAGAGCATCTGGAGACGCTTGACCCTGATGAAACCTTACCCAGTGTGCTGTGTATCGGGGCACAGATGAACGATGCGTTGATGGGGCAAAACATCCGGCCGGAAATCACTTTACTGCCGCCTGCTTCTGTGGATGGTATTGGTCGGCTCGCGGGTGATATTGTTACCCGGCTGGACGACATCAGGCGGCAATCCCCGCTGGGCGAAATTGCTGTTTCACTCGCCTTTTCCCAGCAAATTGCACATGGCCAGCAAGAGCCGACTTTAAAGGTGCTGCTACCGCTGGACCCGACATTATTTGGCGGGCTYGCCGATCGGCCCTGGGTCTCACGATCTCTGCCGGATTTTACTATGCCTGCAAGCGACCTGCTTGCGGCCTTGATCCGCAGCCATCTATTTGCCAGCGTATTTCGCGCYGCCGCTGAAGCCCTTGTAACCGAGAACGCCGCACGCCTTGCGCAGATGCAGCAGGCCGAGCAATCGGTCGATGACCGGCTGGTAGAACTGAATTCAGAGACGCGAATGGTTCGGCAAACAGAAATCACCAATGAACTGATGGATGTTATTGTAGGTTTTGAAGCCCTGCGGAAGAAACCGCGAAAGCGGGTGAAACCGTTGCCGCGCGAAACCCCTGCCCAAAARGYGTAGTGYCCGATGAAAAGTAACCGCAACAACCGCGTTTAAAGCCCTCGCAGGACACCCTTTCGCCTATTGAGCGAGAAAAGCTGCTTCCTTGACATGCGCCGAAAGGCGCAGGCTGTCATGTGGATCGCATCAATGTGGATCATTTGCGGATTGGGGCCGCGTGCCAGTTGCGCCGCAAAAGTGCCGAGACCAAAATTTTACTTGGTTGTGAGCCAGTCGAGGTGGACGAAGTACTGATCCGTAACATCGTCAAAAACAACTGGTGGCACAGCCTTTGAGCGCGGCCATCTCTATCAGATCCTGACCAACCCAATTTACACGGGCCGTATCCGGCACAAGAAACTCATATTTGATGGTCAGCATCCGGCCATCATTGAGCCCGATACATGGGGGGAAGTTCAGGACAGGCTTCAGGCAGCAGCAGCCAAACCAAGAAAGATCACTGGAACAACCGGAACATTGTCGCCGCTGGCCCGAAAGCTCTTTGATGAAACCGGTGACAGGTTTACGCCCACCCACACAAAAGCCCGCTCAGGGAAACGACTTCGATACTATGTCTCGCACCGCCTGATCAAACACAGCGGTGAGAAAGACATCACCGGCTGGCCGCTTCCGGCAAAGCCGCTGGAAGATCTGGTGGGCAGGCTGGTTCTGAAGCATCTCTCAGTGCCAGGCTTTGTGCCAACGCTGCTGGCCGATGCCTCGGCGAGCGAATTGCATCATCATCAGATTGCAATCAGGAATTGCATTGGTGCCAACGGCAACCCGGAAATTGCGGGGCGCGAAATCTACCTGCTGATCAACCGCATTGATCTGATGCCCGGAAAAATATCGCTGCAACTGAATGCACAGAAACTTGCCGAACTCCTCAGCACAGGGCAATCCGAGTTGAACGAAGAGGCACTGCATATCTCATCGCCATTCCAGCATCGTAAACGTGGTGTGGAAACGCGCCTGGTTCTGGCGGATGATCCCAAAACCCCGGACGACGTTCTGATCAACAATATTGCCAAGGCCCTTACTTGGTTTGAGCAGATCAAAGTGGGTAGAACATTTGCGGAGATTGCTGCCGAACAGCAAACGTCGAAACGCCGCATTCAGCAAATGATCGTCCTGGCCTTTCTGGCACCCGACATCGTGCGGGATGCACTGGATGGCTCTCAGCCGCTCGGACTTACCTCGGACTGGCTTCTTCGCCATGACATTCCGACCGACTGGAAAGAACAGCGGGTCCTGGTCGCGACTCTCTGACATTGCCGCATCACTCGACCTCTTCAAACCTCAAACGTGTATCGCGGAAATGGCCTGTCGAGACTTTGGTCAATTATGGGGCTGATATGCTCGGTCTGTGCGTCTCGGTGATGCTCAGTAATCTGTAACCTGCGGATAACACGCGGTTAATCGGGGCTATGTGGGTTGCGGCCATTTTAGTAAGACTGCGTGGCTGTGGACACAGTCCCGAGCGAGCCAGTCTCTACCCCAATTTCCCTGCTAACAGGGAATTAACAGGGAAAATATGCGTTTTTCGATGGAATCCACGAAATTGGGTCGAATTCGTGCAGTGTATACAATACTTTACAGGCGATTTCCCTAAATATCTTAACAGGGAAATATTATTGAAGAACAGGGAAACTTTCTGTGGGTTCAGGGAAATAGTTCTGTCAGGCTGAGTAACGTGTTGGCAATTATTCATCCAACCATTTTCGGCGAATTTGCTCCGAAACTGGCAGATTTGGCGAGAGATTCTGGTGATAAAAAATAGTATATCGCTTATGATCAGGAACTGGCAACAACAGGGATTATTATAAGCCCATGCAGATGGTAGTGGTCGGGTTGCTCGTGCGCTTAGTTAAAAAGTACCGGCAAAGGCTTTAAGACAGCCAAGTTTACTCATTCTTTCCTGTCAGATTAGGGAGTATAGAAAAGCTTATTACAACGCTCTCGGCGCGAACAACAATTCTATGGACGTAACGGAATGGCATCTTTGGTTTGCCGGAATATTTTTGAAAGCTTAGTGTTATTCAGCGGCGATAATTGATCATTCAATTCCAGATGCACGGTTGCTGGATCGATTGCGTGGCCAACATCATGTGCATCATGAGAACGAACTCACCCGCATGTATGTTGCTGGCCCGGTAGAATTCACACGCGGGCTAAACGCGAAGACTTAGTTGACCGTTACCCTTTCAGTACCGACGTCAGCGTGAAGCCTATTGGGTGATCAGGTTGCCGAGGGCGCGTGACTCGAACATTGCAGGTTATTTTGACTGATCCCAGTGCCTTTACAATCGAACAACAACGACGTGAGTTAGGGGATTTTCGCTTTAATCCTAACTTTTCACACTGCGTTAAAGAGCACCTTGCCGTTCGTTGGACTGACCCTTCCTTTTGGACTGGTCCGCGCGTGAGATGTTTAACATTACTGTGCGTTTGAAATCGTCATATTAAGATTGATGCGCCTGTCAAAACAGGCGATCTATTTAACGATTACGACCAGCAAATTATGCCTTTGTAGCCATTTGATACCTTCCAATTTTCACATCCCGAACGGTTGAAATTTTCCTAACAGCCGCCACCAGATGAACAAGCTTCACATGCGTTGATTACGCGCCTATTGGGTGAATTGCGCGCATGGGTATAATAT
>NVTR01000005.1 GCA_002732955.1 Marinosulfonomonas sp.
TGGGGAAACAGGAAATCGAAGAACGGGTCGCCGAGAGCTCACGCGCTTTGGAACTTGATCCGTTGTTGGATCGCAAACCCGCGGAATTGTCCGGTGGTCAGCGTCAGCGGGTGGCCATTGGCCGCGCGATTGTGCGTGATCCCAAAGTGTTTTTGTTTGATGAGCCTTTGTCAAATCTGGATGCTGCGTTGCGCGGGCAGGTTCGCATGGAAATCGCCCGCCTGCATATGCGCCTGAAAGACGCGACGATGGTTTATGTTACCCACGACCAAATTGAAGCGATGACGCTGGCGGACCGGATTGTGGTCATGCATGACGGTAAAATCCAACAGGTCGGCGCCCCGCGTGATCTGTATGAACGCCCGGAAAATCTGTTTGTTGCCGGGTTTATTGGTTCACCTAAAATGAACTTGCTACCGCTGGAGCAGATCAAAGATGGCCGCGCCTGTGTTGATGCGGAAACGTCGTTTGAACTGCCCGAAAGTGCCCCGCGTAATCATGCAAATACCGTCATGGGTATCCGGCCAAGCGGTTGCAAATTGCAGGACACCGATGCCAAAGGCAACGGGTTGATTGGCGAAGTGATGATTTCGGAATATCTGGGCGAAGTTTCCTATGTCCATGTCACGTTGGAAAATGGCATTGATATCRTAGTGCAGGAAGACCCTTCGCGCGATTATGAAAGTGGGAGCAAAGTTAAGGTTACTTTGGACCGGGCCGCGATCCATTTGTTTGACAGCGAAACCACGAACAGAATTTAGGACGGGCGTATAATATTTATGGGTCAGCCTTGGAAACATTGGTTTGAAAATGACATTCGTTGAGTTTCTTGAAACCGGGAACTGGCAGCCCAGCGATGATGGGCCGCGCTATTTGCTGCTGCGTAAACGCATTGAGCAGGGGATAAAATCCGGCGATCTGCCAGCGGATGCGCCGCTGCCGCCRGAACGCAAAATTGCCACCATGACCGGGTTGTCACGGGTGACAGTGCGCAAGGCTTTTGAAACGCTGGTGCAGGACGGGTTGATCGTGCAGCGCCGGGGCTCTGGTTCTTTTGTGGCGCCAAGCGATAACCGGGTTGAGCAATCGCTGTCGCGGCTTACATCGTTCACCGAAGACATGGCGCGCCGGGGGATGGTGGTGAAATCCAGCTGGCTGGAACGCGGTCTGTTCATGCCCTCGCCCAAAGAAGTGATTGCCCTGGGTCTGGGCGCGGATCAATCGGTGGCACGGCTGGCACGGTTGCGTCTGGCTGACGGTATTCCGCTGGCGATTGAACGCGCATCTTTGTCGCTGGAGTTCCTGCCTAATCCGTTGGCGGTTGAATCTTCGCTTTATGCGGTGCTGGAAATGGATGGCAACCGGCCAGTGCGTGCCATCCAGCATATAACAGCCGTAAATCTAGGGGCGAAGGACGCCGATTTACTGGGTGTTGAAAAGGGTGCCGCCAGTTTGAAGATTGAACGCACATCCTATTTGCCATCCGGGCGGGTGGTTGAATTTACCCAATCCATTTATCGCGGCGACAAATATGATTTTGTGGCCGAGTTGCAAATTTCAGGCTGAGTAAACCCATGCAAACCACCTATATGCGCAAAGAAATAGACGACATTCCGGGCGCGGCACGAAAACTGCTGAGCGAGGGGCGTGGGGCTATCGAGATTGCAGCCAATGCGCTGCGCGCAAGTGATCCACAWTTTGTGACAACGGTTGCGCGGGGGTCATCCGACAATGCGGCAACGTTTTTGAAATACGCCTGTGAGCTGACCCTGGGTCTGCCSGTRGCGTCAATCGGGCCGTCGATTGCGTCAATCTTTGAAGCAGAATTACAGCTAAAAAACAGCGCCTGCRTTTCAATTTCGCAATCCGGGCAAAGCCCTGACATCGTTAGCATGGCAGCCTCTGCGACACGTCAGGGGGCGTTGTCAATCGCGCTGACGAATGAGCCAGATTCACTWCTGGCGCGGGCTTGTAAACATACAATMGACATAAATGCGGGCGTTGAAACCAGCGTCGCGGCCACTAAAACATTTGTTCTGTCCACCGTGGCCGGGCTGGCCCTGCTGGCATACTGGAAACGCGAYGCTGGCYTGATCGCCGCACTGGACGCATTGCCGGAGCAGTTTGAAAAAGCCGCAACCTGTGATTGGCCAGAGCTGCGCCAGACCCTGCGAGGGAGCAATTCTTTGTTCGTACTTGGGCGCGGCCCATCAATCGCGATGTCAGATGAAGCTGCGCTGAAATTTAAAGAAACCAGCCTGATCCACGCTGAGTCGTATTCCTCTGCCGAGGTGCTRCACGGGCCGGTTTCAATTGTAGAACCTGGGTTTGTGGTAATTGCACTGGCCGCGCGGGATGCGGCGCAAGATGCGATCGTTTCGGTGTCGGACGCGCTGGCGGATAAAGGTGCGTCTGTGTTTATTACCTCAAACAAGGCGACCCGTGCCAAACGGCTTGAATTCGTWGCAACCAATCATCCGCTTACTGATCCGCTGACACTGATTGTGTCGTTTTACGCTTTCATAGAAAAGCTATCGCTGGAACGGGGGATCAACCCAGACACGCCGCGCAACCTTAAGAAGGTGACAGAAACGATATGAACCAGAGCAAACAGGCATACATGGGCTGCGATATTTTTGATGGTGTGGATCGCCATGAAGATAGTGCGCTATTGGTCGATGAGGGCAAAGTGGTCGGTATTGTCGGGCAGGATGATATTCCTGATGCTTATGGGGTGCAGACCCTAGCCAACGGATTRATCACGGCGGGGTTCGTTGATCTGCAGGTGAACGGCGGTGGTGGTGTAATGCTGAACGACGCGCCCGGCATTGATGCTATGAAAACAATCTGCGACGCACATTTACCGTATGGGACAACATCGTTACTGCCCACCTTGATTACCGACAGGCCCGAAAAGACTACCCTTGCAATTGCAGCGGCTGAGGAAGCAATTGYCGCGGAAATTCCCGGTGTGATCGGGCTGCATCTGGAAGGGCCGCATCTGTCACGGGTGCGAAAGGGCGCGCACGAYCCCGACCTGATCCGGCCTATGGAGCAGGGTGATCTGGAACAACTTGTCAGGGCCGGGAAATCCCTGCCAAGCCTGATGCTGACAGTTGCGCCTGAATCGGTAAGCCCGGAGCAGATATCGGACCTGTCGGCCAGCGGTGCTACAGTTTCAATCGGCCATACAGATGTAAGTTTTGAGCAGGCAAGAAATGCCGCCCAAAATGGGGCAAGCTGCGTGACGCATCTTTTCAACGCAATGAGTCAGTTGGGCAATCGCGCGCCGGGTGTTGTTGGTGCGGTACTGGAGTTGGGTGAGCTTTCTGCCGGGTTGATAGCAGACGGTTTCCATGTTGATCCAGCGACAATGCGCATTGCGTTACGCGCGAAACAGGGTCCGGGTAAAATATTTCTGGTGACGGACGCGATGTCAACGATTGGGACGGATCAAAAGGAAGTTTTKCTGAACGGTCGGATGATCAGGCGCGAGGGCGGGCGGTTGTTGTTGGAAGATGGCACACTGGCGGGTGCTGATCTCGATATGATTTCGGCCGTTCGGTTTATGGTGGAAGTGATTGGATTGCACATAGAGGAGGCTTTGCGCATGGCGTCGCTTTATCCGGCGATGGTACTGGGGCGGGAGCAGGAAATTGGCTGTCTTTGCCCAGATTCCAGGGCCGATTTCATACGTTTGAACAGTGATCTGGGGATTGCTGGTGTTTGGCAGGCGGGTGAGTYGAAGATCTAGGTACCAAGATGGGCCGTCAGGCCGCCGTCAATCTGGTAATCACTGCCGGTGCAAAACCCGGCGCGCTCACTGACCAGAAAGGCGATAAGTTCGCTGGTTTCCTCAATCGTCCCGACACGACCAATCGGATGGGCAGCACCAGTTTTTCTAATTTCTTCTTCGATTGAATTGCCCGCGCCTACAGCTTCCCTTGCGGCGAACTCAAGCAGTGGCGTGCGTATCGCGCCTGGGCTAAGCGAGTTTACCCGGATGTTGTCCTTGGCGCAGTCCACCGCCATCGCCCGGGTCATGGCGTGTATCGCGCCTTTGGTTGTAGCATAAGCCAACACGTTGTTTTGATTGGATGATCCCTGAACGGATGAAACGTGCAGGATTGCCCCCGCGCTTTGGCTCTTCATATAGGGGTAAGCCGCACGTGAAGTCAGGAAACAGGAGCGCAGGTTGATCGCCATCACCTTGTCCCATTGATCCGCGTCGGTAGATTCAATATCGCCGTAGGTCTGGATGGCAGCCGCGTTGACCAGAATGTCGATACCACCAGTTCTTTGGCCAATCTGATTTATCCAGTCATTCACGGCCGCTTCATCAGACACGTCCACCTTAGCCACACTAAATGACAGTCCCTGACCGGAGGCKTTGGCGGTTGCGTTGTGGGCATCATCAATACCGCAAACGTAAACGTCCGCCCCTTCACGGGCCAGTTTCAATGCCGCCCCCAGACCAATGCCGCTGGTACCGGTGACTATTGCTACTTTTTCCGAAAATTCACCGCTCATTGCACGTACTCCAATGTCTTAATCACGCCGCGCAACTCTGCCAAACCTTTCAGGCGGCCAATGGCGGAATAGCCGGGRTTGGTATTTTTGTGGATGTCATCGATTAGCAAATGGCCGTGGTCCGGGCGCATCGGGATTTCCCAATCTGTTCGCCCCTTGCGGCGGCGGCGATTTTCCTCATCCAGTAAAGCCGAAAGAATGTCGATCATGTCGACGTCGCCCTCCAGATGATCCGATTCAAAGAATGTTCCGTCCCCCTGGCGACGCACATTGCGAAGGTGCGCAAAATGGATACGGTCCGAAAATTCGCGCACTATTTTACCCAGATTATTATCTTGCCTTGCCCCAAGCGAGCCGGTGCAAAAAGTTATTCCATTGGCCCTAGATGGCACCGCCTTAAAAATAGTTCGATAGTCTTCGGCGGTACTAACAACCCGAGGCAGYCCGAACAGCGGAATTGGTGGATCGTCCGGGTGCAGGCACATGTTCGCACCGACGCTTTCTGCAACAGGTACAATTTCCCGAAGAAATGCGATCAGATTCTTCAACAACTGATCACTGTCCACATCAAAATATTCCAGAATTTGCTGTCGGACACCTTCCCGGTCATGGGAAAGCTCTGAACCCGGCAACCCGGCGATAATGGTTTGNYYYWAAAGYGTRRTYTCTTCRTCYGRCATTGAATTCAGCCTSRYCCTKGCTTTGTCYATRACCTCTTTRGAATAGTCCTGCTCKGCRCCCTGGCGCTTTAGWACAAACAGGTCRTAGGTGGCAAACTCTACAATATCAAAACGCAACGCGTATCCACCATTGGGCACCAAATAACGCAGGTCGGTGCGTGTCCAGTCAACAACKGGCATAAAGTTGTAGCAAATCGTTTTCAGGCCCGCCCCGGCAAGATTTCTGATCGTTGCCTTATAGGCGTCTATGTACTTACCTGCGTCCGGTGCGCCTAGTTTGATTGAGGGATGCACAGGGATGCTTTCGACCACATTCCAGACTAGCCCGGCGTCAGTTATTTCGTCCCGGCGACGCTCAATATCGGCCATTTGCCATTCCTGACCCTCATAGGTTTCGTGCAGCGCACTGACCACATGGGTCGCCCCGGCTTGCCGGATATGTTCCAGTAAAACCGGGTCTTTTGGGCCGTACCATCGCCAGGATTGTTGCATATCTAACGTTTCCCTTCTGGTTTAGCGACCCAGCATTAAAAGGATATTCGACACTGCCCGCATCTGTTCCCAATGGGGCATATGCCCGGTTTGGCGAAAGCTGTGGACAGCGATTTCTGGTGGTAAATCATAGCTGTCGACGGAACCAAGGATGCGATCATTCTGGCCGATCAGAATGCGTGTGGGCGTTTCTTGCGCRATTTTTTTCAACGCCGGCATCAAGTCAACTGGTTGTGAATTCAGGCTGTCTGCCAATTGGATAAGTCGTCCTCGACCAAGCTCTGCAAAAATCGTCTCAATTGCGGTTTTGGACAGACCGTTTGGTTTTTCGGTTAGTTGCGCAAGCAGATCAGCCACCGACCCGGCTGAAGTCGGTGAGGCCATACCCGCAAGAAATTCCTTGTTGATAGCCGCGCCRATCCCGACAGGTGCAATGAGGGTCAGGGAAGCCAGTTCTACCGTCTGTGCCAGGGCTAGCGCGGGGATAGCGCCAAGCGAATGGGCAACCAGATGKAAGGGTGTATCCCCCATTTGCGAACGTGTGAAATCGGTCAGGTTGGTAAAAAGCTCATCAGCATTTCGAGCGTCGATTTCTGTCTCTCCATGGCCCGGCAGATCAAGGGTGACGGCCAGATGGCCCGCCCGCTTCAACCCGCTTTCTAACGCGGAAAACCCTGTGTGGTCCCCGGCAAAGCCGTGTAGGAACAGGAACGTGGCACCGTTTGCCGGGCCGGTCTTTACGTAGGCGATGCCATGGGAAATGCGCACGCCAACATCCTGCTGATCACTCTGTGCCGCCAWTACATCACTGGCCTCAACACGTCCCCGGCGACCGGTTCCGGTTATYGTGCCAATGTCCAATCCSGCATCCCGGGYCAGTTTKCGCGCAACCGGGGTCSCACGCGTACGCTYACCTTCAACTCGGGATATTGTCGGTGGGAATTGGGCGTCKATTCCTGGCGACGTTTCCCTGGCGGGTTCCGCATCTTCCTCATCCCGATCCTCCACAGTCCAGTCCGGTGCATCCCGCAAATCWATCCGGGCAATGGGATCACCGACGGTAACCATGTCGCCTTCATCCGCCAGAATTTCCGCCAACACACCTGCGCCTAGGGCTGGGTATTCAACGACGGTTTTGTCGGTTTCCACCTCTAAAATAGCCTCTCCCCGCGCAAAGCTCTGGCCAACTTCAACCAGCCACGTAGTGATTTCCCCCTGCTCCATGGTCTCGCCAAGGCGCGGCATTTTCAGGGTTCCCAAACTCATTCCATCATCCGGGCGGCGGTTTCGGTGATCAGATCAATGGAAGGAACTGTTCCAGCTTCCAGTTCCGCCGAGACTGATATCGGGATGTCTTCAGCCCCCAGACGCACCACAGGTTGTTCGAGAAAATCGAAACACTCTTCGGATATCCGCGCTGCCAGCTCCGCCGCCACACCGCAAGTCAGCGGGGCTTCCGAAACCACCATTGCACGGCCGGTTTTTTCGACCTCGGTGCGTATTGTATCAAAGTCCAGCGGGTTCAGAGTGCGCAGGTCAATCACCGTGGCATCGATCCCTTGCCCGGCCAAAACCTCCGCCGCTGAAAGCGCGTAATGCACATGGCGGGAATAAGTGACGATTACGATATCGCACCCCTGCCTGCGTATCGCCGCCTTGCCCCATGGCAAAGGTTTTACGCTCAGATTAACTTCCGCTTTCATGGTGTAGAGCGCCTTGTGTTCGATGAACACAAYCGGGTCGGGCTGTACCAGTGCCTGACGCAGCAAATGATAGGCATCGTCCACCGTCGCAGGCATCGCCAGTCGCAGGCCGGGCATGTGCATGACCCATGCTTCCAGACTTTGGCTGTGCTGCGCGCCACCAGAACGACCGGTGCCGCCCTGTGTCCGCAATACCATTGGCACGCCGATCTGACCGCCAAACATGTAGCGAATTTTGGCGGCCTGATTGCATAGCTGATCCATAGTCATGCCTATGAAATCGACGTACATCAGTTCCGCCACAGGCCTTAGCCCGCTCATCGCGGCACCAACGGCGGTGCCAACAATTGCCGGTTCGGATATCGGTGTATCCATGATCCTGTCGGCCCCAAATTCATCAATTAACCCGCGGGTAACGCCATATGCGCCACCGTATGCACCAACGTCTTCGCCAAGTACGACKATATCAGGATCCTCAGTCATTGCATCAAACAGCGCCTGTCGCAGGGCTTCGCGGTATGTCATTTCAACCATTTACTCAGCCCCTCGCCAATATACGGTCAAGTCGGGTACGCAGCGGCTCTGGTTCGGGCTGATCCGGTGCGAACACATCGCGGAACATCGAATTTTGCGGCGGCGGYGAAGACACGATGGCGAAGTCTATGGTGGCGTCCATTTCCTCGGCAGCATCGGTGTCGATYTTTTCCAGAATGGCGTTATCGCCACCCAATTCCAACAGCGCTGCGCGGGAATGTTCCATCGGATCGCGGGCGCGTCCGGCTTCTTCTTCGGCATCGTTACGGTAGGGGCTTTTGTCTTTCCGGGCGTGGCCGTAAAACCGGTAACATTTCACCGCCAGAAACCCCGGTTTACCACCGCGCGCCGCGTCGATCAGATCCTGCGCTSCGGCCTGCACTTCGGTTACGTCCAGCCCGTCAACGCTGACACCGTTTAGCCCGAAAGCCAGCGCGCGTTCGTGCAGGTTGGTGTTTTTGGTCGCCCGGTCAATCCGCGTTCCCATGCCGTACTGGTTGTTAATGCAGACAAAAAGAACCGGCAGMCCCCAAAGGGCTGCCATGTTCATGCTTTCGTACAGGATACCTTGCTGCATCGCCCCATCACCGAAAAACGCGATTGAAACCGCCCCGGTTTTCTTGCGTTTCGCCGCCAGCGCCGCCCCAACAACTGATGGAATTCCACCCCCCACAATGGCGTTGGCCCCCAGATGACCCAACCCCATATCGGCGATGTGCATGGAACCACCCTTGCCATGACAATAGCCGCTGTCTTTGCCGGCAATCTCGGCCATCATGCGTTTTGGATCGGCCCCTCGCGCCAGAAATATCCCATGGCCGCGGTGGTGGGTGGTGAAGGTATCGCCGTCTTTCATGGCCGAACTGACGCCCACGGCGGCTGATTCCTCACCGATGGACAGGTKCWRCANYSRMSYKSMGGTNTGGCCGCGCACGAACAGCTCACCTACGCGATCTTCAAACGTTCGGATACGGCGCATGTCGCGGTAGAGATCAAGCAGGCCGGTATTGGAGGTTGGCGTCATTTTTCGGCCTTTGCTGTTTGCAGTGCTGTGTCCAGTTCGCCCAGATCAGGCGGGTTGCAYCCCGATTTTTCGCAGTTCAGGGCGGCAGCCTTCGCAGCACGGTTCAGCAATGCGGTCACGTTGGTTCCGTCCATGCTTTTCAGTGCGTCTGCGCTAAGGCTTCCCGTCTGATCCAGTCTGGCCAGCAAGGTTGCCGTGAATGTGTCCCCTGCCCCGACGGTGTCTTTCATTTCAGCCACCGGGGCGGCTTTGATGGTGATCTTTCTTCCACCCGCTAACGCAAACGCACCYTCACCTCCGAGTGTCACCACAAGCAATGCAGCATTTGTGCGTTCTAACAACTGCCTTGCGGCGGTTTCCAAATCCACATCGGGGGTTAACCATGCGAGGTCTTCGTCGCTGAGTTTCAGCAGATCCGTGGCAGCGAGAAGCCGTTCAAACCGCGCCAAATAGGCCGCGCGATCAGTGATGAAAGCKGCCCGGATRTTGGGGTCGAGCGAGGTGAAGRCACCGCTGTTTTTCATAGCTATATAAAAATCTGTCCAGACCTCGGCGTCTTCGCCATGGGTRAGCGAGAGTGACCCGAGGTGGAAGGCAGAAGCGTCTGTTGGAACGCCTGCATTCAGGCCCGCAAGCGTGACCATGCGTTCCGCGGTGTTCTGGCGGTAGAACTGATAGCTGGCGACGCCTTTCTTTAGCGAWACAACCGCGAGCGARCTGGGTTCACTTCGCCGGRTTCCACACAGGGTTACCCCGGAATCMGTCAGCCCYTTGGCCAGCAATTCACCCAAAGAATCAGTGGATATTGGCGTAAGATAACTTACTGGAACCTGCTGGCGTCCAACGGCCTTGGCGCAATTGTACGGCGAACCGCCGGGGTTGGCCTGATAGATCGGATTTTCCTCGGCGCTTTCGATCTGAATGAAATCGATCAGGTTTTCGCCGCCCACCAAGATCATTCAATCGCTCCATTAGTTTGTATTCTGGACGGATAGCCGCGCTAAGTGTCAGGTACCAGTCTGCAGCGTACAGGTGCGAATGCGTTCACCCGATGAYTGGTCAAAAATATACCCGGCACTGTCGGTAAATCGCACTCCAAACTGGCTGTTGGTCGCCGCTTCAAATTCTTTTGGCATTTTCACCGCCAGGGAATTTCCGGCAACCAGTATCGTAACCAGCGTCTGCTCACCGGTGTGTTCCACTGTGTAAATTGACGCATCAAAGTGACCCTTACCGRCAGCGACCAGTTCGGTATCTTCCGGGCGAAAGCCCAAAACAACCTGGCCGAGATTTTTTTCGCTGGCCACGGACACATTGATATTTCCTGATACGAAATTTCCTTTTTTTATCGTACCTTCAATGAAGTTCATCGGCGGTGCACCCATGAAACCGGCAACAAACAGGTTGGTCGGGTCAGAATAAACCTCATTCGGGGTGCCGACCTGCTGTAAGCGGCCATCGTTAATAATGGCCACACGGTGCGCCAGCGTCATCGCTTCGATCTGGTCGTGGGTCACATAGATCGTTGTGACGCCAAGTTCCTGCTGCATGTGTTTCAATTCGGCCCGCATGTGGCCACGAAGCTGGGCGTCGAGATTGGACAGCGGTTCATCCATCAGAAAAACCGACGGCCGGCGCACAATGGCGCGGGCAAGTGCAACGCGCTGGCGTTGACCACCCGACAGTTGCCTTGGGTAGCGTTGCAGCAGTTCTTCCATTTGCACCTGTTGAGCTGCGTCACGCACTGCTGCTTCGCGTTCTTTGGGTTCCATGCCGCGCATTTTCAACGGAAAGCCGATGTTTTCAGCCACAGTTTTATGCGGATAAAGCGCGTAGGACTGGAACACCATCGCCACATCACGATATTTCGGCAGCATATTGGTGACATCGTTCTCGCCAAGCGCGATTGTGCCGCTGTCGATTTCCTCCAGCCCGGCGATCATCCGCAGGGCGGTGGTTTTGCCACAACCCGATGGCCCCAGCAGCACCAGAAATTCCCCCGGCGCTACCGACAGGTTCAGATCCTTGACCACATGCACATCGCCGTAGCTTTTGTTCAGGTCCTTGATGACCAGACTGCTTGCGTTATTCACCCTTTAACCGCCCCCAGCAATACACCTTTTGAGATAAATTTTTGTAACAGCAATGCCATGATGATCACCGGAATGATCATCACCACGATCACGACTGACATGCTCCACCATAATATTCCACGCTCGCCTGCGTTCATTGCAGCTACCAGGATCGGCATGGTCTGGGCGTTRGATGTGGAAAGAAACAGAGCCAGCAAATATTCGTTCCATGACAGGATCATCACCAACAACGTGGTCGCTGCCAGACCGGGGCGCGAAAGAGGCAACACGATTTCCCAGAAAGTCATCAGGTGGGTGGCGCCATCCAGTTGCGCACTTTCTTCCAGATCCTTTGGAATGGATACGAAAAAGTCATACATCAGCCAGACCGCGATCGGCAGGTTTACAACGGAATACGTCAGGATRATTGCAAGTTTGGTATCCAGCARATGTACGCTTTGGAACATCATGTAGATCGGCACTACCACTACAATTGGCGGCAGGATACGCTGTGAAATCATCCAGAACAGGATGTCGCCATTGCCCAAGGAACGCTTGAAATGTTTGCTAAGCGCCTTAACCAGGAAAAAGAAAACGGCCAGCGCCACGGCCAGTGACAGCCGCCAGTCCATGCCAAGATACCCGACACCCAGAAACGCGCCGATCATCGACAATACGAATATCATGATAGAGCCAAATTTCGGTTTATATTCGACACGCGCCAGCGCGTAGGCGGCCATTGAACCGATCCCGACGCAAAGAATGGTGGCAGAAAGTGAAATTACGATTGAATTGTAATAGGCGTGCAGCGTGTCTTTCCAGTCAAAGACAAACAGTTCTTTCCAGGCATGCAGGCTGGGGGTGAAATCATACCACGGTATGAAAAACGGGCCGCGGTTCACGGCAACGGCGGTTTTGAACGATGTTATGAATATCCAGTAGATCGGAAACAGCACAAATGCTGACCATGCGATTAACAGGGAATAAACAATAATTTTGGTGGCCGGTGCCATACGGCCTATGGCAGGTGGCTCAAACAGTTGCGTCATTAAGGATCGTTTTTGCATCATTTATTCCGCACCCTGTCCAATACTACGAGGTTAAAGAAAGACACGCACATCACGACTGTCACGAACAGCAGCAAATAAGCAATCGCCGCCGACTGGCCCAGATCAAGGGATCGCCAAGCAAATAATGACTGCAGTGACATAGATTCGGTCGCGATACCGGGACCACCCGATGTCATAATATTTGGCAGGTCGACGATCTTGAACGCTTCAATCACCCGGATCAGCATAACTGTGGCCGCGACCGGTGCGATTTGTGGCCAGGTTATTTCGCGGAAGATTTGCCACCGACCTGCGCCGTCTACTTCCGCCGCTTCGACATAGTCGCGGGGTACGTTTTCCAGACCCGCCAGCAGGACTACAAATATGAAAGGTATCCACTGCCAGCTRTCGCCAATRACGATGAATATTCGCGCGGTCCAGGCATCTGATGCCCAGGCAAAATCTCCAAGGCCCGCCCATTGCCACATCGGCGCGAAGGGACCCTTGGTGGTGTCGGCCATCATCCGGAAGGCGTAGCCGATGCCAATTGGCGTTATCATCAACGGTATAAAGAACACGACCCGGAAAAAGGCTTTGCCTTTGATCGGCTGCGAACACAAAAACGCCAAACCAAGACCGATCGTAAATTGTAGTGAGCAACCTGCAATCACATAAAACAACGTCGTCCCCAATGTACCAAACCGGGTTCCGCTTAGAACCGTACCGGCGATCATCAGGGTCAGGCCAATGGCGACGGCGACCATGATCAGGCGGCCAACAAACCCAAGCACGTTAAACCGAACCCGCATCCAGCGGATGAACAACCACAGGATCAGCGAAATCACGACGATGGAAAAACCCCAGCCCAGCATGCTCATGCCTTTTAGCGTGCCCAGAAAGTGAAACTGTTCKGTGCCGAATATCTGCTTTTCGAAATTTTTGAACCCGACAAAGCGCACGCTATAGCCGCCRCCRCGCAGGCGAATGCGGGAAAACGCGATTATCAGYGACGCRACCAGCGGGAAAATCGAAAAAATCAGGATCATGACCACKGCGGGCAGGATRAATATCGTGCCATAGCGATGGTCCAACCACTCACTGAACCGTACCCGTATGGATCGATSAGAGGGAAATCCGGCCGAGGAATTTTCCCCCGGCCGGATCGCACTATTATTGTCGCCAGTTGGCGCCATTTTCATATCCTGTCAGCTGGATCAGTTGGTAACACCAAGCGACAGTTTGTACATGGTTCCCTGAGWWTCACGGCCGAAGTCTTCAGTGACTTCTTCCCATGCTACTTCAATGTTRGCGACAGCTTCAGCTGCGGTGAYGTCACCAGCCAGAAAACGGGCCAGCTCGCGATCCAGGATAACGCCTGTGTAYTGCGCCGCCCCCGGAATGCGCATGTCTGAAGCCATRTTMGGGCTGTTCAGGCTGTCTTTGATCGCGCCCAGATAGTTTTCAGCAAACTTCTGGCTAAACCCGGCTTTCAGCCAGTTGTCGTAGTCTTCCAGCTGAGAGTTGCGGTACGGATTGAACCCGGTCCAGCCGATGGTCACGTCAACATTCGATTGCGCCGCTTGGTTCATATAAGACAGGAAGTCATAGGACGCCTGTTTCACATCTGCATCCGCCTTRGCGTTGATCATACCTGACCAGCCCCCAAACGCTGCAAATGGCGCATAGTTAATGCCATCAATTGCATGTGGGCAGGTTGTTGCATCGCAATCAACCAGTTTGCCGGTTGCCGGGTCAAGAACACGCGACGAGCCTGGCATGATGATTGCGCCAACTTTGTCTTTGATTGCTGCACCATCCGGATCGATTGAAAGCGGGCCAATATCGCCCCAGTCAATCATCAACGCACAACGACCACCTGTAACCAGTGCCCGTGTATCGCCGATATCGTGGTTCAGTTCATCCGTCGGACCGAATTCACCGGTCGCCTTGTAGACGTTGAACGCTTCGATCCATGCTTCGTTATTGATCTTTGGCTTCATGGTGTCGGGATCAAAGAAGATACCTTCACCAGTGCCCTTGGTCTGAACAAAGCCAGCAGCAATTGACATAACCGCAAAATAGGACTGSGCGTTACGTTTCTTGAATATACAGGAGCCAAAATCAGGCTCACCATCGCCATTCATGTCGCGCCCGTTGGCTGCTTTTGCAACGGCCAGATACTCATCCCAGTTTTTGGGTGGGTCCATGCCGATTTCTTCCAGAACATCCGTGCGATAGTACAACATCTGAAAATCACCATCGATGGTGATCAGATATGTGCTGCCGCCGATTTTCTGATTATATTCGCGAAAATAGGGCGCGATGTCGGCAACGTCGATTTTGTCGTCTGCTGCGACATATGAATCGAGGTTTTCCAGCAATCCGCCATCAGCCAGTTCAACCGCCCAGCCAGAAGCAATTACGGCTACGTCAATTGAATTGGTWCCAGTTGCCCARTCCGTCAGAGTTTTTGGAAATAGYTCTGCGAACGGAATTTCGTTAACCTTGATCWCGGCRCCRGTKGCAGCCGAGAATTCTTCACCACGCTCAACAATTCGCTGCGCGATRACCGGACCAGGGCGGGTCAGGACATTTATRGTAATACCGCTGTAATCCTGCGCGGTTGCCGGAATTGCGGCGATCAAGCCTGCCGCAATAGCCCCCGCAGCTACCGTATTTCGTTTGTTAAAAATTGATCTAAGCATTCTGTTATTCCTCCCAATATTTTTTGTGGTTGGCGATCTGATCTGGCAAGCAAAAGACGGCCCCCGACTGATAAGATACCAGTAACAATCAAAACCGTACTTGCGGATCAGCCGCGCGTCAAACTAATATGTTAGTCAAGGCAGCAAAAAATGTTAGCGATCACAAGCCAAGAAAAAAATTGNACCGCTATATGTGATTGCCTGCCGAAACCGAACCGAATGAATGAGGTACCCAGATGACTACGCCAATAACCCGAAAAGTTGGACAGACTGATGTCAATGTAAGCGTTCTTGGAATTGGTGGTGCGCCCTTTGGAGGCAACTTTTCCGACGGGGATAGAAATGACGCTGTCGGGGTTGTCAGCACCGGGTTTGACGCCGGCCTGAACTATGTCGACACTGCACCGTTTTATGGCTT
Organism: Marinosulfonomonas sp.; assembly: GCA_002732955.1. GTDB lineage: Bacteria > Pseudomonadota > Alphaproteobacteria > Rhodobacterales > Rhodobacteraceae > NVTR01. The sequence continues at coordinate 15,208 of NVTR01000005.1, forward strand.
TGGACGCTCCGAGCGCGCCGTCGGTGATGCCATCCGGGGGCGCGATTATATCCTGTCCACCAAAGTTGGCCGCCTGCTGGTACCCGGCGCCGATCCCGATCCGAACCTTGGTGGCATGGTCAATCCGCTGCCGTTCACCCCGGTTTACGATTATACATATGACGGCATCATGCGGTCTTTCGAGGACAGCTTTCAACGGCTGGGCCTGGATCGGATCGACATATTATTGGCCCATGACATTGGCGAATTTCAGCACGGGGCCGAGGATAACAAGCGTCACTTTTCGGACCTCGCCAGTAGCGGATACAAGGCTATGGATGAACTGCGTTCCGGCGGGCAGGTGAAGGCCATCGGGCTGGGTGTGAACGAARMSRAGRTTTGYAWGGACGCWYTGGRMATCGGMRATTGGGATRYGTTCCTKCTGGCRGGGCGGTACACGTTGCTGGAACAAACCCCGTTGGATGATCTGATCCCGGCTTGTATGGCCAGCGGCACCACATTGATCGTCGGCGGGCCGTTCAATGCAGGTGTCTTGCTGGGTGGTGAGCTGTGGGACTACGCCAAAGCACCGCAAAACATACTGGATCAGGTTAAGAAAATTTACGCGGTATGTGCGGATAATGGCGTCAGCCCGCCRGTCGCTGCRCTACAGTTTCCGCTGGCGCATCCGGTGGTTTCCAGCGTCATACCGGGTGCTAAAACTGTGGAAGAATTTCGCGGCATTCTGGACTGGGCGTCACAATCGACACCACCGCAATTTTGGGATGACATGAAATCGGCTGGCCTTATCCACGCTGATGCACCCTTGCCCGACGGTAGCCCGATGCTGGGATGACTTCAGGGCGTCTGCACCCCGCTAGCCGCTACATAGACCGCATAAAGCGAAGATGTGGCGGTGATAAATAAGCGGTTCCGGCGGGGACCGCCAAAGGTCAGGTTAGCAACTGCTTCGGGGATTTTGATCCTCCCTAAAATGGTGCCGTCAGGTGCGTAACAATGGATACCATCCCCGGCGCTGGTCCAGAGGTTTCCGTCAGTATCAAGGCGGAACCCATCTGGCAGACCGGGGTTAACATCGGCAAAAATACGGCCATTTGAAAGTGTTCCATCTGCTGAAACGTCAAACGCCCGGATATGGTGCGGACCGTCGGGATCATGCGAAACACCTGARTCAGCGATATACAATAWTTGCTCATCCGGCGAAAATGCCAGCCCGTTTGGYTTGACAAAATCATCCGCCACKATGGYGATTTCTGACRGATCGGCCGACACACGGTAGACGTAGCACCCGGCTTGTTCCATATCCGCCTTGTAGCCTTCATAGTTGCTCAGGATGCCATAGCTGGGGTCGGTGAACCAGATTGAGCCATCGGACTTAACCACCACATCATTTGGCGAATTCAGCCGTTTGCCCTGATAAACATCGGCTATCACCGTGGTTGATCCGTCTGGTTCGGTGCGCACCACACGACGTTTACCATGCTGGCAAGACACCAGACGCCCCTGCCGGTCGCGGGTATTGCCGTTGCTGTAATCAGAATTCGCGCGAAACACATCGACGCCCAGATGCGGGGTCCAGCGTAACAAACGGTTGTTTGGTATATCGCTCCAGACCAGATAGCCGCCATCGGAAAACCAAACCGGCCCTTCAGCCCACAAACAACCGGTATAGAGCTTTTCCACCTCGGCGATCGGTACCGTCAGGTCACGAAACCGCTTGTCGATAAAATCATAGTCGTCGCCTAACATTCCATATTCCTTTACTGGCAGTGGCAAACTGCCCTATTCAGCCGCGCTTTCAGGTTGCGTCAAACAATTCCGGGCGTTCCTGTTCCATCGGTTCCAGATACTTGATCAACTGTCCAAGGTGCGCGCGTGTAACACTTCTGGCCAGCTCCGAATCACGCGCGGCTATCGCATCAACAATCGCAGTGTGTTCGATCAGCGTTTCCTGAATTCTGCCGGGGGATGGCAGGTGCAGATGGCGCACCCTGTCAACCTGAACCCAGGAATATTCTGCCATCCGCGCCAGGTTTTCGTAACCGGTGAACGACAATATCAACCCGTGCATTTCGCCGTCAGCCTGAAAGAACGCAAACGTATCCTGATCGTTAACCAGCCCCCGTTGCAGATCGAGATTAGAGCGTAGCATATCCAATTGCTCATCCGTAATAGTCTGGGCCACCTGTTCAACGGCGGCAAGTTCCAGCGCCTCTCGCATGAAGGCACCTTCGCGTATTTCCGCCATTGAAAACCTGGAAATAAAAGTACCCGCCTGAGGGACAACATTTACCAGGCCTTCGTTTGCCAGCTTTGCAACAGCCTCGGATACCGGCGATCTGGACACCCCCAATATCTCACATACTTCGCCCTTACGAAGGATTTCACCGGGCTGGTATATCAGTGCAAAAATAGCGTTTCTGATCGACAGGTACACCCGATTTGACAGGGGCCCGCCGAATGAGGCGAGTGGCGTTAACTGGCGTGTGGTGGTTTTCTGCATTAGTATATCTTGAWCATTATCCGGCGAAAATCAAACATGTTTGCCAATCTATCGYCGTATCAAGCTGAGTCTGCGTTGGATTATGCTGTGCTGAGACGTTTAAACTCTGTCGCAAATCTGACCGCGTCGCCCGTCWGGCCGGTGAACAGTTCAAACGAATGAACTGCCTGAGAAATAGCCATCCCGGAGCCAGGCATAACCCGGCAACCAAGGGTACGCGCATAGGTTAGTAATCTGGTTTCAAGCGGCAAGTAGACGATATCTGCGACCCAGGTGTCTGGTGATAATAGTTTCAGTGGGAAGGCCGAGCCGGGGTATTTATCCATGCCAATCGGTGTGGCATTAACAATGCCACTAAGCTGGCGCGTGATGGGTTGGTCCAAAGTTCCGGTACATGCGATATCTGCCTTTGGGTGGTGGGTTAGCAATTTTTGCTGCAAGGTTTTTGTGCGAGCCGGGTCGATATCGTGGACCATTAGATTGTGGACACCACAATCTAACAACGCGAAACCAACAGCCGACCCGGCGCCGCCAGCGCCCAAGAGTAAGACCTGTTTTTTGGGCGCATCACTTAGTTCCTGTTGGAACGCCGTCAAAAACCCCGAGTAATCGGTGTTGTGACCGACGCTTTTCTTACCCTGAAATACAACTGCATTCACCGCGCCCAGTTTTCGCGCACTATCCGACAGTTCATCAAGATGTTGGATAACTTCGACCTTGTAGGGGTGGGTAATATTCAGCCCGACCAAACCATCGCCATGTGCAATTTCGATGATATCTTTCAGCGCAATACCGCRGAAGGCATCGCTGTTGGTATCTATTAGATCATATCGATAATTCAGNCCCAAAGCACGACCTTCGGCCATATGCATTGCCGGGGTAAGTGAGCGCAATATACCCTGCCCCACCAGYGCCGCGCGCATATTCCTGCTTCGGATGCTACCCGCCATACCCGAGCAGGCGCGGCAACCAAAGCACGATGTCAGGTACAAACGTTATGACCAACAGCGCAACAATCAGGGCTGCCAAAAAGGGCCATATTTCGCCAATCATATCGCGCATAGGCGCACCTGTGGTGGCATTAATGACGAACAGCAGTATCCCATAGGGCGGCGTGATTAACCCGATCATCGTGTTGACCACGACGACCACGCCAAAATGCACCAAATCAATTCCCAGCTCGCGTGCGGCTGGCAGGAACAGTGGTATTATCACCAGCAATATTGTGGTTGCGTCCAGAATACAGCCAAGCAGCAGCAACATCAGATTGACCATCAGCAAAAACGCGAATGGCGACAGGTTAATTTCGCCCAAAAATGCTGCCACTGTATTTGGGATATTTTCAGTCGCCACGATGTAATTGAAAATCAGCGCCCCGCCGATCACCAGCCCGACAGCTGCGGATGAACGCGCGCTTTCGGACAGGATTTCATAGGTGCCGCGCACCGATATCGCCCGGTAAAATATCGCCGCTAACAGGAATGCGTAGGTCGCAGCGACAGCTGCGGCCTCGGTCGGGGTGGTTGCTCCGCCGTATATTCCAAACAACAGAATGACCGGCATCATCAGGGCGGGAAAAGCGTTTAGCGTAATTCCGGGCATTTCGCGCAAAGGCGTGGGTGTTTCCAGTGCGAAATTGCGTTTCTTGGAAATACGCGCGACCATGATCATCAGTACCGCGCCCATCAACAGGCCGGGCGTGATACCACCCAGAAACAAAAAACCGACAGAGGTATCAGACACCAGCGCATACATCACCATTGGGATAGACGGCGGGATGACCGGGCCAATGGTGGCCGAGGCTGCGGTGATGGCAGCGGCAAACCCTATCGGGTAGCGCCCGTCTTTGGTCATCATCTGGATGATAATTTTGCCGATACCAGCGGCGTCGGCAATTGCTGATCCGGACATGCCGGAAAATATCAGGCTGGCCACCACATTCACATGGCCCAGCCCGCCGCGAAAACGCCCCACTGCCGCGACACAAAAATTCAGCAACCGATCACTGATCGTTCCCGCATTCATTATATTGGCGGCAACAATGAACAGCGGCACCGCAAGYARGATRAAGCTGTTGTATAACCCCTGCATAATTTGTTCTGACGCCAACGCCAGGTCCTGCCCCGTCATTCCCAGATAGGAAACCGCCGCGACAATCATCGCCAGCGCTATTGGCGCGCCAAAAGCTGACAGGCCAAACAGGATGGCGATACAGATCAGAAATGCCGCGCTCATCCCGCGTTATTCCTGTCGCGGTCACGAAATATTTCGACCACGCGCCAAACATAGCGGGCGATAATGGCSACCGAGAAAATCAGGTAAATRCTGAAGACAAAATCGAACCGAATTTTCAACAGTGAGGTCTTTTCWATTTTCATAAAACTGACGAAATCAAATGTAGCGGGAAGTGAAACTGCAAGGGCTGCGATGACGGAWACAGCGGTGATCAGCATRTAAATACGTCGGGTCTTGGGGCGAGCGGAGTCGACAAGGATCGTAAAGCGGACGTGATCCTTTTCTTTCAAGGTGAATGCGGACGCCCAGAATACCAGCCAAAGCCAGGCTAAAAGGTTGGCCTCCAGCGTCCAGCCTAGTGGTTGGCGGATCACGTACCGGCTGAAAATCTGCAGCATAAACGACAGGAATATGGCGGTGAGCAAAGCYACCGCCACATTATCTGCCCGTCGCTGAAGCCAGTTCAGGACGTTTTGCATCATATCCGGTTACTTGACCGCATTGATCCGGTCCAACAGGCCTTCTGGCCAGTCCTTGGAGAAATCGGAYTCCAGATACATCTTCTGGGCGCGYTCACGGAATGAAGCGACGTCAGGGGTGTAAACCTTAAGTCCTTCGCCTTCAAAGAATGCCACCAGTTCCGCCTCATTTTCCAAAATGGACGCGGTGATCGCCGCAGAGGCATCTTTTGCGGACTTCATCACTGTCGCTTGCTGATCAGCAGTCAGACCGTCCCAGACCTCCATGGAAAACGCCAGAAAGTTCATATCAACAAGGTGTCCGGTCAGAACGATCTGATCAGTAACCTCATAGAACTTCTTGTCTTTATCGGTTGGCAGCGGGTTGTCCTGCCCGTCAATCGCACCGGTTTGCAGGCCGGTATAGACTTCGGTAAATGCCATCGGTGTTGGGTTCGCACCAAGGGCTCTGCCAAGGAACTGCCACGCATCYGTACCCGGCATACGCAGGTTGATACCCGCCATATCTTCGGGTGTGTTAATCACCATGTCGCCGCGCAGATTGAGCTGGCGTGTGCCGAAATACATCACCGACAACAGCTTGACGCCCAGCTTGTCTTCGACAAGCTGATACATTTCTTTGCCAATATCGCCTTCAAACACTTTGCGCTGATGTTCCGCGTCACGCATCAGGTAACCGGCRGTAAAGATTGACCATTCCGGGATCAGCTTGGCCAGTTCCTGCGCCGACGTAAGTGACATATCAAGGTTGCCACGGGCAATCGCCACCAGTTCGGTGCCCTGCTTGAACAGGGTATCGTTGTAGTGCGGCTCATATGTTGCGAATTCGCTGACACCGTCTGCGAATATGGTCGCCAGCCCAACAGAACGAAGTTCCGTTTCAGTCGTAGGTGTSGACAAKCGCAGGGTGATTTTTTCCTGACTTATCGCTGTGGTCGCTGTGCCTGCCAGTGCCGTTGCGGCTATGGCTGTCAGTACAATCCGACGTGAAAGTTTATTTAGCATTAGTTCCTCCCAATTGAACTTATAAAGCCCCCATTATGGTTGGGCTRTCTTCTCTTAATGTGTAGAATGTTCGTTTCCGTATATTCGGACCCCCGTGGCAACGATATTTGTGTGATATGGTCCCGACTTTAGTCCGGACCAACCCCACATGTACCGCGCAATTCTTCATTTTACATGATTGATCAAAGCATATTGAATTTTCAATTGCAAGGTCTAACATGTTAGTGTTAAGTTCCTCAGGTTACTTCTTACAAATTCAATGACAATTGAAGTTTCCTAAAAGCAGGAGTGAATGATGTTTGGTGTCTCCGCCGCCCTGACAACGCCATTTAGAGACGATGGTTCGGTCGACTTTCCCAGACTGAACGATCATATCAGAAATGTCCTGTCGGAGGGCTGTTCCTCTGTTACATTTTTCGGCACAACTGGTGAAGGTTCSTCGRTAGACACCGACATGCGGCDTGAGACGGTTCACHAAGCGATCGACGCCGGRATTGATCCGGRTAAGATCGTATTGACCTTGCACGGCGCCGCCGCCGGGGACGTTGTTAAACAGGCGATGTCAGCACTGGAAATGGGAGTGAATAAGTTCCTGCTGCCACCACCCTGCTATTTTGCTGAGCCTACAGATGACGGGCTGTTTAGTTGGTTTGCGAACGTGTTGTCGAATTTCGACAAAACCAACGCCAAATTCATCCTGTACCACATTCCGCAGGTCATTGGCGTAGCGTTGCCAATTCAAGTTATTGCAAAGCTAAAATCAGCATTTCCCAGCACAGTTTTAGGTGTAAARGAYTCYTCTGGTTCATTTGAGAATACCAGGGAATTATTGCAGTTGCCGGGGCTCGAGATACTGGTCGGAGATGAGCGATTGCTTGCTGAGGGCGTTAAACTGGGTGCGTCCGGTGCAATTAGCGGGCTTGCCAATTYATTTCCCAGTCAGCTGTGTCAGGTWGTGGCCAGCGGCGAAAATAATCCTCTGCTCAACCGGCTTGTGGATATCGTGGTTTCGTTCCCGGTCACGCCAGCCGTCAAGGCGCTGGTCGCCTATAAATATGATGCCGAAGTATGGCGCAGGCCTGTTGCGCCATTGGAAGCGGTATCTGACGAAACCTACGCGGTTTTAGCGAAGGCTTATGACTTGGTGGAAAAGCCTACATAACGCGATTTGAATCGGAAAATCTATGAAACTTCGAGATCAAGCCTATGATAGTTTTACCGAGAACCTGTTATCCCGGCGCATTTTGCCGGGCCAATTTACAACGCAACGAGAACTAAGCGCTCTAACCGGAATGCCGCTTGGTGCGATACGGGAATTAATTCCGCGGCTGGAGGCTGACGGCTTACTGAAAACCGTGCCGCAGCGCGGRATGCAGATTACCCATATTGACCTGGATCTGGTCAGGAATGCCTTTCAGCTACGGCTGATATTAGAGGCCGAAGCCGCAGCCGAGTTYGCGCTGACYGCTACAGARGATGAACGCGCCGAGATTGAAAAGAACCATCARGATATTCTGGATGAAGCCGCGATAAGTATAACGGATGATCTGGTTGAACGGGCRCAGAACGTCGACTGGGCRTTCCATGATACAYTAATAGACCACCTGAATAATCGCATTATATCTGATATTTACCGGGTAAACTCGATTAAAATCAGGTTGATCCGGCAAGAATTGACGCGGATACAGCCGGAAATTGTAATATCGGTGATCGGCGATCACATGAAAATTATAGAGGCACTGAATACGCGCGACCCAGARAAAGCAAAGCTCGCTCTTTGTGAGCATCTGGAGAAYTCTCGCAATCGGGCATTGCAGATTTAGGTCCGACAAATTCCCTGCATAGGGCTGGAATCAGATCCGGGTATACCCCGACGCCCAAACACGCGGGGGCATGTGATGGCTATTTACTAGGCTAATGTGACAGATTCACAGTCTCGCCTGAAATGGCAGAGCGTTTTACCGCCTCAATCACCCGCAGTGTATTCAGGCCGTCCTGCGCAGAAACAAGCGGGAATTCGTCGCCACGGATGACGGCAGCAAATTGCCTGATTTGCGATATCAATGGGTCGTTATTTTCGAACGGTATTGCCGTTTGTTCGATTGGGTTTGTCCAACTGCTTTGGCCCTGATGACGCCAGATTTTCAGGTCCGGCAGGGATAGTGAGGCGGTTGTGCCRCCRATCAAATAACAGGCTTSGGAWGTCTTTGGAAAWGCGGGRTTTTCGCCTGATGTCAGTTCCCAGCTCCAGGGGGCGGGGATTGTGTCGGAAACGTTGATAGTTGCCAATGTACCGCTGTGGAACCGCAGTGAAATGACGGCGGTGTCCTCTACATTCTGGTCGCGGATATTGTTGGATTGCAATGCGTGTACACTGGCTACATCACCCAATAGGTACAGCATTGTATTGATGTCGTGGATCAGATTGATGAGTATTGGGCCGCCACCCGGTTGGCTTCGCCAGGAGATATCGAAATAATCTTCGGGCTTATAGAGCCAGCAGGTCGCCTGAAACGAAACGATGTCGCCGAGCTCATCATTTTCAATGATGGATTTGGTTTTTTTGAGGAGGTCGCTATGGCGACGGTGGTGGCCTGTCAGGATGGGGAYRCYGAGAGAATTAGACGCATTTACAAGGATTTGAGCGTCGCTGACTGTCACACAGAGCGGCTTTTCTACCAAGGTAGGGCAGCGGTTTTCGATGCAAGTCAAAGCGCCTGAAAGGTGCAGTTGGTTTGGGGTTGCAAGGATCACACCGTCGGGCCTGGAATGAGCGAACATTTCTTCGATAGTTGGATACCAGATAACACCCCTGTTTTCTGCAAACTGACGACCGGCATCCGATGGATCCACGATACAGGCGAGGGTGGAACCGATTGAAGAGTCAATAGAATCCATATGGCATTTGCCAATAAGTCCGGCACCGACAACGGCTATATTTACGTCTTTGGTCATTCGGGGATGCTATCTTATTATCAAGAAAAAGCACCAGAATTCTTGCGGCTTCCCGGCCTCTCTTTGGACAACAGGATTTATGGAATAAATGGAATAAAAGGTAGGACCGACGTGTATCCAACGCTGGGAACACGTTTAANTTTCGCGGGCGACTGCGTTGGCCAATGTAGTGAGTGCCAAGCAGGGGAGACCCCTGTCTGTYTGACGTTGAAAGCCAGAATATTAAAAGAATTCTACCCCTGATCTGCGCATGCAAGCTATTTATTTCGGCAAGCGTAAAAAAGTTTGTTTGCAGGCGAACAAAGTAAGTGCCACATTGACGCGATGGGGGATTCAAAAACCCAATTCCATTCAAAGATGTAAAAAGCATCTGGAAAAGGCTCGGCGATAACGGGTCAGGCCAATCAGGTCGCACAATAGGAGAGATAATATGAAAGTTAGTAAGTATCTTTTTGGCGCAGTTTCTGCCGCTGCAATCGCCAGTATGGCGACTTCTGCGCTGGCGCAGACYGAAATTCAGTGGTGGCAYGCCATGGGYGGGGCCAACGGTGARCGGGTTGACCGCATCGCRGCTGGYTTTAACGAAACCCAATCCGATTTCGTWGTCGTGCCAAGCTACAAAGGCAACTACACCGAAACSATGACSGCCGCCGTTGCCGCGTTCCGCGCCAAGGAACAGCCGCATATTGTGCAGGTGTTTGAGGTTGGTACAGCYACAATGATGGCAGCTAAGGGTGCGGTTTATCCGATTTCCGATGTGATGGCCGATTCTGGCGTAGACTTTGACCARTCGGTATATTTGCCCGCTGTGGTCAGCTATTATCAGACATCAGATGGTGATCTGCTTTCGATGCCATTCAATTCGTCAACTCCGGTGCTTTGGTACAACAAGGACGCGTTTGCAAAAGCCGGCATTGAATCGCCGCCTGAAACCTGGGACGAAGTGAATRACGCGGCGCAAAAACTGCTCGATAGCGGCATGTCCTGTGGTTATTCGTTTGGCTGGCAGTCRTGGGTGATGRTCGAGAAYTATAGYGCKTGGMATRAYMTTCCAATGGGCACCGAAGAAAACGGCTTTGCGGGGCTAAACACACGCTTTACCTTCAACAACGAAGCCGTGGCAAATCGCCTGCAATCCATCGCAGACAGCCAGGAAAGCGGTATCTTCAAATACGGTGGTCGTCGTGGTGACAGCCTGTCTTTGTTCACCTCGGGTGAATGCGGCATGTGGATGAATTCATCTGCTTATTACGGCTCAATGGTTTCTCAGGCTGATTTTGAATTTGGTCAGACCATGCTWCCGCTGGATACCGACGTAGCTGATAAGGCGCAAAACTCGATCATTGGWGGTGCGACTCTTTGGGTGTTGCGCGGGCATGATCAGGGGGATTACGCCGGTGTTGCTGCATTCATGAACTACCTGTCTTCGTCRGAAGTGCAAGCATGGTGGCATCAGGAAACCGGTTATGTGCCAATTACGACTGCGGCTTCAGCGTTGTCGAAGGAACAGGGGTTCTATGACGAAAACCCTGGCACGGATACAGCRATCGAACAGCTAAGCCTGAACACGCCAACKCCAAATTCGCGTGGTGTTCGCTTCGGGAGCTTTGTTCAAATCCGYGACATCATCAACGAAGAGATGGAAGCGTTRTGGGCWGGCAAAGCGACCGCACAAGAGGCTTTGGACATAGCTGTTAATCGCGGCAACGAACTGCTTGAGAAGTTCGAAAAAGCGAATAACTAGGCAATAACACTTTTTCGGCCCGYACCGTTGCGGGCCGAAARTCTGTCTGTGGAAATCTTCATATGTTAAAGCGCGTTCATTTTGGCCCATCACTGTTGCCGTTTCTGCTGGTCGCACCGCAGATTGCCGTAACACTGATATTCTTCATGTGGCCAGCCGGTCAGGCGCTTTATCAGTCTTTTCTGGTTGAAGACATATTCGGCACCAGCACCGAATTTGTCTGGTTCGATAATTTCAAAGAACTTAGGGCCAGCAGCTATTATCTGGGTGCTTTCCAGCGCACCGCGCTGTTTTCGTTTYTGGTGGCCGGACTGGCGATGAGCATCGGTTTGATACTGGCGGCGATGGTTGATCGGATTGTMAAAGGCGTATTCGTCTATCGTACGTTGCTGATCTGGCCCTATGCGGTAGCCCCGGTGATTGCGGGCGCACTGTGGGTATTCATGTTTGATCCGACGCTTGGGATTTTTGCMTTTRCATTGAATACCATWGGTTATGACTGGAATCATAAGCTCAATGGCGGCGAGGCTATGACACTGGTTATCATGGCGGCCACCTGGAAGCAGGTCGCTTACAACTTTTTGTTTTTTGTCGCGGCGATCCAGTCGATCCCGCGTTCGCTGATCGAAGCCGCCGCCATTGATGGCGCTGGCCCGATGAAGCGNTTTNTGGACCATWATTTTCCCCCTGATCACGCCGACGATGTTCTTTTTGCTGGTGGTCAATATTGTTTACGCCTTCTTTGACACGTTTGGCATTGTCCACGCGATCACCCAGGGCGGACCCTACAGGGCGACGGAAATACTGGTCTACAAGGTTTGGTATGACGGCGCGGTTGCGATYGATCTGGGCAGCTCYGCCGCKCAGTCRGTTATTCTGATGGCGATCGTGATWACAATGACCGTTGTGCAGTTCCGCTATATTGAAAGAAAGGTCGAATACTGATGATAGAGAACCGACCATTCGTAACCTTTCTGGCCCAYATGACGCTGATCCTAGGCGTGGTTTTGGTGGCCTTTCCAATTTGGATTACYTTTGTTGCATCCACCCACGAAGCCGTGCGGATGACACAGGTTCCCCTGCCCCTGCTGCCGGGAAACCAGTTTTTCATCAATATGAAAACCGTGCTGCTGGAAGGCGTTGGTGGGGCAAACGCTACGCCSGTCTGGGTGATGATGGGTAACAGCCTGATTATGGCGATGATGATTGCGGTTGGTAAGATTGTGATCTCATTGCTTTCGGCTTTTGCGATAGTTTATTTTCGCTTTCCGTTTCGCATGGGGTTTTTCTGGATGATTTTCATTACCCTGATGCTGCCGGTCGAGGTACGTATTTTCCCGACCTTCAAGGTGGTGGCAGATTTGGGGATGTTGAATTCCTATTGGGGCATGACCATCCCGCTGATTGCGTCGGCCACCGCAACGTTTATGTTTCGACAGGTATTCCTGACTATCCCCGACGAAATGCTGGAGGCGGCGCGCGTTGATGGAGCAGGGCCAATGCGGTTTTTCTGGGATATTCTGATCCCGCTGTCGCGCACCAATATTGCAGCGCTATTTGTAATTTTGTTCATCTATGGCTGGAACCAATACCTGTGGCCGCTGCTGATCACGACGGATTCTGGTTATTTCACCGTTGTTATGGGCATCAAACAATTACTTGARTCAGCCGAGCTATCGCCCGAATGGCACCTGATCATGATGACATCGCTGCTAGCAATGATACCGCCAATAATCGTCGTGCTGAGTATGCAAAAGATGTTCGTCCARGGTCTGACCGAAACCGATAAATAGTCTAAGACAGGAAGCTGAAAATGGCGGAAATTCTGCTTGAAAACGTCCAGAAATCCTATGGTAAAGTTGAGGTYATTCAAAACGTAAACTTCACCATTAATGATGGTGARTTTGTGGTTATCGTCGGACCAAGTGGCTGTGGTAAATCCACGTTACTGCGGATGATTGCGGGTCTCGAATCGATATCTGAAGGTGATATTTCCATCGGTGGGCGGGTGGTAAACGACTTGGAACCGGCTGAACGTGACATCGCGATGGTTTTTCAGAACTACGCGCTCTATCCGCATATGACGGTTTTCAACAACATGGCCTATGGGCTGAAGATCAAGAAAATCCCGAAAGACGAAATTGAAAAGCGGGTGAACCGGGTTGCGAAGATCCTSGAAATCGAAGATTACCTGCAACGCTCGCCCCGCCAGCTAAGTGGTGGCCAGCGCCAGCGCGTCGCCATGGGGCGTGCTATTGTGCGTGAACCCAGTGTGTTCCTGTTCGATGAGCCGCTTTCAAATCTCGATGCAAAGCTGCGGGTTCAGATGCGGTTGCAGATYAAAACGCTACAGGAAAATCTGGGCATCACCAGCGTCTACGTGACCCATGATCAGGTGGAAGCAATGACACTTGGGCACCGGCTGGCTGTTTTGAACGGTGGTTACGTCGAGCAACTGGGCACGCCGATTGAGATTTATGAAAAACCGGCATCGGTATTTGTTGCTGGCTTCATTGGCTCGCCTTCTATGAATTTGATGGCGGCAGAGATAGATAAGTCTGGTGGMTCTGTTGTTCTTTCCAATGGGAAATCCGTGAAACTGAACACGGCAGTTCCGGATCATGCCGGTCAAAAAATTACCTTTGGTATCCGCCCGGAACATATGGAAATCACCACAGACAAGAAAGCAAATCTTGAGCTGACGGTCGAGATTGTCGAACAACTTGGCGCGGACACACTTGTTCACGGCACGCTGCTAAAAGTCCAGGATTTTGTTGTCCGGCTGGAAGGGGTACGCAGTTTTACGTCAGGCGAAAAGTTGCATCTGGCGGCAGCGCCGGGATCGATCCATTTGTTTGACGGGCAGACAGAAAAACGGATTGAAAGTTAATCGYGTCGGGCAGGTTCCAGAAGGCGCTGAAACAAATCAAAGCCGCGCGCACCTATTTCTTCTTTCTCCGTATCGCTCAGGTCTTCCCAGTGGCTTAACATCCAGCGRTCCATGCTCATGCCCAGCGCCATGATCATGTCGATCAGCAGGCTTTCCGGCAGATCACTGCGAAACACTCCTAACGCCTGCCCCCGCTGGATCAGGCGTAATATCCAGTTGGTGAATTCACCGATTGTTCCCTTTGTCAGTTCCCTTTCTTCCGGGTTTTCCATAACCCGGTAAAACATACGCCCGGCCGTAACCATGTCTGGCGACTGGTTCACAATCTGCATCATTTCGCCAGCGAACTGCATGATTACTGGCCACAGGGTTTCAGCTGTCAGAGCATCCATATCGATTATTTGATCAACAGCAAAAAGCGGCGCCATTACATGTTGCAGAGTTTGCTGGAACAGATCGGTTTTATTTTCAAAGTAGTGGTAAAACGATGACTTGCTCATCCCCACTTCAGAAATAATGCGGTTTAGCGAGGCTTGTTTGAACCCATTTGCCGCGAATTCGGCACTTGATACCTGAAACAACATGCGACGTTTGTCTTCTGAAAGTCGCATTGAGGGGTGTTCAACCATGATCTTGACAGAACCGCTCACAAAGATTACCTAACTATTGGACCGGGTGGTCCAGTACCTGTTTACCCAGCCCCGCCCGACAAATCAAGGGGGCGAATTCAGACGAAAGGGAACCTTATGACCCAAGCCRACAAGTTAATGAATTCAGACCGGCGCAAATTCGTCATTGGGWTAACCAGCGTCRCTGTTCTGGGCATAAGCGCCCCGGTAGCCATAGCACAGGACGCACGCTCAATTCTTCAGTCGGCATTTGATAACTGGCGGGCAAACAGTTCGTATGCGGTGGTAAACATGACCGTGCAGCGCAGTAGCGATACACGCAGCATGACTATGGAAAGCTGGACACTTGGCGACGACAAGGCGCTGGTACGTTTCACCGAACCGGCGCGGGATGCRGGYAATGCGACCYTGCARCTKGGTACATCSACYTACGTNKTTMAMCCCAAANCTWAATCAAGTRATCAAACTACCCGCCAGCGCCATGTCACAATCCTGGATGGGGTCGGATTTTTCCTATAATGACCTGTCACGCTCACAGCAGGTTGTTGACGATTACACCCACAAAATGCTCGGCACAAAAACATCGGCCGGGAAAACTGTGTATGTGATAGAAGCTGTCCCAAAGAAAGGCGTGCCGATTGTATGGGGCAAACAGGTTATTTCCGTCCGCAGTGACGGGGTGCTGGTTGAGATTGAATATTATGACCAACTGGGCAAGCGGGTGCGTGTCATGACGGCCGACAAAATCCAGACCCTAAGCGGGCGTCCCTACCCCACAGTTTTGACAATGCGTACCGATGCGAAACCGGGTCAGTTTACCCGCGTTACCACGACGTCCGCCCAGTTTGACATTGAAATTCCATCCTATGTTTTCACCAAATCCAACCTGCAAAATCCAAGGAACTAAGTGAATGATCGCGTCRCTTGCCTGGCGAAATCTCTGGCGTCAACCGATCCGCACSGCGCTAWCGATGCTGGGCATGGGTTTTGCATCAATGTTGCTGGTGTTCATGTTGTCGTTTCAGTTTGGTTCCTACGACATCATGAAATCTTCGATGCTGAATATCAGTGAGGGCTTTGGCCAGTTTCAGCCTGAGGGTTACAAGGACGACCCCGAGATTTCCAAGGTGATTGCCGACCCGGCTGCGTTGATCGCTGACTTACAGGGCATAGACGCAATCACTGCCGTCACGACCCGAACCACCGGATTTGTTCTGATGGCCAACGGAGAACGCAGTTTTGCAGCGGCTGTCGTGGGAATTGATCCCGCGAATGAACCGAAAGTTTCTACATTGTCTAAGCTGGTCAAACAGGGCCGCGCCTTAACTGTCGAAGACACTAATGCAATCATCCTTGGCGACGGATTGGCGCGCAATCTGCGGCTGAAACTTGGTGATCCGGTGACGATGCTGGGCACCGGTATGGATGGCTCAGTCGCGGCGGATGTGCTGACGTTGGTTGGCATATTCAACACCGGTGTGCCCGAAATTGACCGCCAGATCGCACAGATGCCACTGGACCGGTTTGGTGAAGCATTCCTGATGGAAGGTGCCGTGAACATCGTCGCCATCRCCGGTACGCAGCTATACGATATCGAACAGATTGAAGCGGAGTTACGGGACATAGCCGCCAAACATGGCACGGTCTATCTGGACTGGGGCGAAATACAGCCTGCCGTGAAACAGGCCATTGCGTTGGATATGAGCACGGCGATGTTGATGTATGGCACGCTGGTTATTGTCGTTGTGTTCATCATCCTGAACACGCTTTACATGTCCGTTCTGGAGCGCACACGCGAATTTGGCATGTTGCTGGCATTGGGTATGAAGCCCAGCAAAATCGGGCGGATGGTCTGGTTGGAAATGATATTTCTTTCGTTTGTCGGCACCGGGATCGGCATTTTGCTGGGGATTGCGCTGACTGGTTATTTCCAGCGCGTCGGCATCGCCTTTGAGGGGCTGGATGAGATTTATGCGCAATGGGGGCTACCGTCGCGGTTTTACCCCAACATGACTCCATTTCGCGTGCTACTTGGCCCTGGCGTGATCGTAGCTGCGATTGCTGTATTGGGGATCATTCCCTACCGCCGCGTCATGGGGCTGGAACCAGTGTCGGCGATGTCCGCATGAAGGGGAATCTGAAAACCCTGACGCCACTGGCCTGGCGCAATCTTTGGCGCAACCCAAGGCGCACCGCGATTACTTTGATCGTGGTGTCCGTTGGGCTGTGGTCGATCTTGTTCTTTAATTCATTCCTGAACGCCTGGAGTCAGGCCAGCAAAGACGCGACGCTGAACCTGCTGATCGGACAAGGGCAAATTCATGCGGTCGGCTATCTGAATGACCCCAATATCGACACCCTGATGCCGCCCCCCGATGCGGCACTGACTGCCGCCTTGAACGTGGGCGCTATTGAGGCATGGACAACCCGCCTGCAAGTCCCCGGTGTCGTGCAATCTGAATACAAAACCTTGCCGGTAAACATCCTTGGCATTGACCCCAAGGCCGAACAGCGCATTTCATCCATCCCCGGCAAGGTGGTTGCGGGGCGCTATCTGACCGGCCTCGATGATGACGGAGTGGTGCTGGGGCTGAACCTTGTCGATCGGTTGAATACCGGGCTGGGACGGCGGGTTATTTTAATGTCACAGAGCGTGGACGGCACGTTGTCTGAACGGAGCTTCGATGTAGTTGGTCTGTTTGATGCGGATAAAGCGACCGAAGATTTTTACGCCTTTACTGGTCTTGCGGCGGGACAAAAGTTCCTTGGGCTGGGCGATGAGATTGCGCAGGTGGTGTTCACGATCCCAGATCCGGAAATGCTGGACCCAACCGTCGAAAAACTGACCGCTGCGGCCCCCGGTCTGGATGTAAAGTCCTGGAAGAAACTGTCGCTGTTTCTGGCGACCACTGACAGTTTTATGCAGAACTTTATCTACATCTGGCTGACTGTCGTTTTTTCCCTGATGGCAATCGGGATAGTCAACACCCAACTAATGGCGGTGTTTGAACGCACCCACGAATTTGGCCTGTTGCGCGCCTTGGGCATGAAACCCCGACAAGTCATGTTATTGGTGGCGCTTGAATCTGCATTCTTAATCGGCTTTGGCGTATTGCTCGGGATGATCATGGCCGCTCTAACCATCTGGACGCTTAGCGACGGCGTGGACCTTAGCGCGTTTGCCGCCGGGCTGGAAATGTTTCAGGGCGGGCAGGTTTTGTTCCCGGAATATGACGTGCAGGGCTTTTTCACATTTTCGCTGACCATCTGGTTGTTGGGCATTCTTGTTGCCCTGTGGCCAGCGCGGCGCGCCGCAAAACTCAGCCCGGTAGAAGCAATGCGGTACGCGGCATGACAGGAGCAATCAAATGACAAGCCCAATCGTGACCTGTCGCGGCGTTGGCAAGAGTTTCGGCAAAGGTGAACTGTTGGTCCACGCGCTGCGCGACGTTGATCTGGACATCATGCAGGGCGATTTTGCGACGTTGGCAGGGCCTTCCGGCTCGGGTAAAACCACGCTGTTGAATATGATCGGCGCGCWGGACAAGCCAACAACAGGTGAGGTGGTGATTGATGGCCAATCACTGGCRGGGATGAACAAGGCTGAATTGTCCGAACTGCGGC
This sequence comes from Marinosulfonomonas sp., assembly GCA_002732955.1. GTDB lineage: Bacteria > Pseudomonadota > Alphaproteobacteria > Rhodobacterales > Rhodobacteraceae > NVTR01. The sequence continues at coordinate 33,272 of NVTR01000005.1, forward strand.
TGAACAAAATTGGTTTCGTTTTTCAGGCCTACAACCTGATCCCGGTTCTATCGGCGCAGGAGAATATTCAGTTCGTGCTGGAGCTTCAGGGCTGTCCGCCAACCGAGCGTGAAAGCCGTGCCCGCGAGGTCCTGAAAGAAGTCGGACTGGAAGGAATGGGTTATCGCCGCCCCTCGGCCCTGTCAGGTGGGCAGCAACAGCGCGTGGCRATWGCGCGKGCRCTGGTWTCKCGCCCCAGCATYGTRCTGGCGGATGAGCCGACGGCAAATCTGGACAGCACCACCACCGGAGAGCTGATGGACCTCATGTCAAAGCTAAATCAGGAACAGGGCATAACGTTTGTTATAGGCACCCATGACCCGAGGGTGATGGAACATTCAAAACGCCATATCGAACTGCTGGACGGAAGGATTTCAAGTGATACGCTTCGTTAGTTTAGCGGCCCTTTTCGGTGTGTTTGCAGGTCCGGTTTTTGCCGACGGATTAAGGTTTCGCACGGAACTGTCGGCCAATGGCGCGTGGAACGACCCCGGCTCACTTGACGCAGCGTTTGGGTTTCAGAACCGAACTACGACCGGGGCAAGTGCGCGGTTAATGTGGGACAAAAGCATTGGTTCGTTTCTGTTTGAGGTCCATTCCYATTTGTCGTTTTCACAGGGCGATAATSTGACCTWTGCKKCCGCAGYTRCCCCGTTTTCCCCGGCACCCGCCCCGGCGACATTGTTCGACCTTAGCACTACATGGTTAAGCGATACGGATACGCTGGTCACCAATACGATTGACCGGCTATCGGTCACTTTTACAACGCCCAATGTGGTGCTGAAACYTGGGCGTCAGTCGATCACCTGGGGCAGCGGCATGTTTTTCCACCCCAGTGACATCGTGGCGCCGTTTGCGCCCRATGCAATTGATACCAGCTACAAACCCGGCGCCGACATGATCTATGCGCAATATCTGTTTGATAGCGGTGCGGACATACAAGGCATTATCGTTCCCCGTGCGCCAACCCTTGGGGGGTCGGCTGATCTGGATTTCAGCACTATTGCAATGCGCGCGCAGTTTCAGCTGGCCAGCCTGGATGCAGGTGTGATGCTGGCCCGGGATCGCGGTGATACTGTTGCCAGCGTTGAGCTAAGCGGGCCCTTGGCGGGGGCCTCGTGGAACGCCGAATATGTGAACTGGACGTTGGCGAATGGCGATACACATCCGTCCTGGCTGTTCAACATTTCGAATTTCGGAAMATTGGGTGARATGAACATCGCCTACTTTGCTGAATATTTTCACAACGGGTTTGGTGTGGATACCAGTGTGCCACTGGACAGCCTGCCCGCCAGCCTGAGCAAACGGATGTCCACCGGGCAGGTGTTTTTACCGGGTGTGAATTTCCTGGCCTTCGGCGCGAATGTGCAGATGACACCCGACCTGTCGGTCRCGCCAAACGCCCTGATTAGTCTGAATGATCGCAGCGCGCTGGCCAGCCTGGCAGTGAATTACACCCTAAGTGATAGTACCAATCTGGTGTTCAACTATTCGCAGCCCATTGGTGCGACCGGCACTGAATTTGGCGGGCGCGAGACCTCTGCCGGGTCAGGTATTTACGCCACGCCTGCGCGCTCAGCCACGTTGCAGCTGGTACAATTCTTTTAGGAAACCGATTATGGTCAGCTTATTCGCCACGCACCACAAACACTGACTGCTTAGCATGTCGTACTACACGCGCGGCGTTGGGGCCTAGCAGGTAATCCTGCATTGACGGGCGGGTGGACCCCAGCACGATCAAATCGCAACCATTATCATCGGCGGTTACAAGGATGCGTTTGTAGATCGTTCCGTGGACCGCATGGGCTGTCGCCTTGACACTATTTGGAATGTTGGCGGCCACCAGAGTGTCCAGCGCTTCCTTGGTTTCTTTCAGCGCATTTTCGGCGAAATCTTCCGGAAAATACGATCCAACCATGGATGAGCCATAATTCGGAATTACCGTCAATACGTGCAGTTCGGCACCGTTCGCCTGCGCCAGTGAAACCGCCTGTGGCAACGCCTTGTCCCATGAGCTTTCGTGGTTCAGGTCTACCGGTAACAGGATCGATTTAATCATATATTTGCTCCTTTATGCCGCTACGGCTTCCAGTTTGCGTTTGCGACCAAGTTGCAGCCAGGAAACGAACCCTAACAAAGCCAGCGCGGGTAAATAGAATACCTCTTTTGGAATCCGTTCGGCTTCCTGTTCGATGTAAACAACCTCCCAATCAAAATCGACGCCTTTTTCCTGAGCGTATTGGCCAAAGACGATGTTATCGACGTATACCTTGTCATCATCCTCGGTTCTGAATGCGATGCCAGAGGTTTTGCTCAACCGCGCCTCACCATCGCCATCCGAGGCCAGACCAAGTGGCAGCGACACTGTGGTTTCCACTAGCCTGCCACTGGCAAAATCTTCCCCGGTCAGTCGTACCCGCAATGCACCGTCATCTTCGGCGTCGGTGGCAAGTTGCAGAATGTTGGCGGAAGGGATGATGTCATACGGATCAGCAATCTTGTTCAGCCAATAGCCCGGATTGAAAAGCGTAAATGCAATTAACAACAACGCCAGGCTTTCCCATATCCGGCTTTTCGCCAAGAACCAGTTTTGCGTCGCTGCCGCGAACAGCATCATAGCAATGACGGCGATGATAAAGACAAAGATCGCCTTGGTAAATGTCACATCAATCAGCAGCAGTTCGGTGTTAAAGATAAACAGGAACGGCAGGATCGCGGTACGGATATCGTATGAGAAACCGATAAGGCCGGTTTTGATCGGGTCACCCTTGGAAATCGCCGCCGCAGCAAAGGCAGCCAGCCCCACTGGCGGCGTGTCATCCGCAAGGATGCCAAAGTAAAACACAAACATATGCACTGCTATCAGCGGCACTATCAGGCCTGACTGCGCGCCCACCGATATGATAACCGGGGCCATCAGTGCAGTGATCACAATATAGGTCGCGGTGGTCGGCAGACCCATGCCCAGCACCAGTGAAAAGATCGCGACGAAAAACAGCATAAGCAGCAGATTACCGCCCGAGATGAATTCGATTAACTCACCGATTACCTGATGCGCACCGGTCAGCGATACGGTGCCCACAATGATACCAGCGGTACCGGTAGCCACAGCGATGCCGATCATGTTGCGAGAGCCGGCGATCATGCCGTCCAGAAACTCGGCCCAACCATCGGCCCAGTTCCGCAGGCCTTCGCCACGAAACATCGCCTTTAGCGGATGCTGCGTCAGCATCACGAATATCATCGCGAAGGTTGCCCAAAAGGCCGACAGGCCGGGCGACAAGCGCTCAATCATCAGGTTCCAGATCAACACTACAACTGGCAAAATGTAATACGCACCGGTTTTGGCAACTGGTCCCGGTTCAGGAAGCTCTACAAAGGGCGCGTCGGGATCGTCAACTTCCAGATCCGGAAAAGTAGACGCCCATTTAATCAGCACCAGGTAGGCGATGGTGAACAGGACAAACATCCCGATCATAGAATATTCGCCGAGCAAGGGCTTCAGCCAGCTAAGCCCGTAATAGACTGCAAGGCTAAGACCACAGAACACGGTGACACCCAAAGCAAAGCCCATCATCTTTTGCGCTGCGGATTTTTTGGGGCCTTTACGTTCCAGCCCCTCAAGCCCCATTTTGCAGGCTTCCAGATGAACGATGTAAACCAGTGCTATGTAGGAAATGACTGCGGGTAGGAAGGCGTGTTTGACGACTTCAAGGTAGGTAATGCCAACAAATTCTACCATCAGGAATGCAGCCGCGCCCATTACTGGCGGCGTTAACTGGCCGTTGGTCGAAGATGCTACCTCAACCGCGCCAGCCTTTTCGGCGGAGAACCCGACTTTTTTCATCAGTGGGRTGGTAAATGTTCCGGTTGTCACTGTGTTGGCGATGGAAGAGCCCGAAATCAGGCCGGTCGCTGCCGAAGCAACCACCGCCGCCTTAGCCGGGCCGCCTTTCAAGTGGCCCATCAGGGCAAACGCCAGTTTGATGAAATAGTTCCCGGCACCGGCTTTTTCCAGCAGCGAGCCAAACAATACGAACAGGAATACCATCGAAGCAGAAACGCCGAGYGCCAGGCCAAAGACACCTTCAGTCTGCATCCAGAAATGCCACATCGCTTTGCCAAAGCTGGCGCCTTTCCATTGCATGGCATCAGGCCAGAACTGGGCATCGCCAAAGAAAACGTAGAGCARAAACACCGAGGCCACGATCACCATTGGCAGTCCGAGTGCGCGGAAGGTAGCGATAAGCACAATCAGAATTCCGACAGCCGAAGCGATCAGGTCACCAGTTGTGGGCAGTCCYGAGCGGTCAGCAATCGCGCTCTTGTCAACGATCAGCCACATGGTTGCGCCGATACCAGCAACRACAAGAGCCCAGTCATACCAGGGAATATTGGTRCGAGAAGAAGATTTGAACAGCGGGAAGGCCAGGGTRGCCATCGTCAGGCCAAAYGACAGGTGAATSACCCGCGAAACGTCGGAAGGTATGTAAACAGCRTTAATGCCGGTCGAAACCGCCAGAATTGCMGGTAAGGGCGAGGCGTTATARACTTGCAAAAACGCCCAGAYCAGCGCGACAGTKGCAATTAATGTRCCCTGCCAGTTTTCCGGGTGGCGCGCACCAACGTCAAGATCGGCAAACGCTTCGGTATCTGCGGCCACGTCAAAGCCCTGTGTTGAATTCTCTGACATTCTTCCCTCCCAGCCCGGGTTTTCCCAGGTCAATTACTTWAATTTGTTAATCAATAATAAGAATAAGCGAGGGCCGGAGCCCTCGCTTGGTGTTTTTGTCRGATCAGTCCATCAGACCCAGTTCTCTATATGCCCGGATWGCACCTGGGTGCAGMGGTGCAGACAGCGAGTCKYTGATCATTTCCTCGGCCTTCAGATTGGCAAACGCAGGGTGCAGTTTGCGGAAATCATCCAGGTTMCCCAGAACCGCAATTGCGACGCGGTAGACAGCTTCCTCGGACACATCGGCGCGGGTCACGAATGTTGCGCCAACACCAAAGGTCTGAATGTCGTCAGGGTTGCCCGGATACATACCACCCGGAATGATGGCCGTACGGTAGTAAGGCTTTTCAGCWACCAGTGCGTCRATCTCTGGTGACACTGCSGGAACWATCTTYGCATCACASGACGCAATTGTTTCAGCCGTCAGACCAGAWGGGTGACCCACCAGCCAGAAGTAACCATCRATCGAGTTGTCGCARAGYGCGCCTGCAGTTTCCGAGGACTTCATCTGAGCAGCCAGTGCCAGATCGCTRCGYTCCCAGCCCATGGTTTCTTCGATYACTTCCCAGGTGCCYAGCGTACCCGAACCCGGGTTGCCAACGTTGAAACGCTTGCCCGGGATATCGGTGATATTGTCGATACCGGAATCGCGCCGCGCCAGAATGGTCACAGGTTCCGGGTGAACTGAGAAYAYAGAACGCAGATCKGTAAATGGCCCTGCGTCTTCGAACTTGGAAGTGCCGTTATAGGCGTGGAACTGCCAGTCCGACTGTGCAACACCGAATTCCAGTTCGCCGGAACGAATGGTGTTAATATTATAGATTGAACCACCGGTTGACTCAACCGAACAGCGAATGCCGTGATCCTTGCGATCCTTATTCACCAGACGGCAAATAGCGCCACCTGTTGGATAATAAACGCCGGTAATGCCGCCGGTGCCGATGGATACAAACTCTTGTTGTGCCATCCCTACCCCAGCAGATAGTGCCAGTGCGGCAGCCGCGAATGCGATTTTAGAAAACTTCATATTTTTCTCCCTATTGAAGTTTAAGTTACGTTTTTATTATTATTCTTTAGGCTAACCAATTTCACGGAGTTGTGAACCAGAAAAATTCTACCCGGCTCAAAATGCCCTGTCATAGCTGCTTTTCTTTATTTTACAGGCCAGCACAGTAAATGTCTGGCGGGTCTCAGCCTCCTGCAATGCTGCTACTAATTGCTGCGAATCGAATATTTCTTCACCATAGCCACCATACGCCTGTGCAAGCACGGGGAAATTTGTGCTTCCGAAACCCACACCGATTTCCGGCAGTTGCATCGCCGCCTGTTTGCGCGCGATYAGCGTCAGCGCATCGTCCACCAGCACAACAATCGTAAGCGGCARCTGCATATCTCGAAGCGTTGCYAAATCGCCCGCTGCCATGTCCARACCAGCGTCACCCACTACGGCCACAACCGGTGTWTCKGGYGAGGCATGTWTGTARCCAATCGCCARAGGCACAGCGACACCCATGGTGCAAAAAGCCGCGGATTGCAGTARYTGKCCGGGGCGRKWRCWRTGGAACATCTGGGTYAGCARWATGCGRTGCGCHCCRCTGTCGACGGTGACGACTGCGTTGTCCGGCAGTTCCTGATCGAGCGCGGCAAACACTGCATGTGGCCCCCATTCGGGGCGCGGAGCGAACACGGTTGCCAGTCCAGTACGGGCAATTTGGGGTTCCTGATTGGGCCAGAGATCGGTTAGCGGTTCAACCAACCCCGCATTAATTGCACGGGTCGCAGCCGCGACATCACCAATGAAACGCAATGTAGAACCAAACATCCCGTGTTCAATCTGCGCATGACAAAACTCCATCGCCACCTCTGCTGGCCAGGGCCTGATCCAGTCAGAACGCATTTCTATCGGGTCATATCCAAGCAGCAAAATACAGTCAGCGTTTCGAAGCAGCGGCAGGATCGATTTGTCCGAAAGCGGCGACAAACCATGCCCGCCCAGACAGTTCGGATGGTATTCGGGAATGATGCCCTTGGCCTTGTAGGTGGTCAGAACCGGGATCGAATGTTTTTCGCTCAGCGCCAAAATATCGGACCCGGCATCATGCAAAACAGCGCCAATCCCGGCCAATATGATCGGGCGCTCGGCTGATCTTAGGCGTTCAAGCGTCGTCGTCAGAGTTGGCCCCGGCGCCAGAACCGCTCGCTCGGCGACATGTGCCGAGGTATCCAATAACGCCACTTCGCCCTGCGCCAAACTATCCGGCAAGTCGATATGAACCGGCCCCGGCGGATCCGCACGCGCAATGGCAAGCGCCTTTTCAACCACCAGCGCCGCCGTTCCCGGTGCRACCTGAAACTGCGCCTTGGTCACCGGTGCCAATAGGGCGGATTGATCAATCACCTGATGGGTGAACGCCGCCGCTTGCGCCGGCGCAATGCAGCCCGACAGCACAATCAGCGGCACCTGTTCCTGATAGGCGTTAGCAATCGAATTCACCGCATTCGCCAACCCGGGGCCGATGGTGGTCAGCAATATCCCCGGCGCGCCGGTGGCCTGCCAACTGCCCTCAGCCATATAACCGGCGGCGTTTTCGTGTTTACACAGCGTGAATTCAATACCCGCCTGATCCAGCGCATCGAGCAGAACCAGAACTTCGCCGCCGGGCATACCAAAGGCATGTTTGCACCCGGCATTGGCCAATCCGGCGGCAATCGCCTTGGCTGCCGTCGTAGTTTTTGCGTTCATTGCCCGGYCAACCTTGAATAGCCGTCACGGGTCTGCGGCATTTTCATATCCAGCACCTTTCCGGCGATCAGGTTGCGCAGCATTTGTGCGGTACCGCCACCGATGGTGAACATTCGAGCATCACGCACCATGCGTTCCACAGGCAGGTTACGTGAATAGCCAGCCGCCCCGTGCATTTGCAGGGCGTCGTTCGTGACCTTCACGGCCGTTTCCGAAGCGATAAGTTTCGCCTGCGCCGCCATCAACGGATCAGGGAAACCACTGGCSGAAGTTTGCGCACTTGCYGCCGCCCGCCAGAGCATCATCCGAGCCGCTTCCAGCGACACATTCATATCGGCCACCATCCATTGCAGCCCCTGAAATTCAGCAATCGGTCGGCCAAATTGTTCGCGCACTTTGATGTAGCCACAGGCCGCGTCATAAGCCCCCGCCGCCACGCCAAGCGCCACGGTCCCTGCCCCAACACGCTGGCCATTGTAGGCGTTCATCAACCCGGCAAAGCCACGCTTGAACCCCTCGGGTGGGATTACGGCCATATCTGCGTCAATTTCCAGGTCATTGAAATGGATTTCGGTTTCCGGGATGCCGCGCAGACCCATTGCAGGTTCGCGGGTACCAATCACCAGACCTTGGTCTTCACCCCGCACCGCAATAAATCCACCRATGCCAAGGTGTTCTCCGTTCTCTTCAACCTGCGCAAAAATCAGATGCGTCTTGGACACRYCGSCRYSRGWGATSMAGTGCTTGGTGCCGTTCAGGATATACTTGTCGCCCTTTTTGACAGCCATCGTTGTCATCTGGGTCGCCGCCGAACCTGAACCCGGCTCGGTAATACAAATCGCCGGTTTATCCCCGGCCAGCACCAGTGGCGCGACACGCTCTATTTGCGCGGCTGATCCATATGCTGTAATTGCGCCAATTGCGCCCATGTTGCCTTCAACCACGATCCGGCCCGTAACACCGCAAGCCTTGGCGAATTCTTCGACCACCAGAACGACGTCGAGATAACTTAACCCCAGCCCGCCATGTTCTTTCGGGATCGCCATGCCCATGAACCCGGCGTCCGTCAACAGTTTGACGTTGTCCCAGGGGTATTCCTCAGTCCGGTCAACTTCGGCGGCGCGTTCCCTAATCGGTCCCTGCGCCAGTTTGCGCGCGGTGTCCTGAATTTGCCGTTGATCTTGCGTAAGACTAAACATCACGTTTCACCTTCGCCCAGCCAATCCCGCAAAATCTCATCGGTATCCGCACCACATGCAGGCGGTGCCAGACGGTATTCGACCGGGGTCGTTGAAAACTTCACCGGATTGCCGATCAGATCGATGGTGCCAGAGCCAGACAGCGGGTGATCCATCGTGATTTTCATATCGCGGGCAATCACCTGATCGCTTGCAAAAACTTCATCCAGATTTTGGATCGCGCCACAGGGAACACTGACCGCTTTCAGCCCGTCCAGCACCGCTGCCTTTGAAAAACCTTTGATGATTTCAACCAGCTTGGCTATCAAAGCATCGCGGTTTCTAATTCTGGCTTCGTTGGTCTGATAATCAGTATTTTCGGCCAATTCCGGGTGCCCAAGCATGCCGCAAAAACGGGCAAACTGTGCGTCATTACCAACCGCCACGATCACGAAACCGTCCGACGCCTCAAACACCTGATAAGGCACAATATTGGCGTGCTGATTGCCGCGCCTCTTTGGCACCTCGCCSGATGTCAGATAATTCACSCCYTCRTTCACCAACCAMGCRACCTGMGTATCCACCAGCGCCACATCAATATACTGCCCTTCACCCGTCAAATCACGGTGGCGCAGGGCTGCCAAAATTGCGGTGCTGGCGTACATACCGCACATCAGATCGGCCACGCCAACGGCGACTTTCATCGGTTCACCACCCGGCTCACCTGTCAGGCTCATCATACCGCCATAGCCCTGCGCCATCAGATCATAACCGGGGCGCGAGGCGTTCGGGCCGGTCTGGCCAAACCCGGTGATTGAGCAATATATCAGACCCGGCTTGATCGCCTGCATGGCAGCATAATCCAGCCCATATTTCGCCAGCCCGCCGACCTTGAAATTCTCCACCAGAATATCGCATTTTTCGGCCAGTTTACGGATGATATCCGCACCTTCCGGCGTCGCAATATCCACAGCGATTGAACGCTTATTACGGTTGGACGACAGGTAATAAGCACTTTCGCGSGTSKCCTSSCCGTCCKYSSYSKKSACATAGGGCGGCCCCCAGCCGCGGGTATCATCCCCGGCGCCGGGTTTTTCGACCTTGATCACGTCCGCGCCGTAGTCACCCAGCAACTGAGTACAGGTTGGCCCCGCCAGAATTCGTGTCAGATCAAGGACGCGCAACCCAGCCAGCGGGCCAAGCCCATTGCCTTGCGATTTAGCCATAGTCAGATGCCCCCGAATCCATTCATTGGCGCGAACCTATCCTGTTCAAAAGATAAAAGACAACGAAAGGAATTCACAATTAGCGTTAGATATTCTAACAATAATCATGCAAACGGCCCATCTGCGTACAATTTTAGCAATTCACAGCGCGGGTAGCTTTACCGCCGCTGCGTCGGTTATTCATCTTAGCCACTCTGCCATCAGCATCCAGATGAAGCAGTTGGAACAGCAACTGGGCGCGCCGCTGTTCATCAAGGGCAGACGCCCGGCAACTCTGACACCGCTTGGCGAAGAGATCGTTGAAAAGGCGCGCGACATTATTGAGCGTCTGGATGGTTTGAAGTCCCTCGCTGTCGCGGATGATATGGGGGGTAAAGTGAACCTTGGCTTCATCCCGACCACTTTACAAACGCTGCTGCCGGTGGTGCTGGAACGCCTGCGCCGCAATTTTCCCAAACTACAGGTATCTGTGCGCTCTGGCCTATCGGGTCCATTGGCTAAAGCGGTGGAAGACCATGAACTTGATTTTGCGTTTCTATCTGCCCCGGTATCGGCCCACCCGATGGTGCGGCTACATGAAATTGGGGCCGAACCGCTGTTTCTGATCACCTCGAAATCAAACAAAAGCCGCACGAAAGARGCGGATATCCTACGCCAGAACCCCTATATCGCATTTAACCGAAGCACCTGGCTGGGCGAACAGATCGCCAGCCATCTGACCCAGCGCGGGTTGCTGATCGAACCGGCAATTGAACTGGATTCCATCGACGCGATTGAGCATCTGGTGATCCGGGGGTTTGGCGTGTCAATCGTGCCGCAGCGGCTGTTGGCAGCGCCTTTGCAGGATACATTGCGCTGCCAACCGCTGACCGCGCCAGCACCGGTGCGCCGGATCATGCTGGCCACCCCGCCCCATTGCCGACGCCAAARCGTTTTGCAGTGCCTAAGGGAAATCGCCCAACCAGAAACCATCCTTAACCTGGATTAAAAAAAGGGCTGCGAAGAACTTAACTCCGCAACCCTAACCGGCAAACYGGTGATTTTAGTTTAGCGTGTCGGCAGTGGCATCCAAGCCGGAACCGACACGTCAGCATGTGCGAACTGAGGCATGTTGGCGCTCAGATCGCTCATGTTTTTGATGTCATTGTCGTTCAGGAAAGCCTGTGTAATCAGGGTTGGYGGAACAACAACGTTGTGACCAGGATCTTCACCGGCAAGCAGCATTGCAAGTGTACGAACCGAAACCTCGCCAACAACGGCCGGGTTGGTCGCCACTGTCGCAGCCCAGGCACTACCCGGCTCTCGCATGGCGGCAATATCAGCGGTGGAAACGTCCGCAGAGTAGATACTGACCTGATCGGTCATGCCRGCCTCATCCACAGCGATTTTAACACCTTTGGCGAATTCGTCATAGGGTGCGAACATTACGGTGATGTTCGGATTAGCTTGCAGAACCGAGCGTGCCTGATTGGCAACCGAGTTTGCAATCGGGTTATCAAGTGTACCAAACATTGCWACTTCTTCGATGCCGGAATGTTCGGCTTTGATGTCTTGCCAGGCAACGTCACGCCGATCCAGTGGAGCGATGCCAGCTACGTACACGTATCCGGCTTTCCAGGTATCGCCGTTATCTGCGATGGCCTGCTCGAGAGCCAGCTTACCCAACAAATAGTCAGATTGCTCAACCTGCGGAATGGCGTCATTTTCAACATTAACGTCGAATGCAACTACTTTGATTCCAGCATCAATTGCACGCTGTGCAGCGGCCTGCATGGATTCTGTCAGACCATGCTGGATGATGATCCCGTCCACACCAAGTGCGATGGCCTGATCTACCATGTCCGCCTGTAGGGCTGCATCCTGTCGGCTGTCAAAGATACGWAGGTCAACGCCGATTGCGGCGGCCTGACTTTCTACTCCCGCCAGATATGCCTGAAAGAAATCGCCGGTTGAAAGGTAACGCACCAGCGCGATTTTAACGTCGCCCGCGTTGTCAAACGGTGCCGGCATATCCTGTGCCAACGCCGGTGTCAGACCAGCCGTCAGCACAATGGCGCTGCCCGCAAGTGAGGTAAATAGTCGTCGTGTAAGTTTCATTCTTAGTCTCCCGGTTTGTGGTTAAATTGAGTGGCCCTAATGGGCCCCCCCGCGCCGAGACAGCGCGAAGGTAAAGACAAGTGCCACGACAAGAACCGCGCCCTTGACGAAATCCTGGGTGTAGTAAGGCGCGTTCATCATCGTCAGTCCCTGCAACAGGATGCCAATGAAAAGTGCGCCGATGATGGTACCGAATGCGTTTGGTTTTGCAGCCCCCAGCACCGCAAATCCGATCAAAGCTGCKGCAACTGAATCGAGCAGCAGGTTATTCCCTGAAGCAATGTCGCCACGTCCCAGACGTGCGGCCAGCAGGATGCCACCAACCGACGCCAACACGCCGGAAATCATGTAGGCTAAAATTTTATACCGGTTCACGTTCGTGCCTGCCAAACTGGCRGCCCGCGCATTGGACCCGATTGCATACATCAACCGCCCATGGCGGGTAAGTTCCATGAACACCCAGACCAGAAAACCAATGACCAGTAGGACGATCACCGAAACAGGGATCAGGTTTTCGATRAAGAAATCAAACCGATGCCKCCCCARCGCWARGAAWGCWGSTGAAAATGTKCCCTCAGYMACKCGYCCGTCAGGYARCGTCATGCCSGTRGMGATKGARCGCCCYTGCGTCGGGATRCGCTGCAAGCCGATCAGCAGGAACATCATTCCCAGTGTCGCCAACAGATCCGGAACGCGCATCTTCACTATGAGCAGTCCGTTTATCAGRCCWACMASYGCGCCCATRAYCAGACAGGCAACTACRGCKGCAAAGGCGCTCATTTCCAGCACCACAAGAACATAAGCCGAAAGCATAAGCGCCGATGTGGCGGTAGAGCCGATCGACAGATCGAACCCATCCACCACCAGTGTTGCGGTGACGCCAAGTGCCAGAATGCCGGTTATGGCGACGGATTGAAAAATGAACACCGCACTRTAYGGGCTGGCGAACCCTTCGGCGACGACCGAAAAGAACAGCACCAAACCGGCCATCAGAACCAAAAATCCATAACGGATTGCCAGTTCAACTGGTGTCTTCTTGGGCCGGGTGGGGTCAATATTTTCAGCTTCAGAGTGCATGTGTTACGTCACCCGTAAGATCGCCCAGGTTTCCGGCGACCTGCGCCAGAACAGACCCAAGGTCGATGTCTTCATTTCTGTGATCGCCGACGATTGTCTGGTCATTCATCACGATTATCCGGTCAGCGATTTCCAGCGCTTCATCCATTTCAGCGACCATCACAACAGTGGCCCGGCCTTTGGCAGTGGCGCGAATTTTCATGCCAATATCGCGGCGCGCCTTGATGTCRACRCCYTGAAACGGTTCATCCAATACCAACAGATTGCTGGTCTCCGCCAACCAGCGRCCGACCATWACTTTTTGCTGATTGCCCCCGGAAAGGTCACYGATGTCGTCTGTGTCGCTTTGGCAAATGATCCCCAGTTCCGAAATTGTRCGCTGCGCCGTCRCRTGYTCAGAGCGAGAATTCAAAAATGAAAGCCGTGAGTGGCGGCTAAGAAACGGCAGCGTGATATTTTTTGTAATATCAAATTCCTGCACCACAGAATTGTTAGCCCGATCTTTCGGGCAAAGAAAAACTCCCAGCTCAATCGCATCCCGCTGAGTAGCCGGACTATAGGGTTTACCTTGCAGGCTGATTTCGCCAGAAAATGGCTTCGACAGGCCGAACAACACCTGCGCCAGTTCCGTTTTCCCACTGCCGACGAGGCCGGTGACCGCCACCACTTCGTTTTCATTCAGATCAAGCGAAAATGGCTTGGAGCCGCCGTCCAGACAGACATTTTTTAATCGCATCACCGGGGTACCGGCTTCAGGAATGGTGATCTGAGAATCCGTCATGCTGTGGCCAAGCATCGCGTTCACAGCTCCCTCAATATCCAGCGGTGTTTCTTCGAACACGCCCGAAATCCGGCCGTCACGCATACTGACAATCCTATCAGCTATGCGGCGGATATCCGACATACGGTGCGAGATATATAATATGGCCACGCCTGAATCGCGCAGACGGTCCAGCAGCTCAAACAAACGCTTTGCCTCCGCCGTGGAAAGTGAGGATGTCGGTTCGTCCAGGATCAGCAATTTTGGCTCGTGTGCCATCGCCCGGGCAATCGCCACCAGTTGACGGTCAGCCAGGTTCAGCTCGCTCACCAATTGTGTCACATCAACATCCAGTGCCATCGCGGCTGCAATCTTGCGCGCCTCGGTACGGTTCTTTCGTTTGTTCAGGAAAAACCCGCTGCCTGGCTTGGCCAGATTGTCCAGCATCAGGTTTGACGCCACATCCAGATCAGGAATCACCCCGTCGTTAATACTTTGGTGAACAGTCACCACACCCGCTTTGATAGCTTCTGATGGGGTGGCTGGGCTAAAGGTGTCGCCATATAGTTTGATCACCCCGGCATTTGCCGGGTGAACACCGCACAAGACTTTGACAAGTGTGGATTTTCCCGCACCATTAGCACCCATCAGAACGGTAACCTGACCTGCCATCAGCTCAAGATCTATCCCGCGCAGGACGTTATTTTCGCCAAACGCTTTGGTAACACCCGTAAGTTCTACGGCCTTGGCTTGCACCACTTACCTCCCTGATAATTCAAGCTAACGACGCATTGTGTCAATTGTCAACAAGTATTGACATTTGATGGTTTTTCGCAATGATTGAATGAAACAGCGCCAAATAGCGGGGGAACAAATGACCGAACAAGACACAAATTATGCCCCTTTGACAGTCGAAACGCTGGCGCAACGGTTGGGTAATATCGCAGCTATTACCGACCGGCTGGGCACTGACACCTCAAACTGGACCGCGACCGAAGTGGGGGACGGTAACCTTAATCTGGTGTTCATTGTCAAAAGCAAAACCGGCAGTGTCATCGTTAAACAGGCACTGCCCTAYGTGCGCCTTGTTGGCGACAGCTGGCCACTGCCGCTAAAACGCGCCTACTTCGAATATCACGCGCTTATCCGACAAGCCGAACGTGACCCCGGCACAGTTCCGGAGATTTATCATTTTGATGAAGAGCAAGCGCTGATCGTGATGGAATTCTTTACGCCCCATATTATTTTACGTCAGGGGCTGATGGCCGGAACCGAATATGACGGGTTGGCCAAAGTACTGGGCCAGTTCTGCGCACGCACCCTGTTTCGCGGCTCAGACCTGAGCATGGATGCAGCTAAACGCAAAGCGGACGTGGCATTGTTYGCTGGAAACGCAGAGCTTTGCGACATCACCGAAACCCTGATCTTTTCCGACCCATATTTTGAAGCAGAGCGTAATCACCACACACCGCAGCTTGATAGTCTGGTTGCAGAAATGCGCCGCGATGTTGATCTGAAAGTTGAGGCCCAGCACCTAAAAGCGAAATTCTGCAATAACGCTGAAACCATGTTGCACGGCGACTTTCATACTGGTTCGGTCATGGTCACCGACAAAGAAACCAAAGTGATCGACCCCGAATTCGTCCTATACGGTCCGATCGGGTTTGATATCGGCATGCTGCTTGGGAATTTCTGGATGGCGTATTTTGCGCAACCGGGGCATGAAAGCGCGCCGGGTGAACGTGACGGGTATCAGGACTGGATACTCAATGTGGTTGACCAAATCTGGGATGTATTTAGCAGCGAATTCTCGCACCTCTGGCGGCAGGAGCGCACCGGCATCCTTTACGAACACAGCCTTTTCGAAGATCAGGGGCAGTCACTGGCCAGCGAACAGGCATTGGCCCACAGGCTGCAAGATATATGGCAGGACTTGCTTGGGTTTGCCGGGGTGGAAATCATCCGGCGAACCCTTAGCCTCGCTCATATTGCCGAATATGACCTGATTGAAGATGAAATATTACGGGCAAGCTGCGAAGCGCGCGGCCTGAAACTTGGTCGCCAACTGGTGGTGAACCGCAAAGGAATAAATTCTATGAATTCAGTACGCGATCTGGTTCAGGTTATCGCGCGGGAGAAAATGATATGAAAGTTGGCGACAAGCACTACCGCTCAATCTGGTACGATGATGCAGAGCAGGTGGTGAAGATTATTGACCAACGCTGGCTGCCCCACGAATTTCGCGTTGTTGACCTGAAATCCCGCGATGATTTTGCGGTTGCGATCCGTGATATGTGGGTACGCGGTGCGCCGTTGATAGGGGCAACGGCAGCGTTTGGGGTTGCCGAGCAGATGAAACACGACCCATCGGATGCTTCGTTGCACGAGACTTGGGATGTGCTGCACGAAACCCGGCCCACCGCGATCAACCTGCGCTGGGCGCTGAACGAAATGAACGACTTGCTAAAGGATGTACCGTTTGCTGAACGGGCCGCAATCGCACATAAGCGCGCAATGGATATCTGCGACGAAGATGTCGAATGCAACCGACAGATCGGTCTGAACGGGCTCGAGCTGATCAAAAAAATCGCCGCCACCAAAAAACCCGGYGAGCCGGTGAATATCCTGACCCATTGCAACGCCGGCTGGCTGGCAACTGTGGATTGGGGGACGGCGACATCACCGATGTATCATGCGGTGGAGGCAGGCATTCCGGTGCATATCTGGGTTGATGAAACCCGGCCCCGCAATCAGGGCGCRCAAYTKACYGCRTGGGAAATGTCCAGYCATGGGGTTTCGCATCAACTGATCGTCGATAACGCCGGAGGCCATTTGATGCAGCACGGCGACGTGGACATGGTGATCGTCGGCACCGACCGCACAAGTTCACACGGCGATGTCTGCAACAAGATCGGCACCTACCTAAAGGCGCTGGCGGCGAAAGATAATAACGTGCCGTTTTATGTGGCGCTACCCTCACCCACCATTGACTGGACGGTGAATGATGGAGTTGCTGAAATCCCGATWGAAGAACGTGGCGGCGAGGAAATAAATCTGGTTTGGGGAAAAATGGCGGACGGGACCGTTGGTAATGTGCAAATATCGCCGGATAATACGCCCAGCGGCAACCCCGCATTTGACGTAACCCCCGCAAGGTTGGTCACTGGTCTGATAACGGAACGCGGTGTKTGTGAAGCGWCGCCTGAAGGTYTGGCCTCGCTGTTCCCCGAGCGGGTTATTCCGGGCTAAATTTCCGAANAATATTGATTGTGCGAAGCCAACGCTTAGCTGACATCCAACATTTGCCTCGCSGTGTCGGCACTGGTGACGATATGGGTCACATAACCACCGGCAATTGCCGACAGCATCGGGGTTACTTTATCGGTACCATCAGATACCAATAATCCGACCTCCAGTCCTTGTAATTTGTCCAGCGCAATCCCGATCATCCGGTCATCCAGCTCGCCTGGAATTGGCCTGCCCGCACTGTCAATGAACCGCCCACATAGCACCCCGGTGGCGCCTCGTTCGACATACCATTCCAAATCAGCGTTACTGGCCAAACCACTGCTGACGATATGACTATCCGCCCCGACGGACCCCGCAGCAAAGATCGCTTTGTTACAGTGGCTCAACGCCTCAAGCTGTGCTCGGATGATAGGTTCATCCCTAAGTCGCGCYGCCAGTTCAGGRTCGCTAAGCACAGCGGGCGCGTGYAGGTTGATACATTTTGCGCCGAGGTTCTGTGCCATGTGGGCTGAGCATATTTCAGCAGTAAACCCATAGGGCGTGGCCATTGAACCAACCAATTGCGATACAGTGACATCACTTATCTTAGTCTTTTCAACGGCTTCTGCGACCTCATAAACCGTGCGCCCCCAAGCCACGCCCAACCGGTCACCAGATTCCAACAGGCTTGGCAACCACTCAGCTGCACCCCGCGCAACCCGCATCAACGCGCTTTCGTCTGAGCCTGACCCACTGGGCAAAACATATGCAGCCGCCAATCCAAACTTTTCACACAGATCCTGGGAMAGTTGGTGGCTGGTGAAAACTTCAGGTGCCAGACTGATACGAATATAGCCACGGGTGCGGGCTTCTTGCAGGTAGTTCACAATCGTTGCCCGCGACACTTGCAGTCTGTCGGCGATTTCGCTTTGGTTCAGACCGTCGTGATAATACAACCACGCGGCTTCAATCACGATACTTTCGCCGCTTACTTTACCAGCCAAACGTCGACGTGTCGCAGTTGCCATAATAATCCCTTTTTGCTATTTGACACATTATGCTGACAATTGTCAAAATTTGTGGTTTAAGGGCGAAAACTTACGCTCATTTGAAAGGTAGTTAGGTCATGGTCCGTAACATGTGGGATGACGGTGATKCAAAGAAATTTGTAGACGCCGCCGGGAATGAYCCGGCCGATCGTGAACTGGCGCTGCGGGTATATACGTCACGTATTATTGGTCAGGATCTCAATCTTGTTTTGCACGGAGGTGGCAACACTTCTTGCAAGCTAAAAYGCAWTGAYATTTTYGGWAACGAGATGGACGTGCTGCACGTWAARGGMAGCGGYTGGGATCTKGGYGTTATCGAAGCAGCAGGCCTGCCCGGCGTTCGTTTRAAACCRTTGCAGGAAYTGCGTCAGCTAGACGCCTTAAGCGACGAAGACATGGTGAACCTGCAACGTGCCAACCTGCTTGATTCCACGTCACCCAATCCATCTGTTGAAACTTTGTTGCACGCTTTTCTGCCGCATAAATACGTGGACCATACCCACGCCTCGGCGATGTTATCGCTRGCTGATCTGCCAAARGTGGAAGAGGTGGTTCAGGARATATTTGGCGACCGSCTGGTYTGTGTGCCKTTCATTATGCCMGGGTTTGAATTGGCTAAGGCCGCGGCGGAAGTGTACGACGCCAACCCAAATGTCGAAGGCCTGATTCTGATCAACCACGGCCATTTTGCTTTTGGTAATAGTGCAAAACAGTCCTACGACCGGCTTATTGAACATACTAACATGGTCGAAGCCTGGTTGGAGAAAACCAGTGGTTCGGTTCCAAAGCTGGCGGGTGGTCGTTCAGCGAACATGTCCGCTCGCGCCAAAGATATTTTGCCGATGCTGCGGGGAATTATTGGCGATGCAAACGCTGCGTTCACCGGCAATCGCGACATAGCGATGCCGGTAATGGACATGCGTAACGGCGAAAACGTGCAGGAATTTTTCACCCGAGAAGACCTGACTGACCTGTCA
Source organism: Marinosulfonomonas sp. (assembly GCA_002732955.1). GTDB lineage: Bacteria > Pseudomonadota > Alphaproteobacteria > Rhodobacterales > Rhodobacteraceae > NVTR01. The sequence continues at coordinate 52,381 of NVTR01000005.1, forward strand.
CGTCGCGGTGTGGCAACGCCGGATCACGTTATTCGGACCAAGAATTACCCACTTTATCTGACGGCAGACATATTGGCTGGCGGACGCGGGGCGGTGTCCAAAGCGGTTGATGATTTCATAGCGGAATACACCGCGTATTTTGATGATAACAATGCCCGTTTTGGTGGTGGCAAAACCATGTTGATGCCGACCCCAAATCTGGCGTGGRTCGATGGTGTGGGTGTCGTTGGCATTTCCGCCAATGCCAAGGCAGCCGGTGCTGCGTCTGATCTGGCGGCGCAAAACATTACTGCGATGACAAATGGGCAGGCGTGTGGCGGATTTCACCCCGTAAGTGCGGGAAAACTTTTCGATATGGAATACTGGTCGCTGGAGCAGGCTAAACTTGGCAAGGGCAAGCCACCCGCGATGCAAGGCCGCGTGGTTATGGTAACAGGCGGTGGCGGGGCGATTGGCCTTGCGACCGCACAGGAATTTTCTGCCCTTGGTGCTAATATTTTTCTGGTTGATCTGGAAGATAAAGCGCTTGCTTCTGCACTGTCAGAACTTGGGGCTGGGCACAGTGGCATGGCGCTCGACATCACCGAAAATGGTGCCGCCGATCGCGCGATGGATGCCTGTATCCAGCAGTTTGGCGGCTTGGATATTCTGGTCTCAAATGCCGGTGCCGCCTGGACCGGTGAGATGTCGGTTCTTGATGATGACATTCTTCGAAAAAGTTTCGAGTTGAATTTCTTTGCCCATCAAACATTTGCAAAAGCTGCTGCTGGCGTATTTGAAGCACAAGGCCGKGGCGGGCAGATACTGTTTAATGTCTCCAAACAAGCCGTGAACCCTGGTAAGGGTTTTGGCGCTTATGGCATTCCAAAGGCGGCTACATTTTTCCTTTTGCGCCAGCTCGCGCTGGAACTTGGGTCGCGGGGTGTTCGGGTTAATGGCATCAATGCTGATCGCATTCGTTCCGGCCTGTTGGATRAGGCATTTGTCGCTGAACGGGCCAAGGCRCGTGGCATTGACGAAGAAACCTATATGGCGGGCAATTTGCTGAAACGGGAAGTAGAGGCCAGCCATGTCGCYAAAGCTTTTGCGGCGCTGGCGTTGAGCGAACGTACCACAGCACATGTGATGACCGTCGATGGCGGCAATATCGARGCGGCACTTCGCTAAATCAAACCCTWGCGTTCGCGACAACGTCGTGAAYAGGAAATAAATGTCGCAACGCTCAGTAGGAATAGGGCGAGGTCTAAGTATATTGTCGGCATAGGCTCCATTACAGGCGACAATTGATGCACCAGAAAATATCAGAAATACTCGACGTGGTTCGTGGGAAATTTGCCCATGTCGGCACTTGTCCGCAACAGGGAGATCGTGTGTTCTTTGAAAATGCGGGCGGCGCACTAACGTTAAAATCGGTCGTCGAAGTTTCAACCGAATTTTCCGCAATCCCSGACAATCAGGGCCGTGACAATCCGRCGTCGCGTGAGCTGGTTAAGGTCATTGATCAGGCCAAGGCCGACATGCGGGTGTTCCTTAACGCCRGCGGTGGACAGGTTTTTGTCGGCGARAGCGGCACAGAACTGCTGTTTCGCCTGATTAGYGCCGSMTGTCTTGGMACSSCWAAGGGCGGCAATATTGTYGGCWGCACGYTGGAACATCCGGCGTCCCGTAGCGCCTGTATTCGTTGGTCAGGCATWGCCGGGAAAAAATACGTCAGCGTCCCACATAATGATGCAACCGGCTCGGTAACGGCAGACGATTATCTGCCGCATCTGAACGCCGATACCCGCGTGGCTACAATCCTGCACACCTCSCCRGTKACRGGMATGGCCGTTGATGTTGCTGCCATAGCTAAGACCATCCGCAATGTATCCCCCGACTGCTGCATTATAGTTGACGGTATCCAACACGCCGCCCATGGCGACATTGATATTGATAGCTATGACATCGATGGATACGTAATTTCACCCTACAAAGTATTTTCGCGCCACGGTTACGGGGTGGCCTGGATATCTGATCGTCTGGCCACGTTCCCACATGACGTGCTGATCGGTGGACCAGCTGATAACTGGGAGCTGGGGACCAGGGACACCGGGGCCTATGCGACGTTTTCTGCGGTTGTGAATTACTTCGACTGGCTGGGCTCACAAATGTCGAATGGAACTGATCCACGGGCGCGGATTGTGGCCGCCGGGGTTGCGATGCACGCCCAAGAAAAATCGCTAACCGATGCGATGTTACACGGCACTGGTAACTTGGCCGGGTTGGCTGATATGGCGAATGTTCATGTGATCGGCGGCGTAGATAATCCAAACCGCGAAGGTCTGGTATCAATGTATATTGACGGGGTTAGTTCTGCTGATCTGGTGTCGAAACTCAGCGATCACGGCATCCGGGTACACATCCGCAAGGCCGATCATTATTCGGGTAACATACTGGACCCACTCGGACTGAAGGACTGCGTTCGAATATCAATGTGCCACTACAATACCGAGGCCGAGGTCGCGCAGTTTTTAGCTGCGATGAAGATTATTACAAGCCTATAAATCCCAAACTAGCCAAAGGATTTCAACATGAAAACCAATGCGCAGGTCGTCGTAATTGGCGGGGGATTGGTCGGGTGTTCTATCCTCTATCACCTCGCCAAGCTTGGCAGAACAGACGTGATCCTGCTGGAACGCGATGAACTGACTTCAGGCTCAACGTGGCACGCAGCAGCTAACATTCACGGGCTGCACGACAGCACCAATATCAGCCGCATCCAGCATTATACGATGAACCTGTACAAAGAGCTTGAGAAGGAAACCGGGCAGGGATGCGGTGTTTTTCAACCGGGATCACTGTATCTGGCGCAGACTGAAGAACGCGAACATCAGTTGCGATTGCAGGAAGCCAAGGCGCGATATTATGGGATGAATTTCCATGAGGTCAGCCGGGAAGAGGCWGCRCGYCTGCATCCTTTGGCAAATTTCGACGACATCCGCTGCATTATGTTTGAGCCTGACGGCGGCAATGTAGATCCTTCCGGCGTGACCATGGCCTATGCTGTCGGGGCACGGCAGATGGGGGCAAAAATTGAGCGATTCACCCCAGTGACAGCGACAGTTCAGCAAACGGATGGCAGTTGGATCGTGGAAACGCCCAAGGGCAATATCCATACCGAATGGGTTGTGAATGCGGCGGGGCTTTGGGGACGGGAAGTCGCCGCTATGGCGGGGTTAACGCTGCCCCTTCTCCCTACCGAGCACCAGTATTTCGTGACTGAAACGATGCCGGAAATTTCGACACTGGACCAACGCCTGCCTTCTATCGCGGATCGTGACGGCGAATATTACCTGCGYCAGGAAGGCGATGGATTGCTGATTGGCGCGTATGAAAAGGACATGAGGTTCTGGGCCGAGGATGGCACCCCTGCCGGGTTTGGGCACGAACTGTTTGCCGACGATCTGGACCGGATCATGGACAATGTTATGCGGGCCATGGACCGTGTGCCTGCTGCCGCTTCGGCTGGCGTTAAACGGGTAATAAACGGGCCGATGATCTGGTCACCGGATTCGAACGCACTGTTTGGCCCGGTGCCTGAGTTGCAAAACTATTTCTGCTGCAATGGTATYANTCCCGGGWTTNTCTCARTCYGGYGGACTTGGATTGTTGGCCGCGGAATGGATTATTGAGGGCGAGCCAAAGCTGGATATGTTCGCCTGGGACATGGCACGGTTTGATGACTGGGCCGATAAGAAATTCACCAAGGCCCGGGTGCATGATCAGTACACGCACCGGTTCAAAATCCATTTCCCCAATGAAGAGCGCAGCGCCGGRCGCCCWGCCCGGGTTCGCCCCGCTTACGAGATGCAAAAGCAAATGGGGGCGGTATTTGGCTTGAACTGCGGCTGGGAACATCCGCTTTGGTTTGCGGACCAGCCAGGGGTGCAGGAAACCAACGGCTTTACCCGTCAAAACTGGTTTGAGCCGGTTGGAAAAGAAGTCCGAATGTTGCGCGARCATGTYGGCRTWATCGAYATTTCAAAYTTTGCKAATTAYTCGATCAAAGGGYCRGGGGCWGCRRATTGGCTRAATRCYYTGCTCGCCAATAATATRCCGAGCGAGRTTGGSCGTTCATGCCTCACACCSTTRATCGGTGTYCGYGGYGGYGTTGCTGGCGATTTCACCGTGACCAAGCTGGCKGAAGAYGAATTCWTGATGGTCGGTTCCGGTWTGGCTGAACGGTATCACAAACGGTTCTTCAATATGGTCCCGTTGCCGGATAATACGACRYKTACGGTCACCACCGTTGATAYYTGCGGCTACAAYGTGGCWGGCCCAARGTCRCGTGAACTGTTGCAACGCCTGACCAACGCYGATCTDTCRACACYGGCGTTTCGGTTTATGCGATCGAAGCAGATCGAAGTGGCTGGCGTGAAATGCGTTGCGATCCGGGTCAGTTTTACCGGTGATCTGGGTTGGGAATTACATTGCGCTCAGGAAGATCAGGTTCAGCTATACACTGCACTATTGCAGGCCGCCGGTGACGTGGGTGGTGGCCCGGTTGGCGGACGAGCACTTGGGTCTTTGCGCATTGAAAAAGGCTACGGTAGTTGGGGCCGCGAATATTCACCGGAATACTGGCCACAAGAGGTCAATCTGGATCGTTTGGTGAAGATGGACAAAGAGTTCCTGCACAAGGATGCCTACAGGGCGGTGATGGAAACGGCCCCTCGCGAAAGRCTGTCRATTTTTGAAGTTGAGGTTACAGACAACGCCGATGCCACCGGGGGCGAGCCGATATTCCTGCCCGACGGTACGTCGGTTGGCCGGGTCACCTCTGGGGCTTTTGGGTATTCGGTTGGAAAATCTCTGGCCCTTGGGTTTGTTAAAGACGGGACGGCGATGCCGGGGGATACGGTYGAAATTTTCATCCTCGGGAAAGCACATAAAGCAACAGTATTGGCTGAACCGCCGTTCGATCCAAAGGGTGAAAAGCTGAGGGCCTGATAATTTCCGTTTCCCGTCAGTCGTCRCCTTTGTAATACCCGATTGTGTCGCCTTCCGTCGTCGCGCCCAAACCGTTCAAAAGACGGTTGGAGTAGTTGAAATAGGCGCACACCTGATTGACTTCCAGAATTTCGCCGTCATCGGCACCTGCTATTTTCAACGCCTCAAAATCAGACTTCACCAATTTCCCGACATCGGTTGTCAGCTTGGCAGCATACCGAAGCAGCGCCAGTTCTTTGCCGCTATATTCGTCCTCTGGCCGGTGCGCTTTCAGCGCCAGGAAAATCCGATCTGACCGGGGCTGATCCTTCAGCAAGTTGCGCACGTTCATGAAATGATGGGTCAGGGAATAGGTGCAATCGTTTAGGATTGACGTGTAGCTGGCGATAATTTCCAGAAACCAAAACGGCAGGACATTGTCCTTGCCATGCAGGACTGAGCGATAGAGAGTCACGTGTCCGTGCATAGTTTCGGGCCGAAGGGAATGAACACGCATCACGGTATCCACCGTGCCGTGCGGGGTCCGAGCCTCTTCCAACAGTTCCTTCAAACGGCCATCGGCGTCGTTATCATCGATCATTTTTATCCAGGCGGTCATATCTGGTCCCTTACACAAGTTCCTTGCGGCGATACTAATGTCAGTTAGTGTCCCTTTGTTAGCTAAATCGTACCGAAAAAACATGCTGCAATTCCCGGTTAGTCGGTTAGGCTTTCTTTTGGCGAGGGGTAAAATGATTTTGGTTTGGGGCAGTTGTGGACGCTAATATTTTCAAAGGAGCAGAGAACCTTTTGCTTGCCTGTGCGGGGATGAAAAGCGGTGACAAATTGCTTATCCTCTATGAATCCGCTGATCATAATTTCTTCGACGCTACAATCGTTGATGCGGTAGCGGACAGCGCAAAACAGCTTGGAATTTTGACTACTCAGATTGAAGTCCCGTTTTCACGTGACGTGGTTGACCCAAGCCCGGAATGTATCGCTCGAATGAAAGCTGCGGACCGATCCCTGTTCCTTGCCCGCCTTGGGGATCAAATCAGGTTTCGGCCATCACAGGGGAATATCCGGCCAATCGTGTCCTACGCGCTGGATGCTGATATGCTGGCGTCTTCGTTTGGCCAAACTGACTACCGGGCTTTTGTGGAAATCAAAGACCTGGTGAATTCATGCTTGGCGGGTGCAAAAGACATCCGCGTAACTTGTCCGTTAGGAACCAATTTCAGCGGCCCGTTTGCCGACTATCCAACCGAGGCCGCCGATGTAACCGTCGCGCGTTTCCCGATGTCAGTTTTTACGCCTGCCCCCGCCACTAATTTTTCGGGCAAGGTGGCGCAGAAGGGTTTTCTGGTTGGCACCGGTTCGCAGTATTATGATCCCTACGCCTGTCGGCTGGAGGGGATACTTAACATCAAATTCGATGCTGGCCGCATCACTGGATTTGACGGACTTCAAAGCGATGTCGACACCGCGAAAGCSCATTTTGAGCATGTTGGAAAACTATACGGAATTGACCCGTACTTCGTGCATTCCTGGCACGCTGGAATTCATCCCGGATGTGACTATTCGCAACCTGCCGCTGCGAATTTCGAACGCTGGAGCGGGGGAGCATTTGGCAATCCTCGGTTGCTACATTTTCACACTTGCGGGGCTTACGCGCCGGGAGAGATCTCACTTAATATTCTGGATACGACTGTCTGTGTCGACGGGGTGAATATCTGGGAAGATGGCCGGTTTTATCCTGAACGGATAGTGGGTGGCGACGCTATCTTTGAACGCTTCCCTGAGCTTCGCGATGTCTTCGATAACCCGTCACAAAACTGCGGATTAGGGCCGGACGGGCATTTGTCGTTCGACTGAGATTACGTTTCCTGTTCGGCCTCAATACGTCGTTCTACCTTTTTGCGAAACCGCATCGCCCCTGCGTCCAGACCCAGATTCAGGTAGGGGGTCACCCGGTTTTTCATCCCCGTATGGACGTACTCCAAAACTTCCTTATCCTCATTAAACGCCATAACCGCGCCTTCGAACATTCGTTTGGATAATGCTTCATCACCGGCGTGCATATTGCGGTGCTGAAACCAGAAATAGAGAGCGTTGTCCTGATCAACGGGGGTGATGAAATTATACGAAATATTGATAAATGCCTTGTCGCTCAGCGGCTTGTCAGCACCACCCAATCCGGGGGGCGTATAGACCGACATATTGATGGCGGTAGATGGTGTGCGGCACTCATAGTGTTGTTTTCGGTCGCAGCTATTCGCAAACGGCAACATGTCCGCATAATAGGGAGGTGCTGGTTGCGCCATAATCCAGCGGGACACTACAACGCCATCTTCGTCCTCGCTTATGTCCAACGGGCGGTTGTCTGTCCCAGCCCCGGCAAATGACGTGATGTGGACCCAAGCCACGTGGGACGGGTCAAGCAGGTTATCTATGATGTACAGATAATTGCATTCCATTGGCAGAGCGCCAAGCGCCGTTGTCGCCCAGCCTTCAGTCCGGAAGTTTGGAATGTCGATTATCTCGTCCTTGTTGGCGAGATCAGGGTCGCCCATCCAAATCCAAAGAAAACCCCAACGATCCTCAACCGGGTAGGATTTAACCGTCGCCCGCTTGGGAACCGCATCCTGCTGGGTAGGTGCCGCGACACAGCTACCTTTGCAATCAAAGGTTAACCCGTGATAACCGCACACAACGGTACTGCCCACAATTTTACCCTTTGACAGCGGCAATTTACGATGCGGACAGGCGTCTTCCAAGGCGATTGCTTCGCTATTTTCACCGCGAAAAATGACAATGGCCACTCCCAGTATGTTGACAGCTGTCAACTTGTTTTCAAAGTCGCCACTACGCCCGGCAACGTACCAAGCATCAAAAACAAACCCCGGGTTTTCTTCAAACATATGCCGTGTTCCTTATTTCGAAAATGTATCAAACGCCTTCAACGCCTTGGCGCTGTAAGCATAAGATGGGCCACCGCCCATATAGGTCGCCATCGCCAAGGCTTCACAAAATTGCTCGCGGCTTGCTTTCAGCCGGATCAGGGCACGAACATGGAAGCCAATGCAGCTGTCACACCGGGTAGCGATCGCTATACCAAGAGCCATGTATTCCTTGGTTCTTTCGTCCAGCGCGCCATTGGTTTTGGCCGCCTTACTCATCATGTTAAAGCCCTGAACCGTGTCAGGGATTTCTTTGGACAGAGCAGTGATATTATCCACTGTTTTATCCATAAAGTTCTGCCAGTCCATGCCGTCTATCCTTTGTTATCCACCTTCATCCGCGCCCATTTTCCTTTCCAGCTTACGAACGGCGGCGCTGATGATCAGAACCAACACCAGATATTCGACAATCAGAAGGGAATAGATTTCAAGCGGGCGGTATTCAGTGACCACCAGTTCATTGGCRCGTCTTGTCAGTTCCTGCATGCCAATGACCGAYGCAAAGGACGACATTTTGACAATGTATATAAACTGGTTCGCCAGTGGCGGCAGAATGCGCCGAAACGCCTGTGGCAGGATCACGTAGCGCATGGTTTGGGCATAGTTCAGCCCGACTGTTTGCGCCGCTTCCGATTGCCCTTTGGCAATTGACTGGATGCCGCCGCGATAAATCTCGGCCGTGAAGGCGCTGTCAGACAGGGCCAGCGTTATAATCGTTCCCCAAAACGGATCAATTGGTATGTCGAGGCCCATAGATCGGAAGATCAGCGGCAAGCCGTAAAATACCCAAAATAGCATCGGTAGCAGTGGAATTGATCGGACGAATTCGACGTARATCCGGTTTATTATCCGAAGCCATCGCCGCGATGACAGGCCGGGAAGTGCGACCATCAGGCCSAGGAATATGGAAATTGCGGCYGCGATCAGTGAAATCAGGATCGTCGCGCCCATGCCGTTTATCAGGAACCTGATGTTGATCATACCGGCCGGCGTCATCGGGTTGATGACGTACCAGCCCCARGTGGTGGAGGATGCGCACCCGGTCAATGCGAGCAATAGAAATGAAAATCCTATGAATTTTTTCATTGGTACATCCCTAATGCTGCAATATCTGGCTGAGGAATTTTTGGCACCGCTTTGATTGCGGGTTATTGAAGAATTGTTCAGGGGCCCCGTGTTCAACGATTTCACCGGCGTCCATGAACACCATTTCRTCGGCCACTTTCCGAGCGAAACCCATTTCATGAGTCACGACAATCATTGTCATACCCTCTTCCGCCAGCTCAACCATGACATCCAGAACTTCCGATATCATTTCGGGGTCCAGTGCTGACGTTGGCTCATCAAACAACAAAACCTTGGGCTCCATACACAGGCTTCGTGCTATGGCGACGCGCTGTTGTTGGCCACCAGATAGCTGCCCGGGGCGTTTGTCAGCCTGCTCGGGTATCCGTACCCTTTCAAGATAATGACGCGCTTTTTCTTCGGCTTCGGCGCGGGAAAGACCGCGGGCTTTCATCGGACCGAGCATCAGGTTTTCCAGCGCACTAAGATGGGGGAACAGATTGAACTGCTGGAACACCATCCCAACTTCTGAACGGATATCACGGACAGAMTTTGGATCATCGGTCAGCTCAATCCCATCTACGTGGATCGTGCCCTTTTGATGAGCCTCCAATCGGTTGATACACCTTACARCAGTGGATTTCCCGGAACCCGATGGCCCGCAGATAACCAAACGTTCGCCGGGCTGTACCGAAAGGTTAATGTCCTTCAATACATGGAAATCGCCAAACCACTTGTTCACATCCACAAGTTCAATCGCGGCTTCCTGCATCCATGGCTCCCGTTTTCATTTCCCCGAATTGGAAAATATTTCTTGAGGTTAGCTGTTGTGTTGTCGTTAGATCAAGGCGCAATCTAGGAAACGCAATTTACAGACGCAAATGTAGTGAACGGGAGAGAATGATGAATGGATTATTGAAAGTCGCAACAGCGGCTGTGCTGGGGCTGGGCCTTGCCACCGCTGCGCAGGCGCAATCCGCACTGAACCAGATTTTGGACGATGGTGTMCTGAAAGTCGGCACGACCGGCGATTGGAACCCGATGAGCCTGCGCGATCCGGCAACCAATACCTACAAAGGTTTTGACATCGACGTTATGACCGAGCTGGCAAATGACATGGGTGTTGAGGTTGAATTTGTTCCGACCGACTGGAAGACTTTGGTGAACGGCGTTGTTGCTGGCAAGTATCACATCACCGGGTCAGCATCAATTTCTGCGCCGCGGATGAAAGTTGCCGGGTTCTCGGAAAGCTATCTTTCGGTTGAAATCTTTCCATTCACAACCGAAGACAAGGCAGCGAATTTYGATGGCTACGAGTCGATCAATCAGGCCAACGTAAGGGTTGCTACCACTTTGGGTACAACCTTTGATGCACTGGTACATGAGTGGTTTCCAAACGCGGACATCAAAGTGGTTGAAGCCCCGGCGCGAGGTTTTCAGGAAGTCATCGCAGGTCGTGCCGATGTCTTCATTACATCCAACATCGAAGGTTCAACGCTTGCGGATAAGTTCCCGATTGTGCGGGTTCCAAACACTGGACCACGCTCACCTTCGCCTATCGCGATGCTGTTGCCGCAGGATGACCAGGTTTGGATTAACTACGTGAACAACTGGGTAAAGTTGAAGCAAACCAAGGGCTTCTTTGACACAGTCTCGGCCAAGTGGGGCCTGTAAGCTTTCTGAGTTAGAGAAATCAAAAGGGCCGCGTGGTTTTCGCGGCCCTTTTTTATTGACGTCAAATGGCCTATTAAAACTCATGCAACTTGAACAAATGACATGGCAGGAAGTGGACGCTTATCTAAAGCATTCCGACTGTATTGTCCTGCCGACCGGCTCAACCGAGCAGCATGGCCCAATGGGGTTGATCGGGACGGACACGCTGTGCGCCGGTGCTATCGCCACTGCCGCTGCTGATATTGCAAAGGTGATCGTCGCGCCAGCACTGGCCTATACACCGGCACCWTTTAACACAGCTTTTCCGGGGACGGTTTCACTGTCTGCCGGATTGTTCAAAGACGTGGTCAGCGAAATACTKGACGGATTTATTGCGCAGGGRTTTCAGCACATATTCATACTGAATGGCCATGGGGCRAACCTGGAGCCTCTCGGCCAAATAATTTCAACTTTGCCGGCGGGTACAGTTCGTTTGAAAAGCTGGTGGGACTATGRAGCGGTTCAGATATTACGAAAGAAGTTTTACGGGGATTGGGAAGGCATGCACGCAACCCCTTCCGAGGTAGCAATCACGCAGGCTCTACATAGAGTTGTACCCGCAGGTGATGCACAGTCTCCGCCTACAAAGCTAAGTACTGAATATATTGCAGCCCATTCAGGTGACCGCCATGGGCCGCCAGAGGATCATCGAGCGAATTTTCCTGATGGCCGGGTCGGCTCTCATTCAGCTTTGGCGACACCTGAACAAGGGAATAATATCTTTGATACGGCAATAAGTGCGGTGGCTGAAGATATCTTCARTTTCTTGACAGCTGAGCTTTAGTAAAATTATTACACGAAACCAAAAGATTGGCCGCTGCAAATTCATCAAAGCAACCTAGACAACCTTGTCCGGGATTGTAATTGAGATCTGGAGGCCCCCCAGATCATCTGACCGCGCAACAGCTTGATAAACCAGCACGTTACACAGCGCTTTTGGAAGATGCGATAAACAAAGAAGTTACACCACACCCTATTGATCCMAATGGGWACAGGGGCACAAAAATCGACCACTTCGGTCATTAAACTACACCGGAAATTAGTAAAACTACGGGGTCTGGTCTTGCCAGATTGAATATATTCCAGACGCGCGATTTGACGGAACCATTACCAGCGTCTTTTTCGAACCCACTACAATATAGAGAATAGAATGGCCCTCACCTTGGCCTGCACTTAAAATTACGCAATATTGCGCGCTATTTGGGTGCAGGAATTTTTCTAGATGCCCAATTAGTTGGGAAAGCCCATTTTCTGAAAGTTCTACAAGTTGGTTAATATTGTCTTCCTGGCCGACTTTCTTTGAAAATCCATCGGAATCATACTGAACGTAGGCCAGAATAAACTCCGCATTAGATTCAACRAAATTCTCGACACGATATTCGTAGCGACTGTTTATGTCCTCGAACATATCCAATGACCACGCTTGCGCCAGAGCTTCGGGGGAGCAGCCAATATCAGCTGGATTGGGCACCTGCTCCAACTTATTTGTCGAGACAATTAGTTTCGAAGTATCTTTAAGAAACTCGGTCAGAAAATTGAATAACCCACTAATTAACAGGCCACTTTCCTGAGAGAAATCCTGTTCTAGTATAGGGGCTGCGAGCCTCGTCAGCTTTTCATCAGATTGGTTGCTGACACGCTGTAATCGCCTATTTACGACTTTTAACCCAAGAGTTTCCCCACTGGAGTTTTCAAATAACAGTTCTCGCGCTAGAATTATCTCTTCAATCTCATTCAGAATTGCGCGCACAAAACCGTCAAAACCCAGTGCTTTAATTTCCCGCCCATTTTCGGTCACGCCCATACCAGCGGCGTTCAATTTCGCAATTTTATCTTCCAGCCGTTGAGTATCGCTCATGCCGGTGTCCCTGTTATTAACAGGCTGTTCAGCTTTTTCATTGTTCTGTCGCTATATTGTACATGCTTGATCGAGCTTGCTGCAAGAARCTGTCGATATCTAAYTTTGCCGAACAAACACAAAGCATTGCTTCTTTTGGGTCAATTGGCGAACGAAGGAAAACATATGTCTCAGATTTTGCCAACACTACGCTTTCATGCAAAGCTGACCCACCAGTTTCCTCTGACATCTTTGAAACCGCAGATGCGGTCTGGCCGGAAAAGATTTCTGCGGCTGTCTGGCAAAGGGTGTCCAGATGTTCCTGGCGTTGTTTTTTCTCCGTGCTTACACAGAGCACCGTACCAGAAGAAATATCAGCCAACGCTATTGCTGAGCACTCAGAGAATTCTGCCCGAAGCGCATCAAGTTTATCCAAAATCATTAGTATGACACTTTGTAAAAGACCCACGCGACACGCGCCGGAGCTATTTTGCTATTGATAGACCAGTGTGAGGGTAAATGCGTGGTAAATTTTTGTATTTCCAGACCGGTCGAGAAACTTCCGAGGCGTTCCAAAATATTTCCAAAACAGATTACTAACAAACGCGGCCAGTTTCACCCCGAGAAAACATACTGAATATTTTTCGGTAATTCATCATACGTCCCGAACATTAGCTAAATTTATCTCAGTAGTTAAAGACTGCTGCTCGTGTCGTGGGGGCCGCGCTGTTTGGGTTTCTGCTGAACTCATTACCTTTACGCGGACCGGGCTGACAGCAGCATGGTAGGRCTGTTCTTCTTYTAMCCTGGGGTTCAACTGGAWTATTTTYTGGGTTTCCTGACTTTCATTYTCCGCCACCGGTTTACGAAGGYTTGGCGATTCCTGRGGCTCCAATGACTCRTTCAGTTTRTGCAATAGGTCTATCAGGCTCTGTGAAAAGGCCTCTGCTCCACTTTGTTCCCACTGTTCGCGGTCATCTGTTGCTGAAACCGCCTGAGTAAGGGAAATAGGAAAAACCTCGGCAAACAGACCCTGTGTTTCGCGGCGCACCCGTTTCTCCACCCTGCTCCGGTCCTTGAGGGTAAGAAGTTTGTCGATGCGGGTGATCAGCAGATAGCTTGTGTTGAAAAGATCGGGGGACATTGCTTTCCAAACTGCCGCTTCACTTTGCCGCCATGCTTGGGTCGCATGCGTACACCATAGAACCCCGTCAGCATTGTGGATCACGCGTTGCCAAACATCTGACGACATGTTCGGATCTGAAATCCCGGGCATATCAATGAAATCACACATTTCCAGAATATCCGCTTTTAGAAAAAGGCGGATTACGGATGTTTGCTCCAGAGGGATCTCGTCAATTTTTCCCAAATCAACAGGGTGAATGTTCCCCTCAAGATCTTCACGGAATGGTTCTTGGTCGCCATAAGAAATCCACACCGGTGGCAATTGAGTAGCGGTAACTTTTACCGGTAACGGATCAGAGCCAACCAGCAGATTCGTAAGTGTACTTTTGCCAACACTGAATTCACCCATAATCGCGAGAACAGGTTTTCGAGAGTTATTGGCGGTTGAGCTTTCTGGCGATGTTTCGGTGGTGGTCATGTCGTGGCTGCCTTATTTTGTTCGTCACGCAACGTATTGGTTCAAGGTGGTCAAAGATATTTCAACGATTTTTTGGCGATCTTCATCGTCATAAACACCCAGCATCTCGTTTAGTACTTCTGGACTTGCGTCTGCTTGCTCAATCACTCCCAACAGTATCTCGCGCTGCTCGGTAAGGAATTCTTCAAGTATTGATTTTGCCTCTGAGCGGAGGTTGTCCGCTTGCGCTACTTTCAACTCATTTACGATTGGGTCGGTTTCTTCTGAGATCATTTTGTAAAACCCCGAGGCGAATGCCTGATACCCGCGGCGGCGTTTCCACCAGCTTTTCCACCAACTGCCGTGCAAATCCAGTGCAATGGTCTGACCTAAAAATACCGGAGGTGGAACTCTGGGTGGGCGCGGCGATTCTATTTTGAAATCGCCGCCTAAGTTCCCGAATGTTCGCGCATATACTTCGCCAATTTCAGTTGCGACGGTATCATAAACCATTTGGGCGGCGCTTTGTGTTCGGGTACCAAATACCCGATAAGACGAGCGCAACAAAACCCGCAATCCGGCAGGGTCATATTGCCAAACCGCTTGCTCGCCGTACCGGTCCAAATGAGAAATAAGTGAAGCCGTCGCTCGYTCCAGAAAACTGCGATGTGAGCGGTCAATTCTGGTTTGAAACTGGTCAATTAAGACATTGAGTTCACTGCGAAGCAGATCGTAGCCGATAGCTTCTATTTCGAGCAGATTTACTGCAATTTCGTCCTTATTCACTGGCTCAACTGATACATCACTTAGCCGTAATGCGTGGGCCTGATTGGCTGCGGATATACCGTTTGCCAAATTGATTGCGCTGCGGGCAACCTTTTCCAACACTTCTTGCCCGACACCCTCAACTATCCTATCGGATAAAGCCGTGAACAAAGCCGGCATACCGGACAACCCCCAAATCATCTCTGCCGGGGATTGTGAGGCAGGGGCAACCTGCAACTCTTGTTCAGCCCAGTTAACCAACGACAACGCGCTATCTTTTGAAAGATTATCGAGCGAGTCAGTCAAGGCCTTGTTCGCCCAGTAAGCGCTGCCAAATATGATTTGCGCGTCAACAGGACCTTCGTGTTTTTTTAAGGTRTTGCGGATGCTTTCGCGAATTTCCGGAACTTGTATTGCGGGATCTGAAAGCTCATCAATGCGATTGACGAAAATTATCACTTCGCGGGATTTAATGTTCGAGATTAGCCGGATCAGCGCCATATCAACGGAYGAAAGCGCCTGATGGGCGGACAAAACCACGACGCATAATCGGCTGCTGCGGATGGCGCCAATAGYAATTTGCTCGCGCATCATAAAAGTATCGTTGACGCCTGGCGTATCGCGGATGCACAGTTTGGTACCAAACTGTGGCCGATGCAGGAACAGATCAGCGGATTTGGTGATGTCGGCAAAGCGTCCCTGAGTATCCGTCAGAAATTCTTCTTCGTCGTCGTCAAAATCATCGCCGAGGCAGACGTATCTCTCGATCAGATCCTTATCAAAATATCCGTAATTGTGTTCCTGTCCGAGCAACAATTCAAATCTGCGACCAAGGCGGGCGCGGGATTTTTCGCGCATTTGTTCAATCTGCTCGCGAACGGTTTCCAATTCTTCATCCGCTCCGGCGCGGCTTGCAAGCTCGCCAATCCGACCACCTTTATCCAGCAACCGGTTCCATTCCCTGTCATCGAAAAACCTAAAAAGCGCGCTGTTCCCCTCAGCCCGAGGTTCCGGGGACAAATGCAGTGATGTAACAACAGACGTCCAGGGATTTACGTCCGCCGGAAGCAGGTTTGGCCAACCAACCATTGCATTCACAAGCGATGTCTTACCCGCTTTAACTTGGCCGATCATCGTTACACTTGGCTCGAATTCATCTAATTGCTGCGCCAATCTCTTGGTGACGCCTGCGGTTTTCTCATCGCCGATATCCGCAAGTTTTTTAAGCTCAGCTTTAAGGACTTTGGCTTTTTGGGAAAAGGAAGTCAGCCCAACTGAACCCACTTTTAACAGATCGGTATTAATTGGATCTGGGGACTGTTCTTGCTCGGCGATTACTGTCTCAATATTCATTCCACACCTGCAACACTTATCGGGATCCAGACACGTCCATGCGACAAAATTGCAGTGCAGATTGTTCCCGAATCTTGAACAAACCCACACAATTGGACATTATTTTACCGTATTATCCCTTAAATCGCGGCTATTTTGAGGCAATTATCAGGCGAGAATAGGCGAGTCAGTTGCAATTTAAGCGGCTATCTTAACTTCCAATTCCCTTTGAAGTTGAAGCAACAAAGTTACTGCATCTGCTGCGGGGCCTTCGCCTGATTCCATCTGCATCAACAGGATCAAATCCGCGGCTTCCATCATGTCGTCYTGGAGRCCTTGCAATGCCGTTTCTTGTGCGGAATTTGGGGTGACCATCTCTACAAGTTTRTCCGCCGTTTCAGTGCAATGTTCCAATATTCCWGACAGGTTTTCCGGGTAGCGTGCCGGTAGGAACTTGGTCAGGCTCAACGACCGTTCTTTCAGATATTCAAGCGCATTCGGAATTGGATCACTTTCGTCAACTTGTCCTTCCTCAACATCTCCAGCGGTTTTGGGTTCCTGTGCCAATGGAGCGGACTTGTTGTTTWTTGCAACAATWKKTYSWYMKGKYRRWWCRRKYMYWMRYSYKYYWRSMRACANNNGCGCGCTGNYSKBYBNAAGCRSRWWTGSMMKTKWMMWYCYGACGAAATATTGCTGCAATCAGTGCCGCGCCACCACTGGCGCTAAGCGCAGAACGATCGATCCCACCAACTTTTTCCAGAGCTTCAATGCCCTGCAATGTGGCTACAGGAACCAAACTATGAAATTCATCTGATACTATATCTTGGATTGTAGATATTCGGGCGGGCAATATGCCTTGTGACGACAGTTCATCGGCTTTGGTGAGTACAAAAAAACTATGATCTTTCAGAGCTTCCGGAACCCGTGACCAAAGTTTTTGTTCCTGCGTCGCAAATTCTTGACTGCACCATATAAGGATATCGGCACGCTGAACTGCCCAGTCAATTGCAGCCTCTTGATCCCGAAGATCCCCTTCTACAACGACATCGAGCAAGCTAATGCGTTCCARRTTTGGCAGGCTAATTTCTATTCGTCCAAATGTTGAACCTGCTACATCCAATTGTTCTATATTTATCCCGTCAAAGGTCGAAACTGACTGGTCTGCCATTGTAACCGAAGTCTGTGTTTTTTCTGCCCAAACAAGTTCAATGGACGGCAGCGTTGTTCCATCTGGAACTATCCTTTTCCCAGCCAAGAGGTTGAGAAGTTGTGTTTTCCCGCTTTCCGGGAGCCCMAGAATAACGACCTTAACGGGAGACTGTAACCGATCCARAAGGCGTTTACCTTGTTGCATTGCCTTTGACGCYAGTTTCCCGGAARCAAGAGTRCTCTCTAAMTGAACCAATATGCTGTTTGCGGTGGGAATACTGCTCATGAAGTGCTTTCAGACGTGTCGGATCTGCGGCGCTGTGAACGCAGGGCACTCATYGCAGATCGGCCAGCCGAAACTATGGCTGCACCAACACGCCGCATGCTATTCGCGGCAAAGCTCGGTTCTGCTTCGGTCGGAGCAATTGGGTTGCTGACAACRGACGTTGAATCGCTAATTTTGATGACGGAAAACGAAATATTGTCCTGRTCAGGRTCRCCAAGATCYTTTAGYTTTTGCAGCAATATTTCAGAAATTTCCGAACTAGACTTGCTTTGGYTGTCAGACAACACGCTCCCAATTTCGTAGTTGCTCAAGAACTGCAATCCGTCACTGGCCATTACCARTATRTCCCCGTCAAGCAGGCCAATTGGTTCAAGTGGGCAGTCAATGCGAGCAATGTCATCACCGATCARTACCGACGTAAGGCAATTTCGATCAGGGTGATTTTTTGCAGTTTCTTCACCAATCTGACCAGTTTCGAACATATAGTCGATTTGCGGGGCCATCGAATGGTCTTCATTTAACTGGGTCAAAACCCTGTCCCGATACAGGAACAGCGGGGAATCCCCGATTGAAATCCAATACAGCYGATCTTTGATGAAAACTGGCGCTATCAGGGTGGCCCCCATGCCACCGGATTCCGGGTTAATGCTAACGTGACTATTCACACATTCATTTGCAGAAAGTGCTGCATCSAGAAGAATATCGGTGACTCTTTCTTCGAAAGACAGAAAATCGCCGCTTTGTAATTTCAGTTCGCTAAAGACTTCGGTCACGACAATTTTGCTGGCGACGTCACCAGACGCATGYCCGCCCATACCATCCGCAAGTACTGCAAATCCAATGTCAGAGCCTAACGGAAAATCAGTGATTATCGCGTCTTCCTGATAGTCACGGCTTCCCTGACTGATCGCGGAGGCGACATCAAAACGAATTTCAGGCGATGGCCGCATCATCAAATTCTTCCTGGTTATCCGCTTCCCAGTCAAATTCATTGCCACATAAAGCGACAAAGCGAAGCGTGGTTTCCCCTATCCGGATCAGATCACTGTTGGAAATCTCTTCAGTGCTTAAAACTGGTTTGTCGTTCAGACGCACGAGGTTTGCTTTACCCCCGTGACCAAGAAAAAACGAACGCTGCTCATTGTCGTAAGCAATTGCTGCGTGGTTGTTGCGCGAAATGCTGTTGTCGCCAAAATCCAGTTTTATSGCCTGRTCTTCACCACGTCCAATCTGCGAAACGCCATTGAAAATGGAAAATGATGCGCCTCTTCCTGGCCCGCTAATAACAACTATCCAACCAACGGGAAAATCAACCTGCGCCTGGCCGGTAACTTTCTTGCTGGAATCAAATGGATCTGCACTTGCATCCTGTGATTTCTCGAACCCCAACAGGCGTGTTTTTACCCGCCCAGCACGACGACCAGATCGACCCGTTGACGGTGCCGGCACTTCAATAATCCCARGGCTGACTACAGGTTTTAAATCAATTTTCGGGATTTCAGTATCCAGATTTGTTTGCGTTTCCTGAGGCTTCATAATTGGCCTTGGATTGCTGATATCACCCGACGACGCTTTGTCTTGAATTGGCACATCTTGTACTTTTTGCATATCGGTTTTCAGTTCAACTGGCTCAACAACAGGGGGTGCAAGCATTTGTTCTTTACCGGGGCCACCCTTGAAATTCTTCTCGGGTTTTTTTGGTATTTCTTCAGGTCCAGCATTCACTGCGGCCACCGTCGAAACAGTGTCTGATGCTTTCTGTTTCAGTTCAACAATATCTGGTTTTGCAATTCCAGCAACAACATCAGCAAAATCTTCCACTGGGCTGGAAGCAATATCTTCCCGTTTGCTCTTTTTTGAATCGCGTTCAGTACCGTTAAGWGCCCCTTGAATTTTGGACTGTATGGACGCCAAACTTACCAGCAGATCATCWCCAGAATTATYTTCTGGTTCGACTGGATCGAACTGATCYGTCAAAYCTACTGTCTCGYATTCATCCGGATCTTGACGCTTTCTTGTGATAATATCTTTGAGGAACTTCATAAGCCTGCCTTTCCAAAATGCTCTGTTCGCGATTTTCCACTGGGCCAAAAGCGTCTTAAGGTTCGTTCACCTCGTGAGCGCCTGAAAAACCACCTTTTCCGCCCGAGAGTGTTTTCATCCAAATTCATTTCGGAATCTGATTGAACGAACTCATCTACTTTTGGTTGATCCTGTGTAGATTTAGTTTTTTCCGTCACCTCAGCTTTGGCTACAGAAGTGTTATCTGCTAGTTTTTTTTCAGCATAAACGACACGATTTGTCTCGGATACAAGAAGCGAAATTGAGAGGTCAATATTCTTATCGTTTTGGGCCGCTGCAAGCGCATGTTCTATACGTTTTTCGACATCAATCTCTATCGACCACTCTTGCGCTGATTGAAAACGCTCGTTTGGAAAGATRCTCAGAGCTTTGTCTATCGCTTCAAGGAATTCCTTGTCATATCCTGCCACCATCGCCCCGGCCGGCTTGTAAGGATCGTCCTCTTTTGCGGCGACAGCGGCGAGGCGTGTTTGACTGTTTGGTGGCGCTTCGCCCACAACCATATGATAAAAAGTGGCTGCTAAAGCATATATATCGCTGGCCGGACCTTGCTCGCTGCCAGCAATATAGAATTCCTGCGGTGAATAGCCGTCTTTAACAACAAGTAATGCGGACAATGCGCGGCTGGCTTTACTTGCTTTTTCGCGTGCTGCGCCGAAATCTATCAGGATYGGCTCACCAGACTGGTCCAGCAGAATATTGTCAGGCGATATATCTCGGTGCAGAATGTTTTGCTGGTGAATAAAGCCGATYGCATCCAGGATTTTCAGCAGAATTTTCCGCAAATCCTCTGGCGCCAAAATCCTTTTCTTCTCATCGAATATATCTAACAGGTCTTGTCCGTCTACATAGTCAAGCGCCATATAGGCAGTTTCATTATCTTCAAAAACCTGATGGACACCRACGATGTTGGGGTGTTTCAACTTCGACAATCGACGTGCTTCCAACACAAACAGACGGACAATRGATTTGAAGTCTTTCTGATGTGTGCGTGACCGGGCACGTACGACTGTATCATTGCGTGTACAAAACGAGGCGGGGAAACATTCCTTGATGACGACCCGCCGATCCAGGCTATCTTTGGCCAGATAGGTCATTCCGAAACCGCCACTATTGAGAAAACTCTCAATCACATACTGACCTTGCAACAGGCTGGTACCGGGCTGAAGTTCATCAGTGAACTTGCCTTCGGAAGCAGTTTCGTTTGTTACTGTAGAGTTCATACAAAACCCACCCAAATGGTGGCCCTATATTTGTTACCAAATAGCATAGCTCCAGGCCGCCGTTTATGGTGACTCCGAAACTTGTCAAAATCATGTTCTTAAAGGTATCCAGTGGTGTTCCAATTGTGGCTAAACTATGGGCGAAAGAGTGCGTTCAGGCCTGTTGGAAACAGGCACAACAAACTGCTGTCCAAAAAAATTACATTTAATATCAATGCRGTAAGATGTTTTCTCAGAAGGAATCAGATTTTCAGAAGCGAAMCAAACCGGGAATGTCGCCGATCTTTAACTAAAACTATCCGGAAATAGCTAACTCGCTGAATCTTCAGCTTTCCTAGATTTTGCCCCCAACCCTTCAGACAGATTCTCTGCTGCTTCACACACCAGCATACTAATACGATCCAACTGGGTTTCGGTCATTCGGTTGGTCGGGCCGGAAACTGAAATTCCGGCGACCGCTTCGCCATGCATGTCGATTATAGGTGCCGCAACGCAGCGCATTCCAACCGTTCGCTCTTCGTTATCCAATGCAAATTCCCGTATRCGAATTTCTTTCAATTCGGCTCTGAGCAATTGCGCGTCGGTGATTGAATGCGCCGTGAAACGCTTCAAGGGGTTGTTCCGCAGGAAGCTATCCAGCTGCGCGGGCGTGTACCTTGACAACAGTGCCTTACCGATCCCGGATGCATGCATAGGGGATTGTGTTCCAGGGGCGAAAAATGCGCGGATCGTTTCGTGGGTTTCGACCTGAGAGACGAACAATACACTGCCAGAACGCGCTATCCCTAAATTGGCCGTCTCACCGGTTTCTTCCATTAACCAGCGTAGCGCCGGGCGGCTTCGTTCAACTATTCCGCTGCGMCGTAAAAACGAAGACCCGAGGCGAAATGCAGCCGGGCCAATGTGCCATGCTTGCGTCGTAGGGTCAGATTCAACAATACTCCGCCGCTCGAACGTGTTCAGGACCCGGTAGATCGACGAAGGCGAGCGGGACAGAATTGTAGAAACTTCTGTCAATGTCAGCCCCTCTGAATTGGCCAATACATCGAGCACATCCAACGCGTTTTCAAGCGACTGAATGGTATTCTTGCTGGCCGCTTTGCCATCGAAGCTCTTTGGTCTACCGCGTGAACGGCTGGTCTTTTCCATTAGYTACTTTCCAATCTGATCCGGTTGCGAAACTGTTACGAATTTCTTTTCCGTATAATGAAAAACGTAACTTGTTTATATTGTTAGTATATTTTGATTTTTTCACAATATAAAAAATTTTTCCAAAAAAATTGTGAGTTGGGACAACACCAGCTAATTTTGATTATCCCTAACGACAAAGAGATAATCCATGAGCTTTCAAAACCCAGTATTCATCCCCGGCCCGACGAATATGCCCGAAGAAATTCGCAAGGCTGTCTACATGCCGACCATCGACCACCGTTCTTCATTGTTCGGAGAAATTTTGCACCCCGCACTGGCCGGAGTGAAAAAAATCCTGAAAAGCGAAACGGCGGAGATCTTTATTTTTCCGTCAACCGGAACTGGTGGCTGGGAAGCTGCTCTGACAAATACCCTTTCTGCTGGCGACAAGGTTCTGGTAGCGCGCAACGGTATGTTCAGCCATCGCTGGATAGACATGTGCCAGCGCCACGGGCTGGATGTACAAATCGTTGACACACCTTGGGGTGAAGGCATTCCGGCTGATCGTTTCGAGGAAATTCTGACAGCAGATAAAGGACATCAGATAAAAGTTGTCCTGGCCACTCACAATGAAACAGCGACAGGCGTTCTTTCGGATATCGCGGCGGTGCGTCGGGCAATGGACACATCAAACCACCCGGCGATGCTGTTTGTTGATGGGGTCAGTTCCATCGCTTCGATGGACTTTCGGATGGATGAATGGGGCGTTGATGTTGCGATTACTGGTTCGCAAAAGGGATTTATGTTGCCTGCTGGTCTGGCCATCGTCGGATTTAGCCCMAAAGCGATSGCGTCTTTGGAAACCGCRACCCTGCCGCGGACGTTCTTTGACATACGCGACATGGCCAAGGGTTACGCCGCCAACGCTTACCCATATACACCCGCTGTTGGCCTGTTGAATGGCCTGAAACTGGCAACCGAAATGTTGTTGGACGAAGGGCTGGAAAACGTTTTCGCCCGTCACAACCGTCTGGCAACTRGTATTCGCGCCGCGATCAACGCCTGGGGCATGGATTTGTGCGCGGTTAGCCCCGACCTGCATTCCGATACTGTCAGCGCGATATTGACACCCGAAGGCTTTGACGCGACCAAAATTGTTACCCACGCCGCCGACAAATACGGCGTTGCTTTTGGGGTCGGACTTGGTGAAGTTGCCGGCAAAGTTTTTCGCATCGGCCATCTGGGCAGTCTTACCGACGTTATGGCCCTTTCCGGCATCGCAACCATTGAAATGGTTATGGCTGACCTTGACCTCCCGGTTACTCTCGGGTCAGGTGTCGCGGCTGCGCAGGAATACTATCGTACCAGCGTATAACGGGGGCGACTGAAACTATGGATATTCCAACACTGGACGACATGCTGGCTGCCCATGAACGCATCAAGCCGTACATCCACCGCACCCCGGTTTTGACTTCACGTATGCTGGATGAGGAATCCGGGGCGCAGCTTTTCTTCAARTGTGAGAATTTTCAGAAAGCCGGGGCGTTCAAGGCCCGTGGTGCCTCTAACGCGGTTTTTGGTCTAACGGATGATATGCTGGAAAAAGGTGTGGCAACGCATTCTTCAGGCAATCACGCCCTATGCCTGTCTTACGCCGCCGGGCGCCGGGGCATTCCTTGYACKGTTGTAATGCCGCACACCGCGCCACAGGCAAAAAAGGACGCGGTRATWGGCTAYGGTGGACAGATCGTTGAATGCGARCCGTCYACGTCATCGCGTGAGGCAGTGTTTGCAGAAGTCGTAAAAGAAACCGGGGCMGAATTCGTCCATCCCTACAACGACCCAAGGGTCATTGCCGGACAGGGGACCTGTTCACGCGAGTTGATCGAACAAGTCGAAAACCTGGACGCAGTAATTGCGCCAATTGGCGGTGGCGGGATGATATCGGGTACATGCCTGACGTTGTCGAACCTGGCACCGAATGTGGAAATATATGCCGCCGAGCCAGAGCAGGCTGACGACGCAGCGCGCAGTTTCAGGGCYGGTCACATCATCGCCGATGATGCACCGGTTACAGTTGCTGACGGTCTGAAGGTTCCGCTAAAAGACCTGACATGGCATTTTGTTTCCAACCACGTCACCGATATCCTTACGGTAAGTGAGCAGGAAATCATCGACGCGATGAAACTGATATGGAAACGGATGAAAATCGTGATAGAGCCAAGCAGTGCCGTACCGCTGGCCGCGATCCTAAAGAATAAAGAAACATTTGCCGGCAAACGTGTCGGCGTCATAATTACCGGCGGCAATGTCGATCTGGACAAATTGCCCTGGATGAACGCCTGAACAGGAGAAAACGATGAATATTCAAACTGATTTAACGGGCCTGGAAGTTGGCTATGACGTCCCCGCCCTGCCCGGTATGGAAGAAGCCAACATTCAGACGCCTTGCCTTGTGCTTGATCTGGATGCGCTGGADCGCAACGTSAAAAAGATGGGYGAYYTGKSCSSCGAAATGGGCGTGCGYCACCGKGCCCAYGGCAARATGCACAAATCSGTGGATGTGSYSAAACTRCARSAAASYCTTGGCSGSKCYRTYGGKGTKTGCTGYCAGAAAGTRTCCGAAGCGGAAGTGTTCGTACGCGGCGGTATTAAGGATGTGATGGTGTCCAATCAGGTGCGCGACCCGGCGAAGATTGATCGTCTGGCGCGGATGCCAAAACTGGGCGCTCGTATTCTGGTTTGTGTGGATGACCCGGAAAATGTTGCCGACCTACAGGCAGCGGCAGAAAAGCACGGGACCAAGCTGGAATGCCTCGTGGAAATTGACGTGGGTGCTGGACGTTGCGGAGTGACCACTTCACAGGACGTGGTCAATATCGCCAAGTTGATTGATGCAGGCGACAACCTGAAATTCGCAGGTATTCAGGCCTATCAGGGCGCGATGCAGCATATGGATCTGTACAAAGATCGTGAAGCCAAGATCGACATTGCTGTTGATATGGTACGCGATGCGGTGACAGCACTGAAGGCGCAAGGGTTGGAATGTGACATCGTTGGCGGAGCGGGTACGGGATCGTATTATTTTGAGGGCAATTCAGGTGTTTTCAATGAAATGCAGTGTGGCTCTTATGCGTTCATGGATGCTGACTATGGTCGAATTCTGGACAAGGGCGGTAAGCGTATCGATGACGGCGAGTGGGAAAATTCACTGTTCATTCTGACGTCAGTGATGAGCCACGCCAAGGAAGACAAGGCAATCGTTGATGCCGGTCTGAAGGCGCAATCAGTGGACTCAGGGTTACCAACAGTATTTGGCCGCGACGACAATGTTGAATACGTCAAATGCTCGGATGAACACGGTGTCGTCGCCGACCCTGATGGTGTGCTGAAAGTAAACGATAAACTGCGCCTGGTACCCGGYCACTGTGATCCGACCTGCAATGTACACGACTGGTATGTCGGTGTTCGGGGCGGCAAAGTCGAAAGCCTTTGGCCGGTATCCGCACGCGGCAAGGCTTACTAATAGTAACTCCCTGAACTGGCAGGGCTAGGTAACTGGCCCTGCTTTTCTAATTGAAAGAGAATTCCATGATCATCGTTCAAGAAAAAGAAATCGCCGGGTTGATTGGAAAAGAGGCCTCATTCGATGCGGTCGAAAAAGTATTCGCCGCCATGTCGCGTGGGGACGCCTATAATTTTCCGGTTATTCGGGAATCGATTGGACATGCGGATGCTTTATATGGTTTCAAATCAGGGTTTGACCGCGCCGGGCTTTCCCTTGGTCTGAAATCCGGTGGCTACTGGCCGGGAAATGAAGCTAAGGGCCTGACCAACCACCAGTCAACCATCTTCCTGTTTGATGCGGACACCGGTCGCGTCAAAGCCATTGTTGGCGGCAATCTGTTGACCGCACTGCGTACTGCGGCGGCTTCCTCGGTTTCGATCAAACACCTTGCCCCGAAGGGCGCCAAGGTTCTGGGGATGATCGGTGCCGGGCACCAATCCGCTTTCCAGATGCGTTCGGCCGTTGATCAGCGCAGTTTTGAAAAGGTGATTGGCTGGAACTACCATCCGGAAATGYTGAACCGCCTGGAAGAAACTGCTGGTGAACTGGGCCTGCCGTTTGAGGCGGTTGATCTGGATCGTATGGGCGCTGAGGCAGATGTGATCATTTCGATCACCTCCAGTTTTGATCCGATACTGATGGATGCCCAGGTAACAGGTGGCACCCATATTGCCTGCATGGGCACCGACACCAAGGGCAAGCAGGAAGTTGAAGCAGCACTGGTTGCGCGCGCCACCGTCTTTACGGATGAGATTGCCCAGGCTGTGACGATAGGTGAATGCCAGCACGCTGTGGGACTGGGCCTAAAGGCCGAGGCCGATATTTTTGAATTGGGTGCCGTTATTAACGGGGATCACGCGGGGCGTACATCCGAAGACGAACTAACACTGTTTGACGGCACGGGCGTGGGTTTACAGGATCTGGCGGTCGCTACCGCGGTTGTCGATCTGGCAGTCGAAAAAGGCGTGGCGGTAGACGTCGACTTTTAACCCGAATGCAGCAGGTTCGCCAAAAGCCGGTATGCCCCCGGGACCAGTTTTTCCAGTTGGTGAYGCAGTATCAAACTGGTGTGGGTATGCCTGCCCTTGCCGATAACCGCACTTAGCAACGCGCCCTTTAGGGGTGCTTCATCAGGGTCTGCMATTTCAAGCAGGGGCACATATGCGTCGTCCCATTTGGCTGCAAAATAAAGACCCCGCTCTTTATCCCAACCCTGCCAGTCATCCGAAGTAATCTTGTTCGGGACATTTAACAGCGGATGATCGGGCGCCAAGTGGGACACGTCTGCGTTTTCGTCGGTCACGCGCCAACGCAGTGACGGTTTWCCWATCWGCARATACGCTGGTGGCGTGGTTTCTGGATCCCAATTGTCCCAGGGTCGGTGATAAAGCGTTACAAGGTTTCCGCCATCAACGACCCATTCGTGCAGGTCGTTTAAGCGGTCCTGCAAATTCGTACAGGCACGAAAGGCGAATATGCCAACCAGTATGGTATCATAGGCGGAAAATTCGACGTCCTTAACCGCTTCGCTACTTAGATTGTCAATTTTTACCCCAAGTTTTYGCAACCAATARTCAACCTGATCATTGCCACCCCCAATATAGGCAATTYKCCCCTTGGGCAGCGCGACATCCATCACGCGAATTTTCAGGCTTAGTGGCTCAGTTCTGTTTGTCGTGCCGGTGTGCGGATACTCCATCCRAAGGATGTTGAAGGCGGGTATATTATCCAGCAACAGCGGAAGTTCATACAAGCCCTCTTTCACTCCTTTGTTGGGCTGAACAGWAAACTGTGCTTCCACTTGCTCAACATTCCATTCCTCCCCGGRCTGCAATTTTACATGMGCTTCTTTAGGATGGGTTTGTGAAAMYTTCAGGTTGATATCAATCCGATTAGAAAGATTCAAAATCGCCGCTGTTTGCGACAGAGTTGCAGATGGTGTCGGCAGAACYTGCAATCGCTCTTCTGGATCAACGGATAGCGAATGTTCCTGATCACCGTCGCGCCAATTTAGCACCACATGTACAGTTTCATTGGCCCGATCCGGGAACCATGTATCTGGATAAGGATCACTAGCGTTAACATTCTTTGGGACGGAAACGGTGCAACAGCCGTTTTGCCATGGATCAGCCTTCCAGCCACTAGGTAATTTTATCCTGGGTGTTACGGCCAGTTCCGGAGCATAAATTTCGGTGTYAACGCTAAAACTCTCACCTCCTCGAACTTCATTCGCAGAGAATGAAACACGGTAACGAAGGTCACGTGACAGCGCCAAGACATTTGATARTTGCCTTTGCTTATCTGACAATCGATGCAGGACTTCGYCCTTTGCTTTGTCCGAACAATTATCCCTTGCACTATTCATCGCGCTTAAGGCTTCAAGCGCATATTTTCGTATCAACCGATAGTCTGGCCAAGCCGCAATCGCGCTATTGATTGCGGCTTGTGCTCTGGATAGAGGATTTTCAAGGTTCTGCGCGTTTGCATATTTCGCAAGCTCGCCCAAATCCCTTGGTAACCCTGAGAAAACCGAAGGCTCTGATTGCGGCACCCCTTCACTGACCCAAGCTAGATTCAGCGGCCAAATACTTGGCTGCCCGGGCTCAACCCAGTTGCCCATGCCTTGAGTGCGATGAWACCGCCGCGACGCCTGCGCAATCTGCGTATAATCGGCCCCTAGAACAGGGTCAGACCCCGTCGCATCAACCCGCGTGGTTTCCGGTGGGGGTGGCTCGTCGTCATCATACGCGTCRCCYGCCCCGGACCACGCCGGGAGATACAGTTTTTTAACYTGCCAAACGCCAATATTCTGTTTTGGAAATGCTGCCGGATCAGCGGCCAACAAAACCGCCTTGAACGCGCTTCTGGTCATCGCCTGATGGYGGCCATGCTGGCCCGGAATATCCAAAAAGGTTGTACAAATAATGTCCGGGCGCTCGCGGCGTAAAATCAACACAAAGCGTTCCAAAAGCCGCTGTTCACCCCACTTTGCCAAAGTTTCATTGCCGGATTTTGAAAAACCAAAATCAAAAATCGTGTCTTCCGGCGACTCTGACAACCAATAATGGGTCATGTTGATCACACCGGCAGCGCGCTCCATTTCCCGCGTTCTGACCRCYCCCAAATCCCTGGACATCTCAGCACCAATTGCATTTTGTCCACCTTCGCCGCGGTTGGCGCAGGCTTGTGAAATCTTTACTCCGTCACGCAGCCCCAGCGCCGCCAGCATTGTAGTAGTCTCATCGTCGGGATGCGCGCCGGTATTCATAAAGGACACGCATGAGCGGAGCGGCTGTAACGCCCTCCACATTCTAATCGCGCGCGGATTTTCCTGTTGGAATTGCAGCCGGTCAAAATCTGTAAGTGCCATGTTCCCTACTCAACTATGCGTCGCCATTGCYGGTGTTATTGTYTTGTGAATAATCATMGCAGCGCCGCCAATTGCCGCTGTTAGCCGACCAGAAGAACCGCGGATTACGCGATCAATTATTCGATTTTTACGGTTCGAAACTGACCCGGTGGGTAAATCAAGCTTAGCAATCAACGCATCAATAATCGTGTCAGGCATCGCRCCGCCAAGGATTATTGTCTCRGGGTCGAACAGGTTTTCGACTATTCCTATAGCTTGCGAAAGATGCAGGGCWGCCGTCTCAACCCAGTTCAGAAGCTCTGGGTTTTCGTCTTTCATTAGCTGCGCAAGTGCGGTTCCATCCCCTACATCAAGACCAGCCCGGCCAAGATGATTTATCGCCGACATTCGACTTGAATAGACCTCAAGGCACCCATGATTTCCACAGGTGCATAACGCTCCTCGGGCTTGCGTTACCACGTGTCCTATTTCACCCAGATTGCCGAAAGCACCGCGCTGAGCATGGCCATTTGTAATCACACCCAAGCCCAGACCGGTGCCAAAATAGATAAAACAAAAAGTATCAATTGCCGAAGCGACCCCTGCTACCCGTTCTGATATTGCGGCGGCGGTCGCATCGTTTTCTGCTATTACAGGGCACCCTAATGCTTGTTCAARTATGGTTTTTGTATCGACTCCATCCCAGCCCGGCAAAACCGCCCCACCCACATCGCTTAGCCCTGAAACGCCAAACGGCCCCGGCATCACTACACCAACGCCCAATAGGCGTGCGGGATTTCGATCGCTCGCGACTATCGCCCGCTCAATCATATTTTGCACATCCAGAACGACTGCCCTTGGTGAGGCGGATTTTAAAGTCTGATAGTCACTATATATTCTCTCRCCTGACAGGTTCAGAATWGCRCAAATAATAGCGTCTGGCTGAAGCTCTATTCCAATGGCAAAGACACCTTCGGGATTGAAAGTATACTGAGCGGCGGGTTTYCCRCGCATCCCGGTTGTACGACCAGAAACGCKCAACAGGCCATCAAACTCGAGCGCTTCGGTAATGTTGGAAACGGCCTGAATGCTTAACCCGCAACTGCGCGCTATCTCTGCCCGCCCTGTCGGTTCATTTGCACGCACATGTTCCAGCACAACCCGCCGATTATGGGTACGGCTTCTTTCGGCGTTACTACCAATTGCGCTGATCTTTGTACCCCTCAAGGGATTTCCCAACTTATTTGTTTACTCAAGTTACTTGAATTAAATATTGATTTGTTTTTGCGTTTGGTCAACACTTCCTAATGCAGACCAAGTTAAATTTTTCTGCGCAAGATTTTTAGTGTCATAACCATCTGATAATATTACTATTTTCAGATATTGGTGCAAGCAACAGGAGAGTGAAKAAGATGAAATCGTGGAAGGAAAGTATATTAGGAATCGCAACCGGGGCCACAATTGCTCTGGGAGCCAGCACAGCAAACGCTGTCGAAATTGAGTATTGGCAGTATTTCTTTGAAGCCCGCGTGAATGCAATTGATACGCTGATCGAACAATTTGAAGCAGCAAACCCGGATATCACCGTTGTCCAGACAACATTTCCTTACGCCGATTACCGGACCAAAGTGGCAGCCGCTATTCCAGCCGGTCAAGGTCCCGATGTTGTGCAGCTATTCTATGGTTGGCTAAACGATTACGTCGACGCAGAGTTGATAACACCATTGCCGACGGACATATTCCCGCCAGAGAAAATCCGCGCCGAATTCTTCCCAATGGTACAGGCTATGGAAAAAGACGGGGCCTATATGGCGTTGCCAACAGCCGTGCGTTCGTTAGCGCTGTTTTACAACACCCGCCTGTTTGAAGAGGCCGGCATAGACGGACCGCCGACCACCCTTGATGAGCTGGTKGAGACGGCCAAAGCACTGACTAAAACTGACGCTTCCGGCAACATTACTCAGGTGGGCATTACCACCGGGATGAACGCACAGGATCACCACTGGTGGCGCGAAGTTCTGGTGCGCCAGTTTGGCGGCGATCCCTATACCGGTGACTACCAGAATGTAACATATAACAGCGAAGCCGGYGCCGCTGCTTTGCAGTGGTATTATGAATTGGAAGCTGTCCACAAAGTGACCAAGTTCGGGTTTATGGATGAGCCTCAGGCTGCCTTTAAGGCAGGCCGTGCCGGGATGCATATTGATGGATCATTCCGAATTGGCGCGTTGAATAAAACCCGCGGATTAGAATGGGCAGTAGCCGAATTGCCAGCTGGCCCAGATGGCATTAAGTCCAACTATTCAAGTTACTGGGTGAACGCGATTACGTCCAAGGCCGAAGGCGAAAAGAAAGCCGCCGCTCTGAAATTCCTCGCGTTTATTACATCTGACGCAGCAATGCAGATTTGGTTGGATACTGTTGGCGAACTGCCTGCCAAGCCATCTGCCGGACTAACAGACGCCAATAAGGCTGATCCGGTATTTGGCCCGTTCATCAGTGGTTTGGGTTATGCAAAGACTACCATATTCGCTAACGAATCCGGCCAACGACAGGTGATTATGGACGCGATGCAGCGTATGTTGCTTGAAGGCCAGTCCGCCGAAGATTCAATTGCCGCTGCAGCGAAAGAAGAACAARCTTTGTTAGACGGTTACTACAAATAGCGATCTTCAGGGGCGGAGCATAAGCATCGCCCCTGCTTGGCAWTTGGGAACGCATTGATGAATTTGTATCGCAACCTGTCGATCAAGCAAAAACAAGTGGTATGGGCCTGGTCGT
Organism: Marinosulfonomonas sp.; assembly: GCA_002732955.1. Lineage (GTDB taxonomy): Bacteria > Pseudomonadota > Alphaproteobacteria > Rhodobacterales > Rhodobacteraceae > NVTR01. Next base: position 84,172 of record NVTR01000005.1, read on the forward strand.
TTTTGGCCCTGCCGGTCTTATTCTACACTGTCATTCGTTTTTACCCTACTTTTGGTGCCATCTTACTATCGTTTCAAAGTTGGAATTTGTTAGGCGCCAAGACTTGGGCAGGTTTGGAAAATTACCAAAAACTTTTCGCTGACCCAGTGTTTTGGAAGGTTCTTGGAAATACATTTTTGTACCTCATTATTGGCACCCCACTGAGTCTGGTGATCTCTTTCATAATCGCCTACCATTTGGACAAAATTCGATTTTTGCACGCCACGATCCGGGCGCTTTATTTTCTGCCTTTCATGACATCTGCGGTTGCTATGGCGTGGCTATGGCGCTGGTTTTATCAACCAGTYCCRATWGGMTTRTTYAACAACACACTGGCCAGTTTCGGCATTCCACAGTTTCCRTTTTTAAAYTCCACGACCTGGGCCCTGCCATCGGTACTGGCCCCGGCAATCTGGRCCGGGCTTGGGTTTCAGATTATAATCTTCATGGCGGGCCTGCGATCAATACCACAATCCTATTATGAGGCCGCGCAGATTGACGGAGTTGGCCCGTGGACGGTATTGAAAGAAATCACTCTGCCACTGCTAAAGCCGACGATTGTTTTCTTGGTGGTTTTTTCTTCAATTGGCTTCCTGCGAATATTTGATCAAGTCTTTAACATGACGACMAATGATCCGGGYGGGCCGCTGAATTCCACCAAGCCACTGGTGCTGATGATATACGATACCGCTTTTAATGACTTTGATATGGGCTATGCCGCTGCTCAGACCGTCGTTTTATTCACCATTCTACTGATCGTAAGTCTGGTTCAGATTTACATCATGCGGAGCCGCTAAGATGAGCAGCACAGATATCAAAGCCTCTTCCCGCACGCTGGAAAAAGCCGCCCCTTACGCCTATGCAAAGCGTCGCGATCCTGCGCAGATCATCCGCTGGACGTTGCTGTTCCTTGGTGGCGTGGTGATGGTRATGCCAATTGTTTACATGATGTCGACATCGTTCAAATGGCCGCATGAGATTTACAATCTACAGATCATTCCAGACGATCCTACAATCGARAATTACACCTAYGTTCTGGAAGAYGGGCGATTTTACAAATGGTTCGTAAATTCCCTGATCATYGCCACGATCACCACAATTTCTGCGGTGATCTTTGATTCACTGGTCGGTTACACACTGTGCAAATTCCGCTTTCGCGGACGGATGATCGTATTCATCGCCATCCTATCCACCCTGATGATCCCGACGGAGATGCTGATCATCCCCTGGTATCTGATGGCGCGTGATTTTGGCTGGTTAAACAGCTATTGGGGCATCATGTTCCCCGGCATGATGACCGCCTTTGGCACCTTCCTGATGAAACARTTTTTTGAAAGCGTGCCTGATGATTTTCTGGAAGCCGCGCGCATTGACGGGCTGAACGAATTTCAAATCTGGTGGAGCGTGGCAATGCCACTTGTCACCCCCGCCATTTCCGCTTTAGCGATCTTCATTTTCCTCGGCAACTGGACTGCGTTTATCTGGCCGCTGATCGTTACCAACAGCCCGGATTTATACACCCTGCCCGTCGGCCTGACCACCTTCAGTGTCGAGCAAAGCGTGGAGTGGGAGCTGATAATGACCGGAGCAGCCCTTGCAACCATCCCGACTCTAATAGTGTTTCTGGTGTTCCAGAGATACATTATTCGCGGTGTCGTTATGGCGGGACTAAAGGGTTGAGCGACAACACGATATTTCCGGACTCCACCTACAGGGACACTGTCCTTGCTCCGCTGTTTGAAGGTGCCAAGGCAAATTTCACCGATGCGGTTCGGGCTATAAATCAGGCACATTTGGTTATGCTTACAGAAACCCAAATTCTCAGCACACCTGATGCCGCAATGATCGCTGCCGCCTTGCACGATATTGACGAAAATATCGACATTCAGGCGCTAACTTACACTGGTGAGCATGAGGACTATTTTTTCCTAGTCGAAGCTGAATTGAAAARCCGCCTTGGGCCAGATCTGGCGGGGGCGCTGCAYACRGCSCGCAGTCGCAACGACATGGACCACACGGTTTTCAAGATGGTTCTGACCAAACGATTGGACGGGTTGCTGGATTTGGGCCACGGTCTTGCACAGGCCCTGATTGACACAGCTGAGCGCGAGCAGACCACTTTGATTGTCGCCTATACCCATGGCCAGCCTGCGCAACCCAGCACTTTTGGCCATTACCTTTGCGCCGTTACCGAAGTATTGCTGCGTGACCTGGAGCGCCTGCATACCGCCCGCCAACAACTGCAAAAATGYCCCATGGGGGCGGCCGCAATTACCACTACAGGTTTCCCAATTAATCGTCACCGCATGGCAGAACTGCTTGGTTTTGACGCTCCTTTGCAAAATTCCTATTCCTGCATCGCTGCGGTTGATTATGTGACGGCGCTTTATTCAGTGATCAAATTAACCTTCCTGCATCTGGGCAGAGTAGTGCAGGACTTCCAATTCTGGAGCGCTTTTGAAGTTGGCCAGCTTTACGTGCCAAACAGCTTTGTTCAGATAAGTTCTATCATGCCGCAAAAACGCAACCCGGTACCGATTGAACATCTGCGACTACTTTCGTCGCTGACCGTAGGGCGTTGCGACACCATTATTAACACCATGCACAACACGCCGTTCACCGATATGAACGACAGTGAAGGCGAAGTTCAGCAAGCCGGGTACACAGCGTTTGAAAGTGGCGCGCGGGTGCTCGAACTGCTCGCAGCCCTTATCCCTGCCCTCTCGATCAACGCGAAAAAAGTAACTGYCAACATYGACGCCAGTTGTATCACTGTTACCGAATTGGCAGATACATTAGTGCGAGTAGAAGGATTGTCCTTTCGACAGGCCCATGAAATTGCCGCTATCACGTCACGCGCAGTGATTGAAGCAGGCGCGCCCCTTGCCAGTGGATACGCTGCGTTTTGCTCGGCCTATTCAACCGAAGTGGGCAAACCTTCATTATTATCCGAGTCCGGCTTTGTGCAGGCTGTTTCAGCCGAAAACTTTGTTGCCGTTCGGGATCGTTTTGGCGGCCCGGCTAGGGCCCCAATGCAGGCCGCGATCAAAGGGTATCGCGAAACTCTGGCTGAGCTAAAAAGCCAGTCGGCGAACAATGCTGCAAACCATCAACAAGCCGCCAAAGCACTTCAACGTGCTTTTGACGGCCTGAAAACGAATAAGGGAGAGGCTTAAGTGGCAACCGTTGAATTCAAGGGACTTGTCAAAACATTCGGCAAAACCGAAGTCCTGCATGGCATAGACTTGGCCGTGGATGACGGCGAATTCGTTGTCTTTGTCGGCCCCTCTGGCTGCGGAAAATCCACCACACTACGTCTGTTGGCCGGGCTGGATGAAGTAACCGCCGGAGAAATTCTGATCGGTGACAAAGTCGTCAATAACCTGGAACCAAAAGAGCGTAACATCGCTATGGTGTTTCAGAACTACGCGATCTATCCGCATATGTCGGTGCGCAAAAATATTGGGTTTGGGTTGCGGACATCAAAGATGTCAAAAGCTGACAAAGAGGCCCGAATTGAACAGGTCGCAACGTTGTTAAGCATGACAGATTTGCTTGATCGTCGCCCGGCGCAACTCTCTGGTGGACAACGACAGCGCGTTGCCATCGGGCGTGCTATGGTGCGCGATCCGTCGGTGTTTTTGTTTGATGAACCACTTTCAAATCTGGATGCACAACTACGCGCCAAAATGCGACTGGAAATCAAGAAACTGCACAAGGACGTCGGTACAACAATCATCTTCGTAACCCACGATCAGGTGGAAGCCATGACTTTGGCCGACAGGATCGTGATTATGAAAGACGGGTATATTCAACAGGTTGGCACGCCTTCGGAAGTTTACGAAAATCCGCACAATATGTTCGTGGCACAATTCATTGGCGCGCCCTCTATGAATATGCTGACAGGCAGGCAAACATCAGACGGCGTTTTACTGGACGCAGGGCCGACAATACCTTTCGGGCTGAAAACTGACATTAGCAAGATTACAGTCGGAATTCGGCCCAGTGAGCTAAAGCCCGTGGCCGACGATATGCCTGCGTTGCTGGAAGGCACTGTAGACATCGTAGAACCATTGGGGTCGGAGGCGCTGGTTTACCTTGATATCGGAGGCTTTGAAATTATTGCGACAGTGCCAGGCCGCCGACCACCAAATTACGGCAGCAAAATTCGCCTTGGAACCCAGCCGGAAGAGATACATTTTTTTGATTCAGTTACCGGTGAGGCGCTCAACTGACGCTCGGCACAACCCAAACCTATAGTTGTTTGGACCTGTCACGGTTTCGTTTCGCCCCAGGTGCTCATTTAGGCGGCGATCTTTTCAAATGCCAAGGGGCTTTTCCAACCTAATGCCGAGTCTCTACGTCGCGGATTATAGAACCCATTTATGTATTCGAAGATGGCGACYTCWRCKGCTCTGCGKGTTTGCCAGGAATGYCGCCAGATCAGYTCSGCYTTGATRGTTTTGAAGAAGGTCTCCATGGCGGCGTTCTGCGCCTTCAAATGATCCACGGGATCATTTGACCCGCTGGCGCGGACCAGCTTGAACTCATAGCAATTTCCTTTGCCGTTCATGCACTGCCCGGCAGCGCATGTTTACATGCGTGAGAGGGGGCACCTTGAAGCCGTGTTGGCGCAGTAGCTTTTGATAATCGTGTGAACAATATTGGGCGGATTCAAACGGTCGTCGCAACGATTCCAAATTGGAGGTTGCGATGACTATTCGAAAGCGAGGCTCAGACAGGTCTGGGCAATGTTGAACTTGTGATTACGGTCCGTCGTGACCTTGTGTTTATGGGGTCTGACAACCGATATGCCGTTCTGGCGCATCAATCTACCAACCCGGCGGTGACCAACTTCCAGGCCGGTCTCTTTCAGCTCTTCGGTCATCCGTGGCCGACCATAACTGTTCAAGCTCAGACCGTGCTGTTCCCGGATATGGGCCAGCAAAACCATGTCTTCCCGCTGACGCTGGCTGATAGGGCGGGACCGATAGGCACGATACCCCCGCGAGCTGACATTCATGATCTGGCACAGCCTTTCGGTCCGAAGTGCAGCACGGTTTTCTTCGATGAACCTGAACCTCATGGTTTTTGTCCCGC
>NVTR01000006.1 GCA_002732955.1 Marinosulfonomonas sp.
GGAGTGCCGGGGCGATATTCACGGCTCATTCCTGCCCAAGCGGCGTCGATATGAGTTCAAGCGCATCAGCAAGCCGATGCCAGGTTCCGAATTGCGCGGAAAAGAGGCAATCCGCTATGATATTTCGCCGATACTGGGGCGGGCCATTGCCGAGCTGGATACCGTTTTGGCCGATGACAAACGAATGACCGCCACCAAGCAAAGCCTTAAGGATGAACTGAAGGAATTGGGCGTTGAGCTAAATGAACGGATCGCACATTTGTCCGAAATGATTGATGCACTGGATTGATGCTCGTCTGGCGGGCCGCATCCCCTAACTACCTCCCGCCGCTTAACCTTCAGCCCGCGCCCTTTGATGGGGTAGGCTAATCATGAATGTTGGCTCAATGATAATGTGGTGCCAACTGGTTATGGACCAGCATTATCTCGTTCATCGATTTTTGATCTTCAACGGATCTTGCAAAATGAACCATCACGATAGTTCCGCGAAACCAATAGTTTTCAAAATCCGATGAATGATCCTCTACTAAATTTGGATCGCTAATTCCATTGAGTTTGAACCCTTTTGAGGGTGGATCAAACATRTCCATAATGTGTGGCGATGCTCCATGGACATAGCCTGAAAAAGACCTTGCCAAATAGGACGCCACTTCAATTTCTCGACTGGCAGCTGTGCCATTGTTAGCAATGCGTGAAATATATGCTCGTATTTTCTTTCTTGGAGTCTGATACCGGTTAGTTGAGACCGACATTTCGGATTCTTCCGCCCAGAATGCCTGCAGGTAGTCTTCGTGCAACTTCTCAAAACCGAACATGTAGCCAAGTGTTAGAAAAATTACATCTTCCTGAAATTCGTCGAGGGTGCGTTGCAAGGCTCCCAATTCCTGGAGGAATCTGTTTTTCAAAAGAAGCTCTGCAGCCTGAAGCCCACTGATGTATCGGGCAGTTTTTTGCAGAATTGCCTGTTGTATAGTTTTTTCTTCGTAACGGTAATTATATCCGGGATTGTTTTTCACACAGTGAGGCGGCGGCACTCGTTTTTCCAACACCGCAAATGTGGATCGGAACCATTCAATTTTTGGGGTTGGTCTACTCACGATAATCAGACCCGTATCTAGTATGATGCATCGTTTCCTACTCCGTTCRGGCTGGCGGCAGTTTAATCCCCTAAGTTTGGGGCGCAACCCTATCGAGACTCGGCACTTGCCCCAATCCCCCACATCCCCTATACGCCCCCAGTGGCGTTCCATACTCCACAGAATCAACCCATCAAGCCGTGGTTGGCCGCTCCCGTCGCTGGGGGTCATATCCGGCATAGGAGAAGCGACATGAAACTAAACGAACTCCGGGACAATCCCGGCGCAACCAAATCCCGTAAACGCATTGGCCGTGGTGTCGGCTCTGGCACTGGTAAAACCGGTGGCCGTGGTATCAAGGGTCAGAAATCCCGTTCCGGYGTGGCGATCAAAGGTTWTGAGGGCGGTCARATGCCTTTGTACCAACGTCTGCCAAARCGTGGCTTTAACAGCCGYAACAAGAAAARSTTTGCCGTTATAAACYTKGGCCTGTTGCAGAAATTYATCGACGCCAARACGCTKGAYSCGAAAAAAGAAATCACCGAAGACGTGCTGATTGAATCGGGCGTTATCCGGCGCAAGCTGGAYGGYGTYCGGGTKCTGGCCAAGGGTGAAATTACCKCCAAGGTYAAGCTCTCGGTAACCGGCGCATCCAGGTCTGCAATCGCAGCTGTGGAAAAAGCTGGCGGATCACTCGCAGTCACATCTGCGTCCAAAGCCGAATAAAACCTTGTGAAGCAGCGTTTTGCTGCTTACATCCAATTAAGTTTTCCAAGCGCCGTTGATCCGGAAAACGGTTCAGCGGCGTTTTTGATGAATTAAGGGGCCAAAAATGGCATCAGCAGCAGAACAAATGGCCGCAAACATGAGCTGGGGGGCCTTTGGTAAGGCAACCGAGCTACGCCAGCGGATAATCTTYACCCTCGGTTTGCTGATCGTCTAYCGCCTCGGCACSTACATYCCGGTCCCCGGYATTGACGCCACCGCGCTGCGTGGCTTCATGGAGCAAGCATCTACCGGYATCGGCGGCATGCTGAACATGTTCACCGGTGGTGCGATTTCCCGGATGGGGATTTTTGCCCTTGGCATTATGCCCTACATTTCSGCSTCGATCATCATTCARCTGCTTAGYTCGATGTGGGAGCCACTGAAACATCTCAAGAAAGAAGGCGAACAGGGCCGCAAGAAGATCAACCAGTACACCCGCTACGGCACGGTGTTCCTGGCGACATTCCAGGCCTACGCCCTTGCTGCCAGTCTGGAAGCAGGCAGCCTGGCATCCGATCCGGGCCTGTTTTTCCGCGCCTCGACAGTTATCACGCTGGTAGGCGGCACCATGTTCCTGATGTGGCTGGGCGAACAAATCACCGCGCGCGGTATCGGCAACGGCATCTCGCTGATCATCTTCGTCGGCATCGTCGCCGAACTGCCGGCAGCCCTTGCGCAGTTCTTCGTATCGGGTCGCTCCGGTGCACTATCCCCCGCCGTCATCATCGGCGTCATGGTCATGGTTGTCGTGGTSATCGGCTTCGTGGTGTTCATGGAACGCGCTTTGCGAAAAATCCACATCCAATACCCGCGCCGCCAGGTCGGCATGAAGGTCTATGACGGTGGCTCCWSCCACCTGCCAATCAAGGTYAACCCCGCCGGCGTKATCCCCGCGATCTTCGCSTCATCSCTGCTRCTGTTGCCCACCACACTGGCGACATTTTCGGGCCAGAGCGCTGGCCCGGTGATGTCAACGATCCTCGCCTATTTCGGCCCCGGCCAGCCGCTGAACCTGCTGTTCTTCGCCTCAATGGTGATCTTCTTCACGTTCTTCTACACCTTCAACGTGTCGTTYAAGACCGATGAAGTCGCCGACAACCTGAAAAACCAGAACGGCTTTGTCCCCGGCATCCGCCCCGGCAAAAAGACCGAAGAATACCTCGATTACGTCGTCACCCGCATTCTCGTGCTTGGCGCGGCTTACCTCGCCGCCGTCGTCCTGCTGCCGGAAATCCTGCGCACCCAACTGGCCATTCCGTTCTATTTTGGCGGCACCTCGATTTTGATTGTTGTTTCCGTCACCATGGATACAATCAATCAGGTTCAGTCCCAYATGCTGGCACACCAGTACGAAGGTCTGATYGAAAAATCGCAGTTACGCGGCAAACGTCGCGGTAAAAAGGCACCAGCACGCAGATGAACATAATCCTCCTCGGACCACCGGGGGCTGGGAAGGGAACGCAGGCCCGCCGCTTGGTGGAACAGCGCGACATGATCCAGCTTTCCACCGGCGACATGCTGCGCGACGCGCGTAAATCCGGCACCGAGATGGGCAATATCGTCGCCGACGTCATGGACCGCGGCGATCTGGTGACCGAYGAAATCGTCATCGGCCTGATCGAAGAACGCCTGAACGGTGAGCGCAAAGGCGGCTTTATCTTTGATGGCTTCCCCCGCACWCTGGCTCAGGCCGACGCTTTGGCCGAACTGCTGAAAAAAGTAAACCAAACCCTCGAGGCCGTCGTCGAAATGCAGGTCGACGACGACGCCCTCGTCGCCCGTATTACGGCGCGCTCAACCTGCGGCAATTGCGGCGAAGGCTATAACGACATCGCCAAACCCATTCCGGCCGATAATAAATGCACCGTTTGCGGTGCCAGCGACTTCAGACGCCGCGCCGACGATAACGAAGAAAGCCTGAAACAGCGGCTGATGGAATACTACAARAARACYTCMCCCCTGCTGGGCTATTACTACGCCAARGGTAAACTCAGATCAGTAGACGGGCTGGCCGAAATTGACGAAGTAGCCGCCTCAATCAAAGCTGTCCTCGGCTAAACGCTACTCTACTTCTTCTGTTTCAAAATACTCGCGCCGCAGGCATCCCGAGCCCGCAAGGGCGAGACAAAAGAAATGGCGCGTCAGCGCTGCATTCTAATAACCCGGGCACCCCCTTGACGCCCCCCCCAAACTTACGTAAATCACGCCATCCCATACGGGAATCGGGTCAATATCCGGGGTAGCTCCCCAAGAGACCCTCAGGAAAATTCAGCTAAGGCCCGCAGGTTCGCAAACCCGCGGGCTTCGAGTTGTGAAAAAAGGTTCCGGAATTACGGAACCGCAACGAAAAGGAAGTACACACGTGGCACGTATCGCCGGCGTTAATATCCCCACTGGAAAGCGGGTTCCAATCGCCCTTACCTACATCACCGGAATTGGCAACACCTCTGCCAAATCCATCTGCGAAGCYGTYGGCATCGAAAGTACCCGCCGGGTAAATGAACTGTCAGACGCCGAAGTTCTGAAAATCCGCGAGCATATCGACGCCAACCAYATGGTTGARGGTGATCTGCGTCGCGAAACACAGATGAACATCAAGCGCCTGATGGATCTTGGTTGCTACCGTGGCCTGCGTCACCGTCGTAACCTGCCGGTTCGCGGTCAGCGTACCCATACCAACGCACGTACCCGCAAAGGCCCRGCYCGSGCKATTGCCGGCAAGAAGNAANRKRGRGGGTCKSWMMRATGGCACGYGAARMAWMMCGYATGAAGCGCAAAGWGCGYAARAACATCGCCRCWGGTGTGGCGCATGTGAACAGCTCGTTCAACAATACAAAAATCCTGATCTCTGATGTGCAGGGCAATGCAATTGCCTGGTCATCCGCCGGAACCATGGGCTTCAAAGGGTCGCGTAAATCGACACCTTACGCCGCCCAGATGGCTGCGGAAGATGTTGCCAAGAAGGCTCAGGAACATGGTGTAAAAACTCTGGAAGTCGAAGTTCAGGGCCCGGGGGGTGGACGCGAATCCGCTTTGCGCGCTTTGGCGGCTGCCGGGTTGAACATTACGTCAATCCGTGACGTGACGCCAATGGCCCACAATGGTTGCCGCCCRCCRAAACGGCGYCGCGTCTAACNNMKMYMYAYKMYCGSMCKGKSSGSGWTRYYCRGCRKTYCGGGTTCGTCATTTTTACCTCGGGCGTTTGCTGACTTGGGACATGGGTCAGGAAACATGAATTGAGGAGATTCTCATGATCCACAAAAATTGGGCTGAACTGATCAAACCACAACAACTGGAAGTCAAACCGGGCAACGAACCTGCCCGTCAGGCCACGGTTGTTGCTGAACCGCTGGAACGCGGCTTTGGTCTTACGATGGGCAACGCGCTGCGGCGTGTGTTGATGTCGTCCCTGCAAGGGGCCGCGATCACCAGCATTCAGATCGACAACGTACTGCACGAATTTTCAAGCGTTGCCGGTGTACGTGAAGACGTCACCGACATCGTTCTGAACCTCAAAGGCGTCGCAATCCGTATGGAAGTAGAAGGCCCCAAGCGCCTGTCAATTTCCGCCAAGGGTCCAAGCGTTGTCACYGCCGGTGATATTTCCGAAAGTGCCGGTATCGAAATTCTGAACAAGGATCACGTGATCTGTCACCTCGATGACGGCGCCGATCTTTATATCGAACTGACGGTAAACACCGGCAAAGGCTACGTCGCKGCKGAAAAGAACCGCCCCGAAGATGCGCCGATTGGGTTGATCCCGGTTGATGCGATCTATTCGCCGGTCAAAAAAGTCAGCTAYGACGTACAGCCGACCCGTGAAGGTCAGGTTCTTGATTACGACAAACTGACACTGAAGCTGGAAACCGATGGCTCGATCAGCCCGGAAGATGCCGTGGCCTTCGCCGCGCGTATCCTTCAGGACCAACTGGCGATCTTTGTGAACTTCGATGAACCAGAAAGTGCCTCCCGTCAGGAAGAAGACGATGGTCTCGAATTCAACCCGCTGCTTCTGAAAAAAGTAGACGAACTGGAATTGTCAGTCCGCTCCGCCAACTGCCTGAAGAACGACAATATCGTTTACATCGGCGATCTCATCCAAAAGACCGAAGCAGAAATGCTGCGCACTCCGAATTTCGGGCGCAAGTCGCTGAACGAGATCAAAGAGGTTCTGTCCGGCATGGGCCTGCACCTCGGCATGGATGTCGAAGAATGGCCGCCTGAAAATATCGAAGATCTGGCCAAGAAATTCGAAGACCAGTTCTGATTCTTTTGGGGTACCGTTCGTACAAGAGCGGTACCCCNAACCCCTTACGAAACGTACGAACCCGGTCATACGGGTTGTACAACTAGACGATCGGGCACCCGCCCCAAGGAGAGCGATCTGCACGCACGGATCGCCGGACAAAGTATAAAAATATAAAGGACTAAAACCATGCGCCACGCAAAAGGTTACCGCCGCCTGAACCGAACCCACGAACACCGCAAAGCGTTGTTCGCCAACATGGCCGGCTCACTTATTGAACACGAACAGATCAAGACCACCTTGCCCAAGGCAAAGGAACTGCGTCCGATCATGGAAAAACTGATAACCCTTGGAAAACGTGGCGATTTACACGCCCGTCGCCAGGCCGCTTCGCAGTTGAAGCAGGACGAATATGTTGCAAAACTGTTCGCTGTTCTTGGCCCGCGCTACAAGGATCGTCAGGGCGGATATGTCCGTATCATGCGGGCCGGATTTCGCTACGGCGACATGGCACCGATGGCGATTATCGAATTCGTTGACCGCGACGTCGACGCCAAGGGTGCCGGTGACAAAGCCCGCGTCGCAGCTGATGAAGCCACCCAGGAATAAATACCAGTAAATACAATTACTTAATCCCCGTTAGCCCGGCTAGCGGGGATTTTTTGTGCTCGATTCGCTGATCTTTAAATCAGAATTCACGGCAAAAGGTCGATAAGCTTGGCCGCACTAAACGCCAACAGTGGCTGGCATAGAATCCTCATAGCACATCCAATTGGCCTCAGGTACTTGAAATACAACAGGATATTGGGTCACCTTGAACTACTGTCGTGATTCTACGCACAACATCTTGGGGTGGTTTAGTGGTTAAATACAATTTAAGGTTGACCAATCTATTTGCAACATATCTAAAAAGAAATGTGGGAGAAATGATTCATTTATTTAGATCAATGAACAATAACGCTTCCGGCTTTATAATTGTGGCGTGACGTAAGGTCGCTTTCACAACATCACCGGTAAGGTGGTTTGAAAAATGGATAGGAAGTAGTCTAACTATGTGGCAGCCGAAAAATGACAGTTTCGACATTCGGCCCGATTCAGTTGGATTGAATAGTGAGTTTATGACAAAGGAAAAAATGCTTGATAGTYTATTTGAAGACTTGGGGAATTTAGCCCCACGTGGATTTTCGGCCGGCTTACACATACGTTACGCGTCACCTTTGGTTTATGTTAAAACCTATGATGACGATTGGCTTAAAGTATATGACGACAACGCGTATATGCTTCGTGACCCACTGGTATTTTGGGGATTAGGCGTAAAAGGCGCCACCCGCTGGAGCGCGATAAAATTACCTGATCCATTTGATATCATGGGTAAAGCCAGGGAATACGGCCTAGTCTATGGCGCTGTTATTTCATGGGGGCCGATTACATCCAGATCTATTATCGGCATTGCCAGGGGTGATCGGGAATTCACTGATAGCGAGATCGAGGAAGCTGTAGAGATTGTGCAGAATTTGCACGAAGCGGCTGAACCACCAACTGAACTTACAGATGCGCAGGTGGAGGCCCTGCGATATTTGTCCGAAGGGTATAGACATGCCGCCGCAGCTGCCGACATCGGAATTTCAGAGAGCGCTCTGAAAGCCCGTCTAAAATCTGCGCGGATACGACTGGGTGCAAGAACCACTGCTGAAGCGTTGAGAAAGGCGCGTGAATACCGGTTCCTGTAGCCATATACCTGACCGCTGAAAAACTGGGAATTTCAATGCGAAACTGGAGGCTAAYATGCAAGTTACCACTCTCTCTTTTGACAATATGCACAAGCATGGGGACTTGTTCCCGAGTATGCTCAGGGCGCGCCATAGTACGTTCATAGGGCGGAACAAGTGGGTGTTRCCCGAAGCTGACGGGATGGAATACGACCAGTATGACACCCCGGCCAGCAGATGGGTTGCTGTCCATGAATTTGGCCAGGTTCTTGCGGGCGTACGCCTTACACCGACAACCGCAAAATGTGGCATTTATTCTTATATGATCCGGGACGCGCAGCTTGGTCTGCTGGATTCGATCCCAAGCGATCTGTTGTGGGAAGAAGCGCCGGTTGCATCGCATGTGTGGGAAAGTTCACGGGTATTCGTCTCGCAATCCGTTCCCTCTAAAATGCGCCTTCGGGTCCAAATTGCATTGATTGCTGAAATGGTTAGCTCGGCCCGTAGCCTCGGGGCCTCAACCCTTTTGGGYATCATCCCCGAACATTCGCCGCGGCTTGCACGGCGTACCGGGATTGATTGCGAAATCGCTGGACCGGTCCTCGATTTTGAGGATGCACGCAGCGTTTGTGTAAACATCAACTTGTCGCAGAAACTGCACTAAACACACGTCTAWTGCGCGGACGCTTCCAACCCGTCCGCGCGAGGCCTAAGATACGGCTATGGCCGATTTGTTTTCAAATGATGTGACTTCACCCGATCCCRACGGCGCACYGCGCCCATTGGCGGACAGGTTACGCCCCAAAACCATTGGCGAARTTATTGGCCAGGATCAGCTTTTGGGCGCCGACGGCCCGCTTGGTATGATGCTGGCAACCAGCAGYCTTTCGTCGCTTATCCTGTGGGGGCCTCCGGGGGTTGGCAAAACCACTATCGCCCGGCTTCTGGCAGATGAAACGGACCTGCATTTCATTCAGATCAGCGCAATATTCACCGGTATTCCAGACCTGAAAAAAGTTTTTGAAGGCGCAAAAATCCGCCGCCAAAATGGCAAAGGCACGCTGTTGTTCGTTGACGAAATCCATCGGTTTAACAAGGCGCAACAGGATGGGTTTTTACCTTTCATGGAGGACGGCACGATCCTGCTGGTTGGCGCGACCACAGAAAACCCTAGTTTTGAACTGAATTCTGCTTTGCTGTCACGTTCGCAAGTTCTGGTTCTGCAACGCCTTACGCTGACGGATCTGGAGCTGCTGGCACAGCGGGCGGAAAAGGAGCTGGGGAAACAACTGCCACTAGACGGAGAAGCCCGCGAGGCTCTGCTCGAAATGGCGGATGGCGACGGTCGCGCGTTACTAAACCTTATCGAACAGGTCGTCGCCTGGAAGCTGGGCAAGAAGATCGACGTTGATACACTGACCACCCGTCTGATGCGCCGGGCGGCAAAGTTCGACAAATCAGGTGACGAACATTTCAATCTGATTTCTGCACTGCACAAATCCGTCCGKGGRTCRGACCCTGACGCAGCATTGTACTGGTTCGCGCGGATGTTGACCGGCGGCGAAGACCCGCGTTATCTGGCGCGTCGGATTACCCGAATGGCAGTGGAAGATATCGGTCTTGCTGATCCGCAGGCACAGCACATTTGTTTGCAGGCGTGGCAAACCTATGAACGGTTGGGCTCACCCGAAGGCGAACTGGCTCTGGCGCAAGCGGTGACTTATCTGGCGCTGGCCCCGAAATCGAACGCGGGCTATGCGGCTTTCAAGAACGCGATGGCAGCGGCCAAGAAATTCGGCTCGGAGCCACCACCAAAACATATCCTGAACGCACCGACACAGATGATGAAAGATCAGGGATTTGGTGATGGATATGCCTATGACCACGACACCGAAGCCGGATTTTCCGGACAGAACTACTTCCCTGAGGCCATGAAGCGCGGGGTTTACTATCAGCCGGTTGAACGCGGCTTTGAACGCGAATTGAAAAAACGACTGGATTATTTTGTCAAAATGCGTGCCAAGCGGCAGGACGGTTGACAAGCGGCCCGGTCCGCGAAAGAGACAGCCCATGTTTACAACTATTCTTCAGGTAGCCCTAGGTGGCGCAATAGGGGCATCAATTCGGTTTCTGATCGCTTCCGTTGTCGCGTTTCCGTTTGGCACGCTTGCTATCAATGTCATCGGATCATTCCTGATGGGGATCGTATTTGTTGCTTTGGCTGAAAAGGGTCTGACACGCTGGTTGCCATTTCTGATGGCTGGGGTGCTTGGTGGATTTACGACGTTTTCGGCGTTTTCTCTGGACACCTTAAAGCTATACGAGGCCGGGAGAATTGGGGCCGCCGGGGGCTATGTACTGGCGTCAGTTGCGTTATCTCTGCTGGCCCTGTTTGTGGCCGTAGCAATCATGAGGGGGATACAGGCATGAGCCGGGTCCAGACATTGCGTGTTGGCGAAGACGAATCTGACCAACGGTTAGACCGCTGGTTTCGGCGCCATTTCCCACATGTGGGGCAGGGACGGGTTGAAAAGCTGTGCCGCAAGGGTGAAATACGGGTGGATGGCGGCCGGGTTAAAGCCTCAACCCGCGTGTCGCCGGGGCAGGAAATTCGCGTACCACCTCTGCCAGACAATGCTGCCCCCAAACATGCGCCAAAAACAACGGTGTCGGATGCCGACGCTGAAATGATCCGGTCGTGCGTGCTGTACCGCGATGACCATCTGATTGTGATCAACAAACCTGCCGGACTGCCCAGTCAGGGGGGCAGCGGTCAGACCCGCCATGTGGATGGTATGGCTGAGGCCCTGAAATATGATCTGGAAGAAAAACCGCGGCTTGTGCATCGGCTGGACAAAGACACATCGGGGATAATGGTTCTGGCACGAACGCAGCGGATGGCGACGGCGTTGACCACAGCGTTCAGGCACCGTGAAACCCGCAAGTTATACTGGGCAGCTGTTGCTGGGGTTCCACAGCCGCGAATGGGTACAATCAAGTTTGCACTCGTCAAATCCGGCGGTGGAAAAAGTGGCAACGAAAAAATGCGCTGTGTCCACCCCGACCAGGTTAACGAAACCTACGGCGCAAAACGTGCAACCACAGATTATGCGGTGCTTACAACCTTAGCTCAGCGGGTGTCATGGGTTGCATTAGTGCCGATCACCGGACGGACCCACCAACTGCGGGCCCACATGGCTGAAGTTGGGCATCCGGTTGTCGGGGATGGTAAATATGGTGGCTCGGGTCAGGAAAACCTTGGCGAGGGCTGGGGCGCACAGTTAGGCGGCGATATCAGCCGCAAGCTGCACCTACACGCAAGGTCACTGCGGTTCGAGCACCCAGAGACCAAAGCGATCATGAATTTCACCGCCCCCCTTCCACCGCATATGGTGAGTACCTGGGCAACGGTAGAATGGCGAATTGGCGATGTGCCGGAAGATCCGTTTGAGGATTTGATTTGAGCGAGTGGAAAGCCAAACGGTTTTGGGAAAATGCAACGACCGTGGCAGAATGCGAAGGTTACGGCATCCAGCTTGACGGACGCGCGGTCCACACACCTGCAAGGGCTCGGTTGATTGTACCAACACTGCCACTTGCGCAGGAAATAGCTGCCGAATGGGATGCACAGGGCGAAAAAATTGACCCGGATTCGATGCCGTTCACCAAGGCGGCAAATGCAGCGATCGACAAGGTCGCAATCCAAAAAGCCGAGGTAGCCGATCTGCTGGCCGCCTATGGTGACAGCGACCTTTTATGTTATCGAGCAGACGGGCCGGATGGCCTCGTCGCCCGCCAGAATGATGCCTGGGATCCGCTGTTGGATTGGGCTGCCGACGTGCTGGGTGCGCGGCTGCATACCCGCACCGGAGTCGTACATGTCCCACAGGATTCCGATGTCATTTTGCGACTGTCAGAGCAAGTTCACGCGCTCTCTAATTTTGAATTGGCAGCCTTTCACGATCTGGTCAGCCTGTCCGGTTCTCTGGTGCTGGCATTTGCGATTCTGCATGGTTTACGACCGGCAGAAGAGCTTTGGAAAACCTCCAGAATTGACGAGATCTGGCAAATCGAGCAGTGGGGTGAAGATGCAGAGGCAAATGAGTTGGAAAAAGTGAAATGCCAATCCTTCATGAATGCTGAAAGATTTTACGCCCTTTTGGCCAGAAAAACCTGAGTTTTTAGAGATTTATCCCTGACTGCCGACTGGTTGTTTACGTTAGATAAACAAACAAATTCCGTGATCAAACACTTGACGATTCGTGATGAATCCTAGCAAAGTGCCCTATGTTGTGGGGACCACCCCCCCAATTTATCGCCCCTGGCCAATCCTTGGCCGGACTTACTGCCTGCAAAAGGCAGACTAATCAGGAAGAGGTAAATATGAAAAAGACAATTATTTTTGGCGCAATGGCCGTAGCTGGTCTGGCTGCTGTTTCAGCATCCGCTGCTACGCTTGACGACGTCAAAGCAAAAGGCGAACTGGCCTGTGGTGTATCCACCGGTCTTGTTGGCTTTGCGGCCCCTGACGCCAACGGCGTTTGGGCTGGCTTTGATGTGGACATTTGTCGTGCCGTTGCAGCCGCCGTACTTGGCGACTCAAACGCCGTCAAGTACGTTCCACTGACTGGTAAGACACGCTTTACAGCGCTGGCTTCCGGTGAAATTGACCTGCTTGCCCGTAACACCACATGGACGTTCAGCCGTGACGTTGATCTGAAGTTCACTTTTGTTGGCGTGAACTACTATGACGGTCAGGGCTTTATGGTTCCMAAAGCTCTGRRTGTTTCCTCGGCRAAAGAACTGGACGGTGCAACGATCTGTATCCAAACCGGTACAACAACCGAGCTGAACCTGGCTGACTTCTTCCGCGCAAACGGCATGTCCTATGAGCCAGTTCCAATCGAAACAAACGCAGAAAGCCAGCAGAACTATCTGGCCGGCGCTTGTGACGTTTACACAACTGACGCATCCGGTCTTGCGGCTACTCGTGCAACATTTGAGAAGCCTGACGATCACATTYTGCTGCCAGAAATCATCTCGAAAGAGCCTCTGGGTCCGCTTGTTCGCCACGGCGACGACCAGTGGGGCGATATCGTTCGCTGGACTTTGAACGCACTGATCWCAGCTGAAGAGCTGGGCGTGACTTCTGCTAATCTGGCTGAAATGTCCAACGGCACCAACAATCCAGAGATTAACCGTCTGCTGGGCACCGAAGGTGACCTTGGTGGTATGCTTGGTCTGAGTTCCGATTGGGCGAAAAATGCGATTGCAGTTAGCGGCAACTACGGTGAGATCTTCGAAACTCAYATCGGWGAAAGCACTTCAATCGGCCTTGCTCGCGGACTTAACGCGCAGTGGCAAAACGGTGGTTTGATCTACTCACCTCCGTTCCGTTGATTTGATCAACTACTTGGGGCGCGCCAATCGGCGCGCCCCAATATTTTTGTCCAACACAATTTAGATTGATGATGACAGCGCGCAGTCGCGGATAAACCGCCTCGCAACAGACGCTTCACAGGGTCAATCTGCAACAGGGGGTTACGCCATGGCTATGGCAGACCAGACAGCATCGCCGACATTTCGGCTAAGCATGTTAATTTACGATTCACGTTATCGCTCACTTACCATTCAGGTAATCGCGCTCATGCTATTCATGCTTGCGGTGGCTTGGTTGCTTAGTAATGCAGCAAGCAATTTGGCCGCCTTGGGTAAACCAATTAATTTTAAGTTTCTATCGCAACCTGCCGGGTACGATATCAATCAAAAAATAATCGAATACAACAGCCAGATGACACACGGTCGGGCTGCACTGGTTGGTATACTGAATACGCTCTTGGTTGCGATTCTTGGGTGCATCACCGCGACGTTCATAGGTGTTTTGGCGGGRGTTTTACGACTGTCAAACAACTGGATCGTTTCGCGCATCATGACTTTTTACATCGAGATCGTGCGCAATGTTCCGGTATTGCTGTGGATTTTGCTGACGATGGCGGTGCTAATCGAAAGCCTGCCAAAAATTGCCTCTTACAGGGGCGACAATCCAGCTTCCAGCATGATCCTGGGGGATTCCGTAGCCATAACAAACGCTGGTATCTTTATTCCAAGCCCGGTTTTTGGCGACGGTTCAATGGTTGTTGTTGCGACCTTTATTCTTTCGATCATCGGAATTCTGGTGTTTGGYCGCTGGGCTAAAGCCCGCCAGGCCAACACCGGGCAGACGTTGCCTACATTCTGGATCAAACTGGGCATCCTGATTGTTCCCGCTTTGCTGGTTTTCATCGTGATGGGACAGCCTATTACACTTGAATACCCGGTGATGGAAAAATTCCGGTTCGCTGGCGGTTATGTTATCCGAAATTCGTTAATCGCTCTTTGGTTGGCCCTGTCGATCTATACAGGGGCCTTCATTGCCGAAGCGGTTCGTGCAGGTATCCAAGCGGTGTCACACGGCCAGTCGGAAGCAGCGTTTGCACTGGGCCTGCGCCCCGGTCGCACGATGTCTCTGGTGGTYCTGCCACAGGCGCTGCGGGTGATCATCCCGCCGATGATTTCGCAATACCTGAACCTGACCAAGAACTCATCATTGGCAATCGCCGTGGGCTACATGGACATCACCGGTACATTGGGYGGTATCACGCTGAACCAAACCGGACGAGAGATGGAAAGCCTGATGCTACTGATGGCCGCTTATCTCACAATTTCGATAACGGTGTCGTTGCTGATGAACTGGTACAATGAATCAATCAAAATGAAGGAGCGGTAGAATGACTGATATTTCTTATGTCCGCACCGAAATGCTCGGCGAGCAGGAACCACCTTCGGGTGAGACCGGGATCGTCCATTGGTTACGATTGAATATGTTCTCAAGCGTCGGAAACGGGGCTCTGACGCTTCTGGCCTTCTATTTAATTTACTCGCTCCTTAGCGGCATATTACCATGGGTGTTTCAGTCCAGCTGGACTGCAAATTCGCTTAGAGAATGCCGGGAAGCTATCTCCCTGGCATACGGTGAAGGAACAGAAGGGGCCTGTTGGTCSGTAATAAATGAACGCTACAACCAGTTGCTTTTCGGGTTTTATCCCAAAGCATTGTACTGGCGTCCGATACTGGCTTTTTTGCTGCTAGGCTTAGCCATCGCGCCCGTGCTGTTCGACAGATTCCCGCGCAAAATGCTGATGTTCACCGCAATCTATCCTTTTCTGGCCTTTTGGCTGGTCTGGGGTGGTTCAGTCTGGTTGCCAATTGGCGTCATGCTYGGGTTCGTAATTGGTTACTTCTCGCCATCCGTTCTTGGCCCGATCATTGGTTCACTTGGTGCATCAATCGCCGCGATGGTTCTCCCACTTCTTTGGTGGCTATTTGCAACGGGGGGATTCGCAGACCTGGTTCATGGCATCATTCCAATTGGGCTTGAATCAATCGACAGCGACCAGCTTGGTGGCTTCACCCTGTCGGTTCTTATCGGGGTCACCGGGATCACGCTTTCCCTGCCAATCGGCATATTGCTGGCCCTTGGGCGACAATCACCGCTGTTCGTCGTGAAAACCATCTGTGTGGGCTTTATCGAATTCATCCGGGGTGTTCCACTGATCACGCTGTTRTTCGTGGCCTCGACCCTGCTGAACTACTTCATGCCTCCGGGTACCAGTTTCGATCTGGTTCTGCGGGTGATGATCATGGTGACGCTGTTTGCTTCTGCCTACATGGCCGAGGTGATCCGCGGTGGTCTGGCAGCGTTGCCAAAAGGGCAGTACGAAGCAGCAGACGCATTGGGGATGAATTATTGGCAGGCAACACGGCTTATYATCATGCCGCAAGCGCTGAAAGTTTCCATCCCAAATATCGTAAGCAATTTTATCGGCTTGTTCAAAGACACCACGCTGGTGTCGATCATTGGCTTGCTGGACCCCATTGGATTGTCGACAGCCATTCGCGCCAATCAGGAATGGAACGGTATCGTCTGGGAACTTTACGCATTTGTTGCGGTGTTGTTCTGGATCGTCTGTTTTTCGATGTCACGTTATTCCATGTATCTTGAGCGCAAGCTTAGGACTGAACACTAAAGTTTAGGAGCCAAATAAATGTCTCAAGTAGCAGAACGCGAAATCGATCGCTCAAAAATGAAGGTGTCCGATGAGGTCGCCATTCAAATCACCGGGATGAACAAATGGTACGGGGCTTTCCACGTATTGAAAGACATCAATATGACGGTGAACGAAGGTGAGCGGATTGTGGTTTGCGGGCCTTCGGGTTCCGGTAAATCGACGCTGATCCGGTGCATCAACCGGTTGGAAGAGCACCAGCAGGGTTCGATTATTGTGGACGGGACTGAACTATCGTCAGACCTGAAAAACATTGACAAGATCCGTTCCGAAGTTGGCATGTGCTTCCAGCACTTCAACCTGTTCCCACACCTGTCGATCCTCGATAATCTGACGCTGGCGCCGATCTGGGTACGAAAAACACCCAAGAAAGAAGCCGAAGAAACCGCGATGCACTTTTTGGAAAAGGTCAAAATCCCGGAACAGGCGGATAAGTTCCCCGGCCAGTTRTCCGGCGGCCAGCAGCAGCGGGTGGCGATTGCCCGCAGCCTGTGCATGAAACCCCGCATCATGCTGTTTGACGAASCAACGTCGGCACTTGACCCGGAAATGATCAAAGAGGTTCTGGACATCATGATCGACCTTGCCGAAGAAGGCATGACCATGATCGTTGTAACCCACGAAATGGGCTTTGCCCGTCAGGTGGCGAACCGGGTTATCTTTATGGATCAGGGTCAGATCGTAGAGCAAAACGAGCCAGAGGAATTCTTTGGCAATCCGAAATCGGAGCGTACTCAGTTGTTCCTCAGCCAGATTCTGGGCCACTGATCYASAGCGTTTAATTCATAARWCYCYRAAAAGGCGCCTGACTATAGGGCGCCTTTTTCTTATCCCGGATCAATTCAGATCGCGGGGAACAATGAAATCCACAACCTGCCCCATACCGGGACGAATATTTTTSCAGCCCTGCACRTCAAACTCAAAAATCGTTGTTGCGGCCGTTGGATAATCATCAAACCTCGGATGTGCAGGTGCAGCTTCCGCCAGAGCATTTGCAAGAATAGCGCTGCCCGGGTTATGGGCAACCAGCATAACAGTTTCTGCATCTGYAACTTCGGMWATTTCCTGCAGCATCGTTTCGGGCGCSGCAAGATAAAGCRCCTTCAAATACTCAACCCGYGGATTTCCACCGATTTCATCCGCAACCCGACCATAGGTCTCCTGCGTTCGCTCAGCCGACGAACACAAAACCAGATCCGGCAGGTATCCGTGCAATGCCAGCCACTTGCCAATTTTCGTCGCCGCTTCTCGCCCGCGTTGGTTAAGCGGGCGGGCAAAGTCACCGTCCGCTGGTGTATCCCAGTCGGATTTGGCATGGCGCATCAGGATTAAACGTAGGGTCATTTGTGAAAGGCTTTCATGTGATAGGCCGACTGAGCAGTAAGTCTGCCATAGGTTTTGGATAAGGGACAAGCACGTCGCACGGCGCAGCCAGCRTCCAWRCARYTCCKMCCGGSRTYTKTSTCCAGAWAKTCGTGGCARGTMYTMAGRTCGTAWCCRKTRSSKGTYAGYGCMMYKACMGGGCAAGCGGTCAAACAAGGCTGCCCTGCACAACTGTCACACGGGCTGGAACCCGCCAAAGCCGGTGGCAAGGCATAGGGCAGCGCAATTGCCCCGCGAAAGGATACAAACAGGCCCGCGGTGTCATGCACCAGCAGCGAAACAGGCGAATTCCACGCCCGTCCGGACCGCAGCGCCCAGGATATGAACGGCGCATAGGGCGGGCCACCGAACGGGAAAATTGCAGCGCCATTTAGATCGGCGGCCAGCTGCGTAATGACACGCGATGACCAGCCGTCTATCGGATCGGATTGTTGGYCGCTGAACTCAGGCTGATCTGTGAAATGAGACCAGAACCCCGGCTCGWGTGGKCCAAGCAATACAAKRGACTTTGTGCCATCTGGCACCGGGTCATCCGGCAAAGCCGCAAGAACACCAAAAACATCAAGGTAATGCTTTCGGGCTGCATTAATGATTTCGCTTAGATCAACCATATCCCAAAGAATGGCGGAAATATCCTAKGCCCGAAAGCCGCAATCTTACTTCTTCTGAAATGGCAAAAACAGGCTCCACCCCAGTTTCGAAGGCGCATCATCCTGCCATTGCAACCCAATGGTCATGTCCTCATGCCCGTCTTCCGGTTGCGCAATATAGGTGCCAAATATCCGATCCCAAATGCTCAGGGAAAATCCATAATTGCTGTCATGCTCGGATCGTTTATCCGAGTGATGAACACGGTGCATGTCCGGGGTAACCAAAACTTTGCGCACCGCTGCATCAAGGCCAAGCGGCAGTTTGATATTCGCGTGATTGAACATGGCTGTGCCGTTCAAAATAATTTCGAACGCAATAATCGCCCATGCCGCCGGACCGATAAGATAAACCAGCCCGATTTTCAGCAACATTGACAGTAAAATTTCAAYCGGATGAAACCTGATMGCCGTCGTGACATCAATATCCCGATCTGCGTGATGCACCCKGTGYARSCGCCAGAGCAGYGGGATTTTATGGGTGATAAGGTGTTGAAACCAAATCGCAAAATCGAACAACAGGATAACCAGCACCGCCTCAACCCAAATGTTCCAGTCGACCTGATTGAACAGGCCATAACCTTTGTTACCGGCGTCGATCGCGGCACCTACGGCTAACAAGGGGATTACAACGGCCATGAGGCGMAGGGCMACTGAATCAATAATGATCAATCCCCAGTTGGTGAACCAACGGGTTGGGCGCGGCTGAGTACGTGCTTTTCTTGGGAACAGTGTTTCAAGCCCTGCAAATAGCAGGAACAGAACGACAAATACGCCAAGTCGGTATGTTGCTTCATTTTCCATGGCGAAGAATTAGTGCGAATTCTGCCACGTCGCAACCGGGGCAACGAAACCGTGATCTAGCTGCGAATAAGCGAACCAGCACCCTGTTCGGTGAATAGTTCCAGCAAACAGGCATTTGGTTCTCGTCCATCCAGAATGACCACTGCGCGCACGCCGCCGTCCAGTGCGGCCAATGCCGTCTCGGTTTTAGGGATCATGCCGCCGGTGATTACCCCGTCTATCGTAAGCTGACGAACCTGATCCGCAACAAGATCAGTCATCACATCGCCATTTTGGTCTTTCACCCCGGCAACGTCAGTCAACAGCAATAATCGATCAGCCTTAAGCGCCGAGGCAATCGCGCCCGCAGCCGTGTCACCATTGACGTTAAATGTTTCACCGTTCTGACCAGCGCCGACCGGGGCGATAACCGGAATTATTTCGGCATCCGCAAGGTTGCGCAAAAAGTCGGGGCTAATATTGGTTGGCTTTCCTACAAACCCCAGGTCCGGGTCTTCAAATTCGCACACCATCAAATTTGCGTCTTTCCCGGAAAGACCGATAGCCTTACCTCCCTGCGCATTGATCGCCTGTACGATCCGTTTGTTCACAGAGCCCGACAAAACCATTTCGACCACTTCCATGGTCGCTGCGTCGGTTATCCGTTTGCCATCTTTAAACTTGGATTTAATGCCCAGCTTTTCCAACATCCTGTTGATCATCGGCCCGCCACCATGGACGATCACCGGGTTGATACCGACCTGCTGCATCAGCACAACATCACGCGCAAAGATTTCCATGGCGTCGTCGCTGCCCATGGCATGGCCACCCAGTTTTATCACCACCGTCGCGCCATCATAGCGCTGCAACAAGGGCAACGCCTGTGAAAGGGTCCGGGCGGTGGCGATCCAGTCGCGGTTCATGGCATCTTGCTTCTTCATGGTTAAATCTCTGGCAATACTAGATTGCCAAACCCGCTATTCCAACCCTGCAATAATTGCGCGCAATGTGGCAATACCATCGCCCTTTTCTGACGAAGTCAAAACGATCTCAGGATAGGCCGCTGGGTGTTTCGACAACGCGCCGCGCACCTGCGCCAAGACATTCTCGCGGTCAACATCCTTGACCTTGTCCATTTTTGTCAAAACGCACTGAAAAGTCACGGCTGAACGATCCAGAAGCTGAAGAATTTCTTCATCCACTTTCTTAACCCCGTGGCGCGCATCAATCAGAACAAAAGCACGTCGCAGGGTCTGGCGCCCGGAAAGATAATTTTTCAGCAACTGCTGCCATTTTTCGACAACTTTCACCGGCGCATTCGCGTATCCATAGCCGGGCAGGTCGACCAGATAATGATCGTCCGACGCCATGAAGAAATTTATTTCCTGCGTCCGCCCCGGTGTATTGGACGCCCTTGCCAGTGCCTTGCGCCCGGTCAGCGCATTGATCAGCGTTGATTTGCCAACATTGGAACGTCCGGCAAAACAAACCTCCATCCGGTCAGCCGACGGCAGACCATCCATCGCAACAACGCCCTTGAGGAACTCGGTAGGGCGCGCAAATAGCAGGCGGCCCTTTTCAAGTGCCGCATCAGATTGCTCAGCTWTCGGAAATGCTAGTGTCATGTGATCAGCTCAATTTTGTCGCCAATCTTAACGCTTCCCGGTTCTATAACATACCCATAAACGCCGAAATCCGTGTGGCCCCAGCCTTGTTTCAAAGTTCCAAGCGTGTCCGCATCACGTTTTCCCGATTTGGTATTTACCGTCGTAGCCAGACAACGGCCAATGCGTTCGCGTATCTCTAAAACTGCTGAGCCGATCTGCAGCTGTTTGCCAATCCAGTCAAATTCTTCCCACGCCGGAAACCCATCAAAGCAGATATTTCCACGCCAGCGTTCCATTGACAGGGTCTGCCCCAGACGCTGTTCAACCTGTGCGTTGGACGCTAGGTTAAGCAAGCTGATTGAAGGAAAATCTGAATCCGTCATGCCACGATTTGGAGTTGAAACAATATCAATCGAAGCCGCACGATCTGCRGGCATCAGCGGCTGCACCCATTCCAGAAATTCGGACACATCTCTGTCTGGGCAAAAAGTCAGGTTAGGTCGATCAGGATGGGTTAGTGTGATCTCTCTGTTGTCTTCATCCAGTTGCGCATTGATCGCTTGCAAAGAAGCAACCTTAGCGCCCCTGGTAAAATTCGCGCAATGCGCCCATTCGGATCCGTCCGCCTTGGTTTGTTCATGGGTTACAGCCCAAACCCGATCCCAGGGCATCGTCAGCCCTTTGGTCAGATCAACCTGGTTCAGCGATTCCCGGCCATGGGCTTTGATCGGGTGCCGCCAGATATCGGCGACACGGCCGGTCATTTGGGTTCGCTTTTCTTGCGTTTAAAGCCTTTCAAAATATTCCCGAACACATCCGGTTTGGCACCATGACTGCGCATGATCAGATATTGCTGGGTAAACGTAATTGTGTTGTTGGCGATCCAGTACAACACCAAGCCACTGGCAAATCGGCCCAGCATGAACATGAATACCCAGGGCATCCACGCGAATATCATCGCCTGAGTTGCATCGGTTGGTGTTGGGTTCAGTTTTTGCTGAAGCCACATCGAGATACCCAAAATAATCGGCATCACACCTAGCGACAGAATGAACAGGAATGAGCTGGGATCAGGCGTGTCGTAGGGGAGCAGGCCAAAAAGGTTCAAAATAGAGGATGGGTCGGGTGCAGAAAGGTCCCTGATCCAACCGATCCACGGGGCGTGGCGCAATTCTATGGTAACAAAGATTACTTTATAAAGTGAGAAAAATATCGGAATTTGCATCACAATTGGAAGGCAGCCGGCAGCCGGATTAACTTTTTTCTCTTTGTACAGCAGCATCATATCYTTTTGCAGCTTCTGCTTGTCGTCTCCGGCCTTCTCCTTAAGCTTCTCCATTTCGGGTTGCAGCTCTTTCATTCGCGCCATCGATACGTAAGATTTGTATGCAAGGGGGAATAGAATAGCTTTGATAACCAGGGTAAGCGCGATGATCGACCAACCCATGTTTCCGATGATCCCGCTCAGCCAATGCAAAACAGCAAAAATTGGTTTGGTCAGGAAAAAGAACCAGCCCCAGTCGATAGTGTCTATGAAACGGTAGATGCCGCTCTGGCTTTCATAATTCCGGATCGTTTGCCATTCTTTCGCGCCAGCAAAAAGCTGGGTTGAAATTGACACGGATTGGCCAGGTTGAATGTTTTGGGTTTCAGCTCTGGCGATGGATTTGTAGAAATCGTTATTGGAGTTGTATTGCAGGACTGATGTGAATGGTTGATCCGCTGCCGGGATAAGCATCGACATCCAGTAATGATCGGTGAACCCAACCCAACCGTTGCTTGCAACCTCCACCACGTCAGAATTAGGCCCCCAAATTTCGTCAGGGTCAAAATCGCGCAGTTTCTTGTACTTGAACTCATTCATTTCTTCGCCGGTTTGGCGAATGGCACCTTCGTGGATGATGAAAAAGCCCTTTAGATCGCTTGGTTCACCTTCCCGGACCAGCTCGGCGTAGGGGGCCATCCTTACGGTAGCCGACGTCTTATTTTCTACTTCCTGAACAACGGTGAAAAGATAGTCCTCATCCACAGAAATTGTGCGCCGAAACAAAAGACCGTTGCCGTTATCCCAGCTCAGGCTCAGGGGTGTCRTGGTGGTTAGTGTTTCACCACTGGTAATCTGCCAAAGGGTGTTTGCCCCCGGCACATCTGCAAAACCCAGTTCGCCTCCGGGGGCCCAGCCAAACAGGGCATAATAGGCCTCATCCTCACCTACTGGCTTTAGCAGGGTGACGTTTTCACTGTTTGGATCAAGCGTTTCGCGGTAACCCTTTAAGGAAAGATCATCGATCCGCCCACCCGCAAGCGAGATGCTTCCAGATAGACTGTCCGTATCAATCTGAACCCGTGGGGCTGATGCAAGGGGGGTTTCCTCAACAGGTGCAGAATTTACACTGGCGGCGGCTTGATCAGCGGGGTTGATCGCAATCGGAACTGATTCTGTAGCGGTGGCATTTGCGTTCGGATCGATATTTGGCTGATCTGGCGGAAACAGCACGAACCAGACCAGAATAACCATGAAACTGAGCACGGTGGCTAGGATTAGGTTCTTATTTTGATCGTCCATTTAGACCTACCRCCTGTCCATTTTCGGGTCAGGGTGTTCAACAGGGCAGGGCGGGGAATGTCAACAGGCATTGGGCGATTGTGGGGCCGCAAGCTCGCCCCTTAACTGGCTTTTTGTCCGATTTTTGCCGCGTCCGTCTGTTTGGAATTAAACAAAGAAATCCACGCTTCAGTTTTTGCATAAGGCATTGGCTTGGCGATGCTGAATCCTTGAACATGACCGCAGCCAAGCTGCGTTAGCGTTGCATGCTCTTCAATTGTCTCGACGCCCTCTGCGAGCGATTCGATCTGAAGTCGATCCGCCATCGTCAAAATAGCCGCAACCATGTTTTTCTGCTCTATATCCCGATCAATTCGGGTAATGAATGAGCGATCAATTTTGATCCGGTGAACAGCAAAGCGCCGGATGTTGGCGATAGAGGCGTGACCCGTGCCGAAATCGTCCAAGTCCACTTTACACCCCATTTCTACAAGCTGCTGAATAGATCGAACAATCATATCATCCTGAGAATCAGCAACGACATTTTCAAGGATTTCGACGCATAGCCGCTCCGGAGTGAGTTCGTAACGATCAAGTTCCCAACATATCTTTTCGCAAAGTTTCGGATTTGATAAATCTGCACTGGCAAAATTCACTGCGATGTTTGGGATATTGAAACCGGACTTATCCCACTGCCGAAGGGCAGATAATGATCCCGATAGTATGACTTCACTAAGTCTTTCCTGAAGGCCCAGTTCATCAATTGCGGGTAAAAAATCGCCAGGTAAAATTAATCCTCGCTCCGGATGCGCCCACCTCGCGAGAGCTTCAAACCCAGTAATCTTTCCTGTTCTTGTTGATATCTGGGGCTGGAACCAGGGAATAATTTGCCCGGTATCCAACGCTGTGGAAACATCGCGCCGCAATACGGACTGGACCTTAACGCGACGATTTGATTCTGGYGAATAGGAACGAATGGACCCGCTGCCATTTATCTGSGCTATTTCAAGAGCACGCTCGGCGAATTCCAGCAGCGATCCGCCTGACACAACCGGATCGCGACCGGTAAGGCAAAAGCCAACCGAGATTGTGACAAACACGCGGGTAGCGTCAATTGAGAAAGGTTCGGCGATGGCCGCCTGCAATCGCGCCGACAGCTGAATCAGCGTTTCAAGGTCAGCGCGGCGTACCGGGCCAAGTACGATACCAAATCGAGAACCATCCAGCCGCACCACTTTGTCAGCTTCCCTCAAGGTTGTGATTAGCCTTCCGGCAGTCTGCTTCATGATKGTAGAAGCCGCCTTAGTGCCGTACTGGCGCTCTAATGTGTCAAAATCGTCCAGAGCAATTGCAATGGCCGCCGTGGTCATGCCGGTAATATTCTCTGTCGCTAGTATTTCGCGGATTGCTTTTTCGGCGGACCCGCGCAAATGCAGTTCAGTTTCACGGTCTCTGGCCGCTGACCAGGCCGGGCCGGTACCGGAAAACAACCCGGCAACTGCAAATGCTGCCGGAAAAGCCAGCGCCAGGAACAACAATACWCCTTCGCCTCCGAACCAGTAACCACCCAGTGTCAGAGCCGGTAAAAAGGCAAATGTCTGAGGCCCGGACAGTAGGGCCCGTAATCGATTTTGAAGAGTTCGGATATTTTGCGAAATACCTGCCATCACGGATACTGCCTTTGAATTTCCCACGGTACATCCGCGGAATCCAGCCAAAGATAGAGGCGTTCAGATATTTGTAGCGTTAATGGAACGGGGGAACTTACAGTGCATTTACGTCAAATGTTTTGTTTYACCATGCAGGAAGTTGGCGGAACTTTAAGTATCTGATTTATCCYGGGTCTCAGGAACGGGATCAAAGCCGTCGCTACCCAATGGGTGACAACGGCCAACGCGTCGTGCCGCCAGCCAACTACCTTTGATCGCACCGTGCTTTTCCAGTGCTTCCAGCGCATAGGCCGAACAAGTCGGCTGATACCGGCAACTATTTCCAACCCAAGGCGAAAAAAGCAGGC
This sequence comes from Marinosulfonomonas sp., assembly GCA_002732955.1. GTDB lineage: Bacteria > Pseudomonadota > Alphaproteobacteria > Rhodobacterales > Rhodobacteraceae > NVTR01. The sequence goes on from NVTR01000006.1 coordinate 24,887, forward strand.
GGTAGGCGCGAACTGGTAGCGCAACGATATGTGCAAAAGGAGTCATGGTCTGCCCTGATGTAATTTCGCCAGAGCTTTTTGCAAGTCTTCACACATGTCTAAAAACGGATAGTTTGCTGTTGAGCCAGCACGGCCTATCAAAACATAATCCCAGCCCGCAACCCCATATACCGGCAAGATTTTTCTGGCAATTTCCCGAAGTCTTCGCTTTGCACGATTCCGCGCGACGGCATTTCCGACCTTCTTGGAACAGGTATAACCAATACGGATGCCATCCTTGGCTTCGCCGGGGGATCGTTTTCGCGCCTGAATGACAAAACCAGGTGTCGCCAGACGGCGGGCGTTGGCTGCTTTCAAAAAATTGGCGCGATTGCGCATAACTTCCAGACAAACGGAAACCGCCGGTGGCGCTGATGCAGCACTGGCTGGTTTGCCTGCTACAGTTGCCTCCGGCGGTTTCATTTCCAAATGCCTTTCGGCGAGCGTTTAGGCGCTAAGTTTTTTACGACCCTTGGCGCGGCGCGCGTTCAGAATGTTGCGCCCGGCTTTCGTGGCCATACGCGAACGAAACCCGTGGCGCCGTTTGCGAACCAGGTTCGAGGGTTGAAATGTACGCTTCATAGCGGTGTCTCCGTCTTCCTCGGCCCAAATCCAACACAGATTCGAAGGCCGCAATGTTCGAAGTCCGTCCTTTAGGCTGTCGCAGGGGTTCTGTCAATTCGCATCTGTCGTGATTTCTGCAACAATTTGCGTAGAAAAAGGGTGGCCCAATGTTTCAGTTCAGCCCACAAGGTACATAAATACTGGCAGAAATGCTCACCAATGATCAAGCGCGCGTGATCGGTCTGTTTGTATGGGCCAGGCATAGGCATGTTAGCCGCAACACAGAGGACCCTATGCAGGACAAAGATATGACTGATATTTCCCAACCAGCGCAAAAGAGTGCCCTTTTACGTGCAATTCCGGTGCTGGCCATCATGGTCGTTGCGACCGTCGGATTCTTTACGCTGCGCGATTACATTTCGTTTGAAGCCTTGCGCGACAACCGCGAAGCATTGATAGCCTTCAGGGACGCAAACTATCTTGGCACTGCTTTGATATTTATGGCCATTTATGTCGGCATTGTCGGTTTCTCGCTGCCCGGCGCAACCATTGCCACGCTCACCGGTGGCTTCCTGTTCGGGACATTTCCGGGCGCTCTTTTCAACGTCGTTGCCGCCACAACCGGCGCGACCCTGATCTTTCTTGCCGCCAAATGGGGGTTTGGTGAACGCCTCGCCGCTAAGATGGAAGCATCAGACGGTGCTGTGAAGCGGATAAAAGACGGCATTGATGAGAACCAGTGGTCGGTTCTTTTTCTGATGCGCCTTGTGCCAGCAGTACCTTTTTTCGTCGCCAACCTGATTCCTGCTTTGGTCGGGGTCAGCCTGTGGCGCTTTGTGGTTACAACATTCATTGGCATCATCCCCGGTGGCGTGGTTTACACATCCGTCGGTGCCGGGCTTGGCGAAGTGTTCGAACGTGGTGAAACACCAAACTTAGGCATAATTTTCGAACCACAGATCCTGTTCCCGATTCTTGGTCTTTCTGCGCTTGCTGCACTACCAATCGTGATCAAAGCATTCCGTAAGAAGGGTAACCAGTAAATGAACCGTATCAAGACCGATATCTGTGTCATTGGCGCAGGTTCTGGCGGGCTGTCAGTGGCAGCCGGTGCGTCACAAATGGGGGCATCCGTCGTATTGCTGGAAGGCCACAAAATGGGTGGCGACTGTCTGAATTTYGGCTGCGTTCCCTCCAAGGCACTGATTGCGGCAGGCAAACACGCCCACGCCATGCAAAGTGGCGCTGAATTCGGCGTCACTCCGGTAAAGCCAAAAGTGGATTATGGTGCGGCCAAGGACCATGTTCAGCGTGTGATCGAGACCATTGCCCCCGCAGATAGTCAGGAACGGTTCGAAGGTTTCGGTGTAAACGTCATCCGCGAATTTGGCCGCTTCATATCCGCAACCGAAGTTCAAGCCGGTGATACGGTGATCACCGCGCGCCGGTTTGTGATCGCCACAGGTTCTTCGCCGTTGGTGCCGCCAATTCCGGGCCTGGATAAAGTGCCATATGATACCAACGAAACTATCTTTGATTTGCGCGAAAAACCCAAACACCTGCTGGTAGTCGGCGGCGGTCCGATTGGCTTGGAAATGGCACAGGCGCATATTCGCCTTGGTTCAAAAGTGACGGTGATTGAAGGCCTAAAAGCCCTTGGAAAAGACGACCCGGAACTGACAAAAATCGTACTGGACCGCTTGCGCGCGGAAGGAATTGAAATTGCCGAAGACGCCATGGCCAAAGAAGTCCGCGGCAAAGCAGGGGCAGTGGAAATCGAAGTGCAGGACGGTCGGGTGTTCAAAGGCAGCCATATTTTGATGGCCGTCGGACGTAAAGCAAACATCAACGATCTGGGTCTAGAGTCGGCAGGCATCGAATTCGACCGAGCAATCAAGGTCGATGCGGGCCTGCGCACCACCAACAAAAAAGTTTATGCAATCGGTGACGTGGTGGGCGGCCTGCAATTCACCCATGTCGCCGGATACCACGCCGGGGTGATTGCTCGATCAATGCTGTTTGGYCTGCCTGCAAAAGCCAAGACCAGCCACATCCCCTGGGTAACATACACTGACCCGGAACTGGCTCAGATCGGGCTGACCGAAGCCCAGGCAAGCGATGTCCATGGTGACCGACTAGAGGTCGTTCGGTTCAAATACGCTGAAAATGACCGCGCGATTGCCTCCGGGCAAACCACCGGCYTGATTAAGGTGATGATCGTCAAAGGCCGCCCCGTAGGCGCAAGCATTGTTGGTGCGTCTGCTGGMGAATTGATYGGCGTCTGGGCACTGGTCATCGCCAATAATCTGAAAATGTCAGCCGTAGCAGCGATGGTTGCGCCCTATCCAACTTTGGGCGAAATCAACAAGCGCGCCGCAGGGGCCTATTTCTCACCGCGGTTATTTGATAGTTCTATTGTGAAACGGATTGTTGGGTTTGTGCAAAAAGTACTGCCTTAACAACCATAACGACGGGTAAAATATGTTTCTGAACTCACTTTCAGGCAGATTCCTGATTTTGACAGCAGTGTTCGTCATGCTGGCAGAAATATTGATCTTTGTGCCCTCTGTGGCGCGATTTCGCGAAGATTACCTGTTGCTGCGCCTGGAACGGGCGCAAATCGCATCATTGGCGCTGCTGGCCAACGATATGATCGAGGAAGAGCTGGAAATTGAGCTTTTGCAGAATGCTGGCGTGTTCAATGTTGTTTTGGTGCGCGATCAGGTGCGCCAGTTGATGCTCTCAACCAACACGCCATTTACGATCACCCAAACCTACGACCTGAGGGATGCAGGACCAATGCGTCTGATACAGGACGCCGTTAAACGCCTGCTGGAACCCGCAGATCATGTAATCCGGGTTATTGGCCACCCGATTCAACAGGCCGGGCTGTTAATAGAGGTTACAATGGCAACCGGCCCGCTGCGCGCGGCAATGATTGACTATGGCCTGCGTATCCTGGCGCTCTCGGCAGTCATATCGGTTTTGACCGCCTTCCTGCTATTCTTTGCGGTGCGCTATTTCATCGTTAAACCGATCAAAGGCGTCGTTAGCGCTATGAGCTCTTACGCCCAGGCACCGGAGGATGCCCGACGGATAATAGAACCCTCGGCGGGTGTTATCGAAATTAGGGAAGCAGAAGCGGCGCTGCGTCTGATGCAGACACAATTAACAAGCGCGCTGAAACAAAAAGAACGACTGGCCCAGCTTGGCGGGGCCGTTGCGAAAATCAGCCATGATTTGCGAAACATCCTGACAACCGCTCAGCTATTCACCGACCGTATGGAACAAAGCAATGATCCCTATGTCCAGCGGACCGTGCCAAAATTGCTAAAATCCATATCGCGGGCCGTCAACCTGTGCGAATCCACCTTGGCGTTCGGAAAAGCCGAAGAAGCGCCCCCCGCACTTGACCGGATCAACCTTGCAGAAGTCGTGAATGATGTTGTCGAAAGCGAACGACTGGCGGCTGGCAATTACGACATCAGCTATGCAGAAGACATACCCGGCGCAATGATCGTGCGCGCAGACCCAGAACAGTTATACCGCGTATTGTCCAATCTGATCCGCAACGCCCGTCAGGCAATCATCGCCAGCGGCGCAGCCGGAGAGATTTCAATAGTAGCCAAAGAGGATGATGCCAACTGGTCGATTATTGTACGCGATACCGGCCCCGGATTGCCCCCCCGTGCATTGGATCACCTTTTCCAGCCGTTTCAGGGCGGCACGCGCAAAGAAGGCACCGGGCTAGGCCTTGCAATCGCCGCCGAACTGGTTCGCGGCCACGGCGGTCGCCTCGAATTGGTAGACACCAGCGAAACGGGAACCAGCTTTTCAATCTGTCTGCCAAAAACCATAATGGTGCTGGACGAAGCCGCAGAGTAATTCTGCTCTTGCAATCACCAAAAGGTATCGTTACATCCCGCCTGTCCGCGCGCTGGTAGCTCAGTTGGATAGAGTACTTGACTACGAATCAAGGGGTCGGGGGTTCGAATCCTCCCCAGCGCGCCAAAGAATTCAAKGGCTTAGTGAGAAATCACTAAGCTTTTTCATTTTTTTGGTCTCCTAAATCACCTTGTTTTCGGGCGTTCCCCAATGTCCAGAGATGTTCACGCCACAAACCCGACTCGCCACAAGGTAGAGCTGTCGCGTTTTGTTCCGCTCCGGGTGCTCATTTAAGCCGCCTTACGCTCTCCAGACTCCTGTTCCTTCAGTATCTGGATGGTCTGTTCGTCGGTGAATCGTTTCTTCATTCGTCCGTCTATTGGTTGGGCGGACCCTCCTACATCATTCCGGAGGAGTTCTAGGAGCACAGGTCATCACCGAAAGGGGCCGATAACATACGGATATGTTTCTGGGGATCTGGCCAGAGAACTTTATGTGTCAGGTGCCGAATCCAATTGCAGAAGCGGGTCGTCTCGTTTTAGCGTGCCTGAAATGCAGCACTTTTTTGGAGTCCAACAGCCACATGGGTAAGCCTTCGATTCAGATGGGCGTGGATATCGGCGGAACCTTCACCGACGTGGTTGTCGAAGTCGGGCCAAARCAATTTTCGGCCAAGGTATTAACAACTTATAGCGCCCCGGAAGATGCAATTATTCAGGGCATGCAAGAGGTCTGCCAGCAGGGCGCGATTGCGATGTCTGACATCACCCAGATCATCCACGGCACAACTTTGGCCACCAATGCATTGATTGAACGCCGCGGTGCGCGCACGGCGTTGATCACCACGCAAGGGTTTCGCGATGTCATCGAAATGCGCACCGAAAGCAGGTTTGAACAATACGATCTGAACCTGAAACTGCCTGATCCGCTGTTGCCACGCCAGCATCGCTATGTGGTACGCGAACGCATCAGCGCGACAGGGGAAGTGCTTATCCCACTTGAACGGGAAGAAGTGGAACRGTTGGTYGATGAAATTTGCGTYGCCGGGTTTGACAGCATCGCAGTGGGTCTGATCCATTCCTATCTGAACGGCGAWCACGAACAGATGGTGCGCGAGGTGATYGARGYCAAAATACCTAAGGCGATGGTGTCTTTGTCCAGCGAAGTYTCACCACAGATGCGCGARTAYGAACGGTTCAATACCGTGGTTGCCAACGCCTATATTAAACCATTGATGAAAAGCTATCTGGGGCGACTAAAAGGACGACTGCAAGAGGTCGGGGCCGAGTGCCCGATCTTTCTGATGCATTCCGGTGGCGGTATCATTTCGTTGGAAAGTGCCGCGGAATTCCCGGTGCGTCTGGTTGAATCCGGGCCAGCGGGTGGTGCGGTTTTCGCCGCCCATATCGCGGCGCGTTATGGGTTGGACAAGGTGTTGTCCTTTGACATGGGCGGCACCACGGCCAAAATTTGCCTGATCAAAGACCAATCCCCGAAAACCAGCCGTGTGTTCGAAGTYGCCCGCACCTATCGGTTCAAAAAAGGCTCTGGGATGCCGATCTCAATCCCGGTTATCGACATGGTCGAAATMGGGGCYGGTGGCGGGTCACTGGCACATGTGGATGCGATGCGGCAAATTCGGGTTGGCCCTGAATCGGCGGGTTCAGAACCGGGCCCGGCTTGTTATGGGCGCGGCGGGACGTGCCCGGCAGTGACCGACGCCGATCTGGTGCTGGGCAAACTGGACGCAGAAAATTTTGCCGGTGGGACAATCAAACTGGACGCTGCCAGTGCGGCGAGCGCACTGGAAACCGTGCTGGGTGAAACGCTGGATATGGACGCGCAAGAGGCCGCCTTTGGGCTGGCGGAAGTGGTTGACGAAAACATGGCCAATGCTGCCCGGGTTCATGCGGTTGAAAATGGCGAGGATCTGGCGGAATAYACCATGATTGCTTTTGGTGGYGCSGCSCCTYTGCACGCSGGGCGGCTATGYGAAAAGCTGGGTGTTGGCCGGTTTCTGGTGCCGCCSGGGGCTGGKGTCGGGTCYGCCATCGGGTTCCTGCGCGCGCCGTTCAGTTTTGAGGCMAATCGCAGCATTTACATGCGTYTGTCAGAATTYGATCCRGAKGCRGTGCGCAGTTTGATGGACGRTTTGCAAACCGAGGCGACACAATTCGTGCGCTCTTGCGATGCGCAGGCCGATATTATCCCCGAGTTCAAAGTCTATATGCGCTACACCGGGCAGGGTTGGGAAATCCCCGTGGTCTTAAGTCAAGAACAGGCAAAAGCGCCGGATTCTGATACATTCCACCGATTGTTTGAAGCAGATTACAAGGCRCTGTTTGGCCGGGTCGTCACCGGTATGGACGTGGAAATCACTGTCTGGGCAGTGAATGCAACGACGTTGGTGCCGCCCGTTGACCAAATTACGTTGGCCGAGACCGATGTTGAARTCACCAGCAATGAAAGCCGYCCGGTCTTTGATGCGGCTCTTGGGAAACCTGTGCAATCCGCGATTATGCAGCGCGAAGCACTGGAGACAGGCAATACGGTCAATGGGCCGGCCATCATAACTGAAGATGAAACYACTATCWTTCTGYCATCCAGTTGCCGGGCGATACGGCAATCAGATGGCTGTATCGACATATCGGTCACGGGCGCGCGCGCATGACCCCATCTACAGTCTCATATCAGGTCATGTGGAACCGCCTGATTTCCGTGGTCGAGGAACAGGCRCAGGCCCTGGTGCGCACYGCATTTTCAACGTCGGTCCGYGAGGCRGGTGATCTGTCCGCCGGGGTYTATGATGTTCAGGGTCGAATGCTGGCGCAGGCCGTCACCGGCACACCGGGACACGTCAACGCGATGGCGGATGCTGTACCGCATTTCATCCGCCGTATCGGGCGCGAAAACATCCTGGACGGTGACGTCTATATCACCAACGATCCGTGGGAGGGCACCGGCCATTTGCACGACATCACCGTGGTTACGCCGTCGTTTCACAAGGGTGCACTGGTCGGGTTCTTTGCCTGCACCGCGCACATCGTCGACATTGGCGGGCGCGGGTTCGGCGCGGATGCGGCCTCGGTCTATGAAGAAGGCCTGTACATTCCGATCATGAAGCTGGTCGATCAGGGTAAAGTTGACGAAACCCTGATCCGGATCATTCGCGGTAATGTCCGTGAGCCGGATCAGCTGGTTGGCGATGTCTACGCCCTGGCGACCTGCAATGAGATCGGTCATCGCCGGTTGGTTGATATGATGGTCGAGTTTGAGCTGCCAGACCTGACCGGAATAGCCGAATTCATCTTAGAGAATTCTCGCCGCGCAACTTTGGAGTGTATCGCCGCGTTACCCCGGGCGAAGGCGTCGGGTGAGATGACGATTGACGGATATGACCGACCCATCACGCTTAAGGTGCAGTTGGACATCCGGACCGACCGAATATTGTGCGGTTTCGAAGGGACATCCTTGCTGGATAAAAAAGGTATCAACGTGCCAATGGTCTATACCAAGGCCTATGCGTGTTACGCCCTGAAATGCGCTATTGCACCGGATATCCCCAACAACGCCGCCTCGCTGGCGCCATTCGAAATCACCGCGCCTGAGAATACGATTGTAAATGCACTGCATCCGGCCCCGGTGGCGCTGCGCCATGTGATTGGGCATATGATCCCGGACACGGTGTTTGCGGCACTTGATAAAATCCTGCCGAACACCGTGCCAGCCGAAGGTGCGGGCTGTCTGTGTAATTTTCAGGTGTCCCTGCGCCCCCGTTCTGATCGGGCCGCWCCCGAGGGSGSCATACGCGCAGAGGTTCTGACGTTCAATTCCGGCGGATCAGGCGCGCGACCTACATTAGACGGGATGAATGCCACGGCGTTTCCATCCGGCGTGATGACCATGCCGATTGAGGCAACGGAACACACCGGCCCGGTCATAATCTGGCGCAAAGAATTGCGTGCSGATTCCGGTGGTGCCGGAAAATATCGCGGCGGGTTAGGGCAGTACATGGAGGTCGGTGCGGCCAAAGGGTATGAGTTTGACTTTCAGGCGATGTTCGATCGGGTAGATCATCCGGCGCGGGGACGGATGGGCGGGCRTAACGGTGCGCCAACGCGGATTGCGCGCAGTGATGGCTCGGCGATGAAAGGCAAGGGCAAACAGTTTGTRCCCCATGRCCAGCGTGTGATGCTGGCGTTCCCCGGCGGTGCTGGTTACGGCGACCCGGCCGGGCGCGACCGGGCCGATGTGCGGCGTGATCTGGCGCTTGAGTATATCTCGGCTGAGGTGGCAATGTCGGTTTAYGGCCTGAGCGMCGCYGAGGTGGCCGAAGTGTTGGACGCGGTGAAAAACGGCAAGGTTGTCTGATGRTYGCGSGTCCCAATCACAGTTCCTATGACGTGGTTATTGTCGGCGGCGCGATGCTGGGGTCTTCGACGGCGTGGTTCTTGATGAATAACCCGGACTTTCAGGGCCGGGTGTTGGTGGTGGAACGGGAYCCAAGCTATGAGATGTGTTCAACAGCCCATACCAACAGYTGYATTCGCCAGCAGTTTTCCAATGAAATCAATGTGAAATGCTCACAATACGCCGCTGATTTCATTAAGAACATCCGCGAGATGATGGGCGATGAGCGGGTGCCAGAGTTGCATATTCAAAGCTACGGTTACCTGTATCTTGCGAACACGGACGCCTTTGCYGAACTGTTGCGYGCCAACCAGAAAATACAGGCAAAGGCTGGGGCAGGGACACAATTGCGTAACCCTGAACAGATTGCGCGGGATTATCCGTTCTACAATCTCGATGATATAATTCTCGGCAGCCACAACCTGATCGACGAAGGTTATTGGGATGGGGGAACGGTTTTCGACTGGTTCCGACGGCTCGCACGCGAGCGCGGCGCGGAATATGTGTCTAACGAAGTGGTGGCGATGACGCGTAATGTTGCCGGGACAAAAATCGAAAGTGTTACGTTGAAAACGGGTGAAGTAATTGCCTGYGGCCATGTGGTGAATGCCTCTGGCCCACGCGCTTTGCGCACGGCCCAAATGGCCGGGCTGGAAATTCCGGTGGAGCCACGCAAGCGCTATAGTTTCATCTTTTCTGCGCAAACGCCTCTGGAWCAGGAATTGCCGCTGACCATTGATCCCAGTGGTGTGCATRTGCGYCAGGACGGSCCAAAAACCTATCTGRCCGGGTGYGCGCCGGATATTGATCCGGCAGTTGAGTATGATGATTTCACGATGGATCACGCGATCTGGGAAGAAAAGGTCTGGCCCGCCGTTGCCAATCGCATTCCACAGTTCGAAGCGATCCGACAAGTGAATTCGTGGGTTGGGCATTATGCTTACAACACCCTGGACCAGAACGCGATTATTGGACCACATAATGAGGTTGGGAATTTCATGTTCCTGAACGGGTTTTCGGGGCATGGGTTGCAACAATCCCCGGCGATGGGGCGCGGGATGAGCGAACTACTGACCTATGGCGGGTTCCGGACCCTTGATCTGGGTGACTTTAGMTACGACCGAATTGTGCGAAATGAGCCATTTTTGGAACGAGCGATAATATAGAGAGATGATGAAATGACAGGAAAGAAAATGAAGAAAATCGTTTTAACCGGSGCCGCSGGGCGGCTTGGCGGCTATCTGCGCGGGCCTTTGTCGAAACTGGCCGATACGCTGGTAAGCACGGATATTTCTGAAAGCATTGGTGAACTGGGCGCGAATGAGACCTTTGTTCAGGCTGATCTGGCCGACAAAGCCGCGATCCACGACATCATTGAAGGCGCGGATATGGTGGTGCATTTTGGTGCACTTGTGGATGAGGCATCGTTTGAGACTATCCTTGGCCCAAATATCATTGGCTCATATAATGTGTGGGAGGCGGCGTCATTGCACGGCGTGCGGCGGGTGATTTATGCCAGCTCAATCCATGCGGTGGGGATGTATCCCAAAAACCAGCATATCGGTGTGGATGTGGCGCATCGCCCTGACGGGTTTTATGGCTTGGCCAAGTGTTTCAGCGAAGATCTGGCCCGGATGTATTGGGAAAAACGCGGGGTTGAGTCGGTGTGTCTGCGCATCCTGTCTTGCGCGACAGTGACCAATCCGCGGGCGCTGGGTTCGTGGTTGTCCCGGGGTGATCTGGTGCGATTGGTAGAGCGTTCGATTGATACGCCGGTGACCGGGTTCACCATTGCCTATGGGGTGTCGGCCAATGATCGCAGCCCGGTTGACAATTCTGCCGCACAGTATCTGGGGTATCGTCCGCAGGACAATGCCGAGCAGTTTGCAGATGAGATTTTGGCCAAGTCAGATACGCTGGACCCGCAGGACGGGGCGCATATGTGTCATGGTGGGCCATTTGCAACGACTGGACTGGGCGTGAGCGCCCTGGCTGCATTGAACCTGGTGGACGACTAAGCTGATGTGATCTGGTTGAAACGAGCCTAACACCCTCAGACAATCCACCCTTCAGTTCTACTTTATTGAACTACTTAAATTATTAYCCGAAGAAAGGATGAATGATATGGAAGGGTTTGGAGCCCGCACCAGTATGTGGACAATGAACAGGGACTGTGCCGATGCAGGGACCTGCGATTGGGATGAAATATTTGTGGCGCTGGCGGCGATTGGATTAAAGGCGGCCTGGCGATGAAGAACTTTCTGAATATGCCACCAGAGATCGCCTTTGGCCTGCCCGTCTGGCGCCCGGTGGCGCGCGATGAAGCAGAGGTGATGGGCAATGGGTTACCATTTTTGCGCAATAAGGCGCGGCAATACGGGCTGATTTAAAGCGGCATCACGCTTGATCCTTTCCCGCACGCTCTTCACGCTGAATTGAAGCCCCGTCATCAAAAGATGTGCGAACATTACGCATAACTTAAATGGGGACAGATCATGAAAATTCGATCAATATGTTTGGCACTGTTGGTGTCAGCGGCACCTGCGGTTGCGGGCGGTATAGTTAGTGAAATTGTAAACGCACCGCTGTCTGCCAGCGGGACTGTTAAAAATGCCCGTGTGGGTATCAACGTCTATCTTCAGTCCGCCGAAGCGCCAGGCGCCGACTTTATGGACCCTGCGGTGGATGGATACGGTATTCCGGCTGGTGGCCGCATGGAAATTGAGATGGGCGAAGGGTTTGAGCGGGACTGGGGAATAGGTATTTCGCAGGCTGCAATTATGATGGTTACGGGGACGCCACAACAAGGGTTGCCGGGGGCCGCCGTGGGTTACACAGTTGATGAAGGAGAAGATGAAAACATCTTTCTGATTAATCCTACGGGTGACGGCCTGCCGGTCGATAAACTGATGTCCCCTGCACCGGGTTCCAAGRCTGATCCGATCCGTCAACGCGGGATCAAGGTAATCCATATCGGTTTTCAGCARAGCGCGTTTTTGAATACCGGTGAYCAAGGCACTGTGYATGTTCGCATTSTGGACAGTGAMGGGAACATTGTTAGCGAAGGTTCGGAAACTGTCGACTTTTTGACGACAGCGGTGGCACAGGTATTGCCGACAAATTTCCCRCAGGGGGTGCGTAACCACAACTGGCAACGGGTAGCYGCGGGTGATGTCCTGGGTGTGACAGAAGGAACTGTTCCGTTGACATATATGCTTTATGGACAGGCACCAGATGGCGATCCCGACACTGTATACGCCTATAAAGATGGGGTTATCGGGGCTGGCGTCATATCCACCCAGCAGATCAACGCGATTGGGTACAAACTCCCTGAGGCGCTAAGCCGGTACAATGGTGGTTTGGTGCTGCAAGATACCAACGGCGATGGTGTGCTTAATCCAAATACCGATCTGATCATTGGCGGCGTCATTGGCGCAGCACCAGCTGGGGCTACCGGCCAGGAAATCAACAGCCTGAATGTTGACGGCAAACCGTTGCTTTCACAGGCAACAGCRGAAGTCGTGGAAAAACCCGGCACAAGATGGGGAGGCTCGATGATGCAATTGCAGTTCACCGCTGGCTCACTTGCAGGAAAATACCGGCCTACGATCGCGCTCTTGGCCGATCCGAGCGACCAAAGTTCCGGCGATGGATCAAGCTACACTTATACAATTGTAGTTGAGTAATCGAAAGCAATGCGGTGGTTCACCCGCCGCATTGCTTACCGTCAAAGCCACAGTTTTCAGATGCGCGACCTCGCCCTCCCCATTTCTGGTGAGTTGCTAAATTCTTATCCATTTTCTACCCTTTAGGGCAACTTTGAGCAGTTGATTTCCAATCTGCTCCTGGGCTTGCAGAGGGGAAAAGTGATGAAAACTGGGAACAACCCGGCAGGGCGAATGTTGTTCGGGTGCTTTGTTTACATCCTGAGCGCGACAGCAGCGGCAGCGATTCCTTCACCAGAGCTCGTTATTGGTTCAGCTGCTTCGATCTCGCAATTATTTGCCTTTGGGACAGCACTGATTGGTGGCGGGGCGGTTTTGGCTGGTCGCCGTGCCGGTGCGGTTAACAAATACGATATTCGTGCCCGCAAGCGGATGCTGATTGTTGGTTCCTCGCTGTTCTTCGTGGCATTAATCTTGGCCGGGTTAAACATTTTCCAATACCAGAATGCCAAACAGGAGCGGCTGTCCAGATTGCAGGCCACCCTAAATCGCCCCGCTGTGATTGTTGATACCAACCTGCGCGAAACGTCGTTTTCGGACCAGTCGAGCATTTCCACACAGGAAGCAGCGAAAGCGTTAGCCGGTGGTGACGTGCTGTTTATCGATGTTCGCGAAACAGCAGAAAACCAGATGGGGACCATTCCCGGTGCCCGGCATATCAGGTTTCCGGATGTCGATCTCGATGATCCACGGTTCGAAGGCCGCCAGGTTATCCTGCTTTGCCATAATGGCAATCGCAGTTCAGAGACCTGCGAAAAACTGGCCGCCCTTGGAATTGATTGTCGCTTTATCATCGGGGGTATCGAAAAATGGATCGTTGAAGGGCGGCCTTTTACCGATGAAACCGTCCGAACCCTAAGCGACCTTCGCGCGATACCCGAWTATGCAAATAGGGATCAGCTACTCGATACGCCCGACGTCAGTACTCTGGTGGCAGAGCAGGGCGTTCAGTTCATTGACGTTCGCTATCCCGGCGATTTTGCGCAGGGGCACCTGCCCGGCGCGATCAATCTGCCGATGCGTGCTACGCCAACTGACGAATTGGCCAGCCTGATTGCTGCCCTTCCTGACAAACCAATCGTTGCGGCCTGTTATGATCGGCGGGGTTGTTTTATTTCTCAAGTTCTGGGGTATGAGTTAACCTAGGCTGGATATGATTATCGCGGCCGTTATACTTTGCTGTGGGAATACTTTGTGCCGAAAGCCACAAAACCCCATGTTGCCCTTTGGTTGGCAGAGCAAAACCAAAGCACCTGGCAACGTGCCATTTCCGGTTYGGCGRACGGGCTGAATAGAYTGGGGGAACAAACCCATTTTYTGTTTGCGGTATTTGCGTTGGCGTTGACCACCCGCTTGCTGATCTTACCAATCGCTATCAAGGCAGAGCGCGACCAGATAACAACCGCCCGTATTGCACCAGAGCTGGCGGCACTGAAAGAATGCTACAAAAATGATCCTGCGGGAAAGCCAGAAGCGCTAAAAGCGCACTACGCTAAACACGGCCTGAGCCCGGGCCGCAATATGTTAACTCTCTTGTTTCTTCCCATCACCATGCTGGGCCTGTCGGCGGTGCAACGTGCGGGCATTGGCCAACCCGGGTTCGGATGGCTGGGCGATCTTGGGGCGGCCGATCCGCTTTACGTGTTACCCGCGCTCGCCACGACTTTGGGCTGTATCTATTTGCAACTGGCCATCGGAACCACTCGGCGGCGCGCTATCATGTCATGGGCGATAGGGTTTCCAGTGCTTGGGCTGCTGATCTTACAGCTAAGTGCTGCCGGCGCTATTTATCTGATTATCGCCCTTGGTCTTCTGTTCATACAACGCGCTTATGTGACGGGTGTGTTTGGTCGAATGACAGACAAACTATCGGGCAGCGTCCAGCGGGTCGTTGTCACCAACTTTTATGGTGGTGTCATTCCGCTGAGATATACCCGTTTACTTGGGCAAGCAGGGAATAAGGCATTGCGTTTGTCGCAACTGTCCAAGGCAGGATTCCCGGTCCCGGGTGGTGTTGTTCTGAACAGCAATTATCTGGAAAATTTTGCAACGGCGTCAGATCAGCAGCGTATGAAAATGGCCAAAGGTATCGGCAAGTTCTTCGGCTCGGATGCTGTCGCTGTACGAAGTTCGGCAACTGCAGAGGATGGGGAAAACCTTAGCTTTGCGGGTGTTTTTGAAAGCAGGCTTGATGTRACTTCACCCGGTCTTGTGCAGGCYATTGMAGAAGTTTCCGCKTCATTCAAGGCGCTACACACCCAAGCCTATGCGGATGGCGGGCAGGGTAACATTTTGATCCAGAGAATGGTGCAACCGGAATACGCCGGTGTGCTTTTCACGGCTGACCCCAGAAAGCCCGGCATTGCAATTGCAGAATTTGTCAAAGGCAACGCCGAAGATTTGGTTTCCGGACGGGTAGTGCCAAATACATGCAGGTTCGGGCAATCTTCCATGCTTCTGCTTGATGGCTTTGCGCCGATGGATTTTACATCGCTATTGGAAATGGGAAAGAAAATTGAACAATTTTTCGATGGCCCACAGGATATTGAATGGACCTATTGTTCCGGGAAATTCGAGATCGTGCAAAGCCGGAACATCACGACATTAGAAGCAGAGAAAGTAGATTTKCCTTTGATTGAGTGGTCGCGCATTTTTAAGGATRCWGGTTCATCCGACCCAGATGAAACCYTATTGATGCAGGATGARATGTCGGAAGTTTTGCCCAGGCCGACGCCGCTGTCGCTGTCCTATATGCWGGTGATTTGGTCGCGGAACGGCAGTGTCGGGTTGGCCTGTGACAGGCTTGGTGTTCGCTATAGTCCCGGCAACGACAGCCATCTGACCACTGTATTTGGTCGCCTGTATTCCAACGTTGCGCGCAAATCAAAAACCACCGTCAGTATACCGCGTCAGATACGCAAACGCTTCAACAATGAACCAAAACAGATCTCAGACAATTATCAGAATGAYTTTTTGCCAAGGYTRGACCGGCGAATGGCGCAGCTCTCCGCCATAGATTTCTCTGCAATTGAGATTGGGCTGTTGCCGGGCATTGTATCGGAACTATTCGATGAGTTCATTTCAGACATTCATGTGGAAGTTGAAGTGGTGAACATCGCCGCTGGATTCTATATGCAATGTGCCGTCGAGCTTTGTAACAATGAGGGGTTGGATGCTGCTGCACATATTTTGGCGAGCGGTGGGGTCAGCCCCGCAGTGTTGCTTCGTTTTGTGGACCGGGAAGATAAAGAGCAGCGCCGAGCGAAATTGCTCGAGTATTTTGGCCACCGAGCGCCCCATGACTACGAATTGTCAGACCAGCGATACCGTGAAGATGTTCAGCAGCTTGAAGGGTTACTGGCGGCTGCGGATGTGAGTATTGGAAGGAATAAGAGATCAGCGCAGGCTGTCAATTTGTCAGAGCAGTTGGGCGCAGCAATCGAGTGTGCCCAGACCTATCAGTCGCTGAAGGACGGGGCAAAACATCAGGCATTGCGGTTTCTGGCCGAAATACGCCGCGCGTTGGAAGCGCTTGATGCTGGGCTGGAGTATGATGGCTTGATCTATTTTCTAACTCTGGAGGAGCTGGCAAATGTGGGTCTTTTTAACGCCTCGCTTAAATCWACTGCTGAAGAACGGCGAGAGTTGCGCAGCCAGTTGCTTGCGCAAAAAGCACTACCGGCAAAACTTTCAATTGCTAAACTCGAAGARGCWATTGTTGGYGTATCMTCTAACAATGYTTTGAACGGTAGTGGTCTATTTGGTAAAAGGGTATCTGGTGACAGCCGTTCGACCGGGCAGATATATCAAACGACACGTGCGCAATCCGAAAGTGGAGAGAAGCTGTCAGGGTTCAARCAGGGGGATATCCTGACCTGTAGTTTTGTGCACCCAAATTGGTTGCCCTATGTCCTGAAGTCGGGTGGGGTTATCGCAGAAGTTGGGGGCTGGCTTAGCCATATCGCAATTGTCGCGCGTGAAAATAATGTGACATTAGTTGTAGGCATATCTGATTGGGAAGCCCTTCCACATGGTACTGGGGTTGCCATAGATATTGATGGTCAAGTCAAATTGACAGAGCAATCAAAGACCCAAGTTGCGCCAGAAACGGTGATGCAAAAAGTAGCAGTCGGTCGCTAGAACGGAATTTCCAAACGAATTGAAACAAGCTGATCATCAACATTGGCCAGCCCGATTGCGCCATATGCATAGTCAATGTTCAGTATCGCTCCGTTACCAAAAGTTGTGGCTATGCCAGTGCGGAATGTTCCGAAGAAATCGCTGCCGTTGCCTACGGACTGCGTAGCTTCCAGTCCGATATATGGGTTGAGCGCGCCCAATCCATTATAATAGGCCAATACAGCMCCTGTTATGAAAGTATCGGTCGTGTCATTTGTGGCAATGGCCCCACGTAAGGTATCGGTATATGCGTCATCATTTTGGGTTAAGCTGGCGATTTCCAGCGAGGGATGTAGCCGCCATTTGTTGGTATTAAAAGTTCGTGAAACACGTAAGGCCGCAAAGGATTCAGTACTTTGGAAGTTACCGGTTTGAATACCTGCCGTAAGAACTGAATGGTCACTGTTACCCATCAGGAACCGGCCATCAAGAACCCAGTCTTCGGAGAGTTGGAAAGCAAAATATGGCCCGACCAGGAACCCCTTGGCCTGATCTTCGATACCGGTCAGGTTGAAATCCAGAGTTGTGTCAGTGCTTACAATCATGGCGCCGAGGATTAAACGCTCGCTAATTTTTCGATCGCCACCGATAGAAAAAGCCAACGCGCTTGTCTGTTCGGATGCCGCTGTATCGTCGGTTTGACGAGACTGCCCGTTGATCCAGCCACTGTGCCGGGCTTCGCCAAAAGCCGTGTCTTCCATATCCACAAAAACCGGGCCATTATTTGTTGCATTTGCGCTGTCTGGCTGATCGCGAAGATGATCACCGCAATCTTCGAATTTTCCAGGTAGGCAGAAGTCATCGGGAACCACATTCCCGATTGGCGCGTCTGTTGGCGCTTGCTGAACGCCACCAAGCCGTCCAGAAATATAGGGTATTCCCGGTCCATATCTGGGTGTTGGAACCGGATCGTCAACGACAGGAGGCGGTATAGGCACAAGAGCAGCAACAGCCGTCGGGCCGCCAATCATYGCTACAGCCAGAGCAGAGAAAATTGAGATTCGGATACCGGAGGCACCCAYAATATTAGTAAAACGCACGACAATTCCCCCAGAATTGAATTGGCAACAGCAAAACTGCTAACGGATTGYTCAGCCAACAMCAATTTTGGGAACTTATCCAGCGAAATTTTGGGTTAAAAAGAATTGCCCGCAATAGGAAGCACTGGCGTCATAGCCAAGTGCGCTGCCTATAGCTGTTGCATTTCGGTCCAGCACATTTTTTCTGTGATCCGAAGAGTCCATCCACATTCCAACGATCTGAGAAGCCAGAGAAGCATAGCTGTGAGGTGAAATCTGCTTTCCGGATGTTGTWGTGAACTCGCACTTTGCCCGGTTCTTAACGAATATTTTTCTGGAACCGCCAAATTGGTAGCGTGGAAGGTTTCCTATATTTTCCGAGCCAYGCCGAAYATTCAGGCCCGAAGCAAGCACCCGTTCCTGAACGGACGATTGCCCGCGAACTGTTGAGCGGTGGCTTAATTTGCCTTTTCGGGCCATCCAGCTTGCGTGATTATCTGCTACATCCATCAGCCCTGTCGCCAATTGGACAGGGCTAAGACCGGCTTTGCAGCGGACATAGTTTACTTCCGAAAGAACAGCCTGATTAAATAGAGTCTGGTTCAAATTTTTCGTTGGCACGACCTGACCGGCACTTGCAGGCAATCCGGCAAGCGAACAGGACTGCGCATGAGCAGTCGAAAGGGAAAACAGTAGGGTGGTGGCAACAAAAAYAGACAGCTTTGCAGCCGATTTTAAACAACGGGCAATCATGGCACCTCTCATCGAGCAGATAGAAGGAGTTGCTCAGACCATGAGTCTTGACTGTGTCTTTATTGCGGCCAGGATTTGGACATTTTTGTGACCCTTTCCGGTTTGCCGCGCAGGTTCGTCAAACCAGAACCGCACACACCCAGAGTTTGTTGCCCGGCAATCTTGTTCATCGGGGCTTGGCACTCTACATCACTTCCATGAGAAGATGGATCCCATTTGTTAAATCCCCCCCTGTTGTAGCTGTTATCCGCCTGAACGGTGTGATTGCGGCCGGGGGCCGTGGCTCTTCGTTGAACGACATTGGCCTGGCAACGATGATTGAGCGCGCGTTCAAGAGGGGTAAACCAACTGCTGTGGCGCTGTCGATAAATTCCCCTGGCGGCTCACCTGTGCAATCGTCGCTAATTTCAGCACGCATTCGTCGTCTAGCTGAAGACAAGAAAATCCCGGTTATTGCCTTTGTCGAAGATGTGGCCGCATCMGGYGGTTACTGGCTGGCAACGGCGGCGGACGAAATCTGGATCGACCAAAGYTCGATTGTTGGTTCGATCGGTGTGGTTTCCTCTAATTTTGGTTTTCACGAATTTATGGGACGACATGGYGTTGAACGCCGWGTCCACACTGCCGGAAARTCRAAAAGTATATTGGACCCGTTCCAGCCAGAAAAACCAGCGGACGTCAAACGATTGAATGTAATACTAAGCCAAATGCACGAGACATTTATTAATCAGGTAAAGTCACGTCGCGCAGGGAAACTTGCGGACGATAAATCAATATTCACCGGTGAATTCTGGGTTGGTCAGAACGGAGTTGATCTTGGATTGGCTGATGGTATCGGCCATTTGGTTCCAAAAATGAAAGAACGCTTTGGGGRTAAGGTCCGTCTGGTGCCCTACAGCCAAAAACGTCCATTCCTGACCCGGTTTGGCGCACAGATGATTGAAGAAACTATTTATGGGCTGGATGAACAGGCGCATTTTGCCCGGTACGGGCTGTAGGTGATGGTCAAAGCTGTATCCCTATTTCTAATTGGCATGCTGATTATGGCGATGTTTGGAAAGCTGAAGTTTCCGGGGCAAAAACGGCTGGAGGCGGCCAAATGCCCCAAGTGTGGCCGTTACAAGTTTTCCAAAAAACCTTGTGACTGCACAAAAGGGAAAAACTAGTACATGGACATGGCTAATGCGCTTCTTGGGCTGGTAATTCTGGTTCTGGCCGGGGATGTGCTGGTTAGGGGCGCTGTGAATGTCAGTCTTCGACTTGGGGTGCCTGCGCTCATTGTCAGCCTGACGATTGTCGCCATAGGGACGTCAGCGCCCGAGCTGCTGATTTCGATTGACGCTATCTTGGAAGGCGCGCCCGGGATCGCCATCGGTAATGTCGTTGGTTCCAACATTGCTAATGTGTTGTTGGTTCTTGGTTTGCCTGCCCTGTTGGTCGGGCTWGGCACTTCATCCTGCGAGACCCGCAGCAGTTACCTRCAAATGCTGGTTGGTTCCGTGCTATTTATGGCCTTCGCCTTTCTCGCCCCAATCACCTGGATCCACGGCAGTGTCCTGTTGGGTCTTTATTTGGCCTTTATGTTTCATGCGATCTTTTCAGSGCGTCAGCAACGTCGCGCTAGCCATGAGGAGGTCGAAAATGTCGACGTAGAGGCCCCTTGGTGGAAAATCATCACCTACTTGGTACTTGGCATGATTGGCCTGCCATTGGGGGCTGATATTTTGGTAGATAGCGCCACCGCAATTGCGCGGGAATACAGTATCAGCGAAACGGTAATTGGCCTGACACTGGTGGCAATAGGTACTTCTCTTCCTGAACTTGCAACGACAATTTCGGCGGCATTTCGCARGCAGGCTGACGTAGCACTTGGCAACGTCATTGGTTCTAATATGGCGAACTTGTTGGGCATTATTGGTGTTGCAGCATTCTTTGGCGATATCCCTGTTTCAGAGCAGATACTTCGATTTGATATCTGGGTTATGATTGGCGCAACATTGCTGTTGGTTCCCTTTGTGTTTTTTCGTCAAAACCTGACCCGGGTTTGGGGWGKAKYGKWCASWGNGYCKYNACMTNGTTNATYYRNGCWWTRRWRWWGMYWYMMYWRRGSSAARSCKKKKKSRSMSRNCASWNTGWGTWKTWAACGGGCCTTGGTGACAGGCGCAGGTAAACGGTTGGGTCGGGCTATGGCGATTTGTCTGGCCGAGCGCGGGTATGATGTAGCAGTTCATTTCGCCACATCTGGTAAAGAGGCTGAAGAAGTTGTGCGTGAAATACGTGCGATTGGCCAAAATGCGCAGAGCTTGCAGGCGAATTTGCTTGATGAAGAGCAAGCGAATACTTTGGTTGATCAGGCGTCAGGTGCCCTTGGTGGTGCGCTAAGTGTTTTGGTCAATAATGCCTCGATTTTTGAATATGACACGTTAGAAACCGCGACCCGGGAAAGCTGGGATCGCCACCTTGGGTCAAATCTACGAGCGCCCTTTATTTTGACACAGGCCTTCGCCGCTGCCGCCCCGGAACCCGGCCKGGACAACAATGGGGAAACCTTYGCACAAGCTATGGTTGTAAATATGGTGGATCAGCGTGTTCTTAAACTGACCCCCGAATTTATGACATATACAATTGCGAAGATGGGCCTTTGGGCATTGACGCAGACTGCGGCTCAGGCGCTGGCCCCGAAAATCAGGGTGAATGCMATTGCACCGGGCCCAACAATGATTGGGGCGCGTCAGTCTGAATCCCACTTTGAGCGACAACGCGCGGCTACTGTTTTACAGCGGGGGGCAAACCCTGATGATATTGCTGCAGCATTGCGTTACCTGCTTGATGCACGAGCAGTGACAGGTCAGTTGCTGTCCGTCGATGGTGGTCAACATCTTGGATGGAAAACGGCAGATGTTCTCGGAACCGAGTAAAATCACGCACTTTAATGAAGGTTCACTCTTGACTTGTGCACCGATGGATWGCTGGTCACGAATCTGTCACGAATTTGTTAATGTTATCAGTGGATTGCAATATGGTAATTATTTTATTATGTAAAATCAATCCCTTAAGATACTGCCTAAAATTTAAGCAAACCATCGAAACGGGCCAAAACTAAAGATAATTTCTGAAAGAAGGAAACTTACCACCAGCTTTATCCACAGGTTTAGTGGACATGTTTTCTCTTGCTAATGCGGATCGAAGGTTGCAGCCACGCTAGGAATCACCATTCTTCAAACAGTAGAAAAACTGTAGAGCGAAACTATGCCAACCTCACTCACCGGTCATGATTGTATTCAGGGGTACCTGAACAAACTGGATAATTCGCCGGGCGTTTACCGAATGCTGAACGAACTTGGCGCGGTATTGTATGTTGGCAAAGCCCGCAATTTGAAAAAACGGGTATCGAATTATGCAAAACCGGCGGGTCACTCTGAACGTATCAGCCGGATGATTTCGCAAACCAGATCAATGATGTTTCTGACAACGCGAACTGAAACAGAAGCGYTGTTGCTGGAACAGAATCTCATCAAGCAGCTAAAACCAAAATACAACGTATTGTTGCGCGATGATAAAAGCTTTTCGAATATATTGGTGTCGCGGTCGCACAGATTTTCGCAAATAAAAAAGCATCGTGGTGCTAAAAAAGAAGCYGGTAGCTATTACGGTCCGTTYGCCAGTGCWGGGGCCGTCAACCGAACGCTYAACCAGTTGCARMGGGTRTTTTTGCTRCGYAATTGTACGGATGCTGTTTTCGACAGCCGGACCCGACCTTGTCTGCTTTACCAGATCAAGCGTTGCGCTGCCCCATGCGTAGGTAAAATTAACGAAAAAGATTACGCTGCACTGGTTGCTGATGCGGAACTGTTTTTACAGGGCAAGTCGACCAGTATCCAGACAGAGCTGGCAAATGCGATGAATGAAGCCAGCGCCGCGCTGGAATTTGAACGCGCAGCCGCCATGCGCGATCGTATCAAGGCGTTAACCCAGGTACAGCAAGCACAGGGCATTAACCCGCGCGGCGTCGCCGAGGCAGACGTTGTCGCGCTGCATATGGAAGGCGGGCAGGCATGTGTTCAGGTGGTTTTTATCCGGGCAAACCAGAACTGGGGCAACCGGGAATAYTATCCGCGTACYGGKTCSGGWGCWGAWGCCTCRGAGGTKCTKCARGCSTTTGTYGGYCAGTTTTAYGAYAAAMRGGARCCSCCAAAGCTGGTTYTGCTVAGYAATCCGATTGAAGAYCTGGAYTTGATGCARGARGCGYTGTCGCARAARGCTGGCCRCAARGTAGARCTTGCGGTTCCGCTTCGCGGCGAAAAGGCGGAACTTATCGGATTTRCKTTTCGCAATGCKCGCGAAAGTCTGGCCAGAAAGATGTCTGAAACGGCTACACAGGCAAAACTTTTGTCGGGCATTGCAGAAGCGTTTGATTTACCCGCTTCGCCCGCTCGCATAGAAGTTTACGACAACTCGCATATTCAGGGKGCYCACGCCGTTGGTGCAATGATCGTTTCGGGGCCAGAGGGATTTATCAAAAGTCAGTATCGAAAATTCAACATACGTGGCGAAGACCTGACCCCCGGCGATGATTTCGGCATGATGAAAGAGGTACTTCGCCGTCGGTTTCGTCGCCTGCTAAAAGAGGACCCCGAGCGAAAAGGCGATACCTGGCCCGATCTGCTGCTAATTGATGGCGGTGCGGGGCAGGTCTCAGTCGTGGCTGAAATTATGACCGAAGAAGGGGTATCAGACATTCCGATGGTTGGTATTGCCAAAGGGGTAGATCGTGATGCAGGGAAGGAAGAATTTTACCGCAAAGGTGCGAGACCTTTTGCATTGCGCCACAATGATCCCGTTTTGTATTTCATTCAACGCCTTCGYGATGARGCGCATCGGTTTGCAATAGGCACACACCGCGCAAAGCGCTCCAAAGTAATAGGCGCGACACCGTTGGATGATGTGCCGGGTATAGGTGCAGCGCGTAAACGCGCGTTGCTGGCACATTTTGGCAGTGCAAAGGCAGCCAGCCGGGCGGGTTTAGTGGATTTGAAAGCCGTTGAAGGTATCTCTGACAAAGTAGCTGAAACGGTTTATGATTACTTTCACGAAAAAGGGTAACACACCAATAATTTTGCCGTGCCAGCTGTTTAATTGTAAGTGATCCGCGTCTTTGCTTTCCCCCCAGCCCGTTACGCGCTAGCAATAATATATGAAAATGACGCTTCCAAATATCCTGACGATCCTGCGGCTGCTTGCGGCACCCGGCGTGGCGATCATGTTCCTTTATTTTACGCGCCCCTGGGCAGACTGGTTTGCACTGGCATTGTTTATYTCAGCCGCCGCG
Organism: Marinosulfonomonas sp.; assembly: GCA_002732955.1. Taxonomy (GTDB): domain Bacteria; phylum Pseudomonadota; class Alphaproteobacteria; order Rhodobacterales; family Rhodobacteraceae; genus NVTR01. Next base: position 48,790 of record NVTR01000006.1, read on the forward strand.
ACTGACTGGTTTGACGGCTATATTGCGCGGGCCTGGAATCAGGAAAGCAAGTTYGGCACAATGCTTGATCCGATCGCGGACAAAGCGATGGTTGTGATCGCGTTGATGGTTATCGTTGGCTATTCCAGCATGTCTCCGTGGTTGGTTCTGCCCACCACGATCATTCTGTTTCGCGAAGTTTTTGTATCAGGCCTGCGGGAATTTTTGGGCGATAAAGCCACAACACTGAAGGTCACAAAACTTGCAAAGTGGAAAACCTCGGCACAGATGATCGCGATATCGGTGTTGTTCCTGCAAGGGGTGTTTGAACACTATTTTGGTATGTCGATTTTCGGCATGGACAGCCCTTTGGTGTGGGACATTCTGGAGGGACGCGAAGAAGATGTTCTGGGTCTGTCCTGGAAGTATTTTGGCATGATCTGGTCGGGGCGAATTGGGTTGTGGCTGCTTTGGGGTGCAGCGGCGCTAACATTGATCACCGGCTGGGATTATTTTCGAAAGTCGTTACCGTTCTTCAAGGAAGACCAATGATTGATGTGCTTTACTTTGCCTGGGTTCGTGAACGGATCGGAATACCAAAAGAACAGGTTGAAACCAAAGCCCTGACGGTTTCTGATCTGGTTGAGGAATTGAAGGACCGCGAAGAACGCTATGCGTTGGCATTCTCAGACGTGTCTGCGCTTCGCGTTGCAATTGATCAGGAACTCGCAGAATTTGATTCTACTATTGCAGACGCCCGCGAAATCGCATTTTTCCCTCCCATGACCGGCGGCTAAGCATGGTCGTTCGAGTCCAACCCGCGCCTTTTGAACCGGGGGCTGAGTTGTCAGATTTTGGGCAAGGCGGCAAAGAAACCGGCGCGATTGTTAGCTTTACCGGTGTGGTGCGGGACATTGCCGGTGGTTTGCGGCACATGGAAATTGAGCACTACCCGGCCATGACTAAGCCCGCGATTGAAGCAATTGAAGCGGATGCGGTCAAGCGATGGAGCCTGAACAGTTGTTTGATAATCCATCGTTATGGTCAGTTGAAACCGGGCGAACAAATTATGATGGTTWTAACTGCCGCTCCGCATCGCGTCGCGGCTTTCGAAGCGGCGGAATTTTTAATGGATTACCTGAAATCCCGTGCGCCTTTCTGGAAAAAAGAAGTGACCCTATCCGGGGAAGAATGGGTGGCGGCGAAGGGTGAAGATGAGGACGCGCTGAAACGCTGGTAGACGCCTAATTAGCCTCGCTTCACCCGCTCAACATAGGCCCGCAGCTCTTCTGTTTCCTGACGCGCATCGTGTAACCCATCCATTGCAGCGCGCAGTTCAGCTTCGGTCTGGGCGTGCTGATTGGATATTTCAGATTCGCGCTGTTGGAAATATGCGACCGCCTCATCGCGCTGTTCCTCGGCGTCGTGCAACTGCTGCGCCATCTTATCCARCTCACCAATGTCCGATTGTGAAACCCGCATAAACCGGTTGACCAGCCAATGGGAAAACCATCCCAGAACGAATGCCACGAAAAGGATTATAGCGGTGGCRATGATAAACTCAGTTCTGTTCATCTGTACTCTCTGTGTGTGGTGTCTCTGTGTGTGGAGTGTCCGGCGCGGGTTCTTGAGTTGGCGCAGGTGCGGGTTCATCGTCGTGCGCTGCTTCGGCTTTTTCTTCGGGCAGGAACAGCTTGAACTCAATRCGCCGGTTAGCTTCACGGCCTTCTTCGGTGCYATTGTCGGCCAATGGCYGGGATTCTCCGAAACCTTTGGCAGTCAGGTTTGACGTCAGAATTCGCCGTGCCAAAAGCGCGTTAACTACGGCCTCGGCGCGGGCTTGGCTAAGAGCCTGATTCATAATCTCACGACCCTGGCTGTCGGTATGGCCACCAATTTCCATGGCGACATCCAGGCAGTTTTTCAAGATTTCAGCGATGTTGTCGATTGATGTCCGTGCCACCACGTCGATATCGGCCGAACTGGGTGCAAAGGTAATTTGTTGAACACTCAGTATCTGATTTATCTGCGCCACACATTCTTCCGGGGTTGGGATGTTCGCCAAGGGGTCCAGTTTTTCCTGGTAAACAACCGAGATTCTGTAATCTTCAGACGCGCCAAGTTTTTCCGACAAAATCCGTGCAATTTCAGCCCGCGCATTTGGGTCACCTGTTACGCCGCGAATATCYACAATATCGGGCTGGGTAACGATTGATCCACTGTTTAGCTGCGCCAAGGCTTCGAGCGATGCCAGAACCCGTGTAGACCAGCCCCTTGGCAGGTCCTTTTCTATGCGCATTGCATCTGTGATGGCGGAACTGCCAAACAGGGCTTTAGCGACGCTTTCTGTTGCCACACGGGTTCGTTCATTTGGAATACGTCCACGCAAGCGCACGTCACCTTCCGGACTTCGCGTGGCAATAAATTCAGGTGGGCCGTCACCTTCACCGCTTCCATCAATTACTACTGGCTCCGGCAGTATGGCATGTAGTGAAAAAGCGTCCGGTAAATTGGCCTTTAATTCGCCAACCACTTGATCGAACCTGTCCTGGGTTGTGGTTTCAACGGCGACAAAGGTCACGTCTGCATCGCTGAATGTTACAGACCCRCCACCGATTTCGGCAAGTTTCCCGATTGCAATGATTACTGCGTCATCCCAGGTGGGGCTTGGGATGCCAAGACCAATGGTGCAGGTTGCTTTGCCCTCCATCCCGGCCTTGCGCGCGGCGGCCAGAATTTTATTTCGCCCGGCTTGGGTGAATGTTGAACAGGCGTCAAATCTTGGCCCGTCACCATCAATGATGAAGCGTAGCGTGTAGGGGGTGATGACCGGGCGGGGGGCGGATATGTCCATCGCAACGATCARCCCGGTAGGCACCCGACGCGAAAGCTCACTTTCAAGGCGGCGTTTTTCTTCTGTGCTGTCGCTAATTGCCTTTAGTTCAACCCGATCCGCGGCAATTGAAATTTTCGACCGGGGCAGGCTTTCCAATGCGGCCAATCCATATGACACCGCGCTATCCCAACCCTCAGGTTCAGGATAGTCGGCGATATCCAAAAGGTCAGTTACGGGTGCGCCTTCAGCGATATCCTGAATCGCCCCTACAATCGTTTCACGGTCCATCGACTTGGGGATCAACCCGATAAGAGATATCCCGTCATCGTTGCGCAAAAYCTCAATCGAAAACCGCGGCGGTTTAGTGGCGGCGGCATCAACGACATTCATCATATCGCGAACGCGAGAAGATTCCACTACCGTGCCGGCAATACCAAGTGCGCGAAACCGGTTGGCTTCATCAGGTGCAAAGCCGCTCAGGACAACCTGCAACCCATCCACATTTACTTCGGTCCAGTTGTATCCGTTAAGTACAAGAACCCGGGACACGTCCGAAAGCGATCTGTTTTCAATMGCAGTCACGGCCAGCATCGCTGTTAGCAGGGCGAAAATGTACCCAAGGGCCAACGCGATAAATGCGGGTAGGAACTGTACGATGCGCATCAGGAGTTTTCCGAATTAACTACAGGTCTTTGCTTCGTGTGTCTTAGGCAATGCCGGGCTGGGCTGCAATCAAAGGAACAGCGAAATGGCAATAAATAGCGCAGGAATTAGACCGGCGTTGCGGTTTGAGCGGAACAGCATCAGGCAAATGCCTGGGTCATCCACATCCAAGGTCCGGTTTTGCCACGCCAGATGCCAACCAAAGGCCCATGGGCCACCTATTGCGACAACAAGTGCAAGGACATTGCTGTTGGCCGGCTGGGCCAGAATAATCGCCAGTGCCATCAATGCGATGGACAGCATCATAAAACCCCGCAACCAGGTAGGGGTAGAGTCTCCAAACAATCGGGCGGTGGATTTAACACCAATCAATTCGTCGTCTTCTTTGTCCTGATGGGCATAGATCGTGTCGTAAAAAAGTGTCCATGCAATGCCAGCGCCGTACAGGGCTACTGCCGCCCAATGTAGCCCGCCGGTGACTGCCGCCCATGCCAGCAATGCGCCCCAGTTGAATGCAAGGCCAAGGAATGCCTGAGGCCACCAGGTGAAACGCTTTGCGAAAGGGTAGATTGCAACCAATATCAATGCGCTGACGCCAAGCAAAACTGCCGTTTGATTAAATGTCAGCAGAATAGCCAAAGCCAGAAWTAGTTGCAGCCCCAACCATACCATGGCTTGGCGAACACTGACTTGCCCGGAGGGAATTGGCCGCGACCGGGTGCGTTCGACTTTTGTGTCAAAATCCCGATCCGTGATGTCATTCCAGGTACACCCCGCGCCACGCATCAGCCACGCCCCAATTGCGCAACCCAGCATGATCCAAACCTCGGCCAACCCGAAAGCGCCCTGGAAGGTTGCCGCCAACAGCGCGCCCCACCAGCAGGGGATCAGCAATAGCCACGTTCCGATTGGGCGGTCAGCGCGTGACAACCGCAAATAGGGCCGGGTCCATGGCGGCGCCAGTGTATCCACCCAGTTTCCTTTAATAGCGTCGGAAACCTGACCTTTGGGTGCTGGCGTCTTTGTGGTCTCGGTCATAGGATCGCCCCCATGGCAAATGCAAAAATCAGACTCTATGTAGATCACCCGCTTGGGGAAGGGCAAACGCTTCCTCTTAACCAACATCAGGCGCATTACCTTTTTGGCGTGATGCGGCTTGGGGTTGGGGCGGAACTACTTGTTTTTAACGGGTACGAAGGAGAGTTTCGCGCCAAAGTARCAGAGGCTGGAAAACGTCGCGGTATTTTAGTGTGCGTAAAACAATCCAAGCCGTTGCAAATGCCCCCCGACCTTTGGTTGCTGTTTGCGCCAATCCGCAAAGAACGTACAAACTTCATCGTTGAAAAGGCAACCGAACTGGGGGCCGCACGCATTTTGCCGGTGCAAACCCAATATACCAACAATGAGCGTATCCGTCAGGACCGCCTACAGGCCCACGCCATTGAGGCCACCGAACAATGTGGCGGGACATTTGTGCCGGAGGTCTGTGAATTGCAAAAGCTCGACAGCGTGTTGGCCGACTGGCCAACAGACCGGCAGTTGATGTTTTGCGACGAAAGCCTTGTAGGCGCACGCGAAACGCTCGGGAATGCCAAATCAGGACCATGGGCCATTCTGGTTGGCCCGGTTGGCGGGTTTTCAGCAGAAGAGCGAGAGAAAATTCGCAACATGCCGACGACCACAACCGTCAGCCTCGGCCCCCGGATTCTGCGTGCTGACACAGCTGCGGTTGCAGCGATGACACTTTGGCAATCAACATTAGGTGACTGGCAAGGTAAGCCCATATGACAATCGGCCATGATCCGCTGATTCATAATTCCGACAAAAAAACCGAAAAWWMAKGAMAYRAWYMARCMCAGNWCTNYMCTRATTCNYAAACAAAGGAAATGGCATGCGCCGATTTTGATCGCGCAGCTTGTATAAGGTAGGCGTTAGATGGCTATCGTACGGCCAGAAGTAATCCAGTCGTTTTCCCGGTTTCGGGATGCTCTGATTGGGGYGTTGGTATCGATGCTCGGATTGTATTGGGCWATTGGCGGTGTTGGTTTCATTTCAATTCTGGGTACATCCCTTACGCTTGCTGGTGCCTTGCTGATTTTTGCAGGAATACAGCGGGGTCGGTTTAAAACCGGAACAGGAGGTGCGGGTGTTGTTCATGTGGATGAAGGACAAGTGACCTATTTTGGGCCGCTGGAAGGCGGGTCGGTCGTTATTTCCGATCTGGCCAGGGTCGAGCTTTTTCCATTGTCGCGCAAGTTGTCTGAATGGGTATTGTATGATCCCGGCACCGGTCCGCTGCATATCCCGACGAATGCAGAGGGTGCTGAAGCACTGTTTGATGTGTTTTCAAACCTTGAAGGGCTTCAAATGGAAGAAATGCTGAACGCGCTTAAAAACCGCAGCAAGAAACAAGTTTTAATCTGGCAATCAAAACACGCGGTACTGCATTGACTTCACCTAAATTTGGCACCAACTCTTGCCGAACCTGAGGTCGCAGAACAGCGGAGCGCGAACATGTCCATCCCACAATCCGGCGGCGGCCCAATTGAGCGCCATGAGCAACTTGCTGAATATCTGGCTGAAGGGTGCAAACCGCGCGAGGATTGGCGCATTGGCACAGAACACGAAAAATTTGGCTACTGTAAAGACACTTTGCAACCGCTGCCATATGAGGGCGAGCGATCAATCAAGGCTGTATTAGAGAAATTGCGAGACCGCTATGGCTGGTCGCAAGTTCTTGAAGGCGACAACATTGTCGGACTTGAAAAAGATGGGGCAAACGTAAGCCTGGAACCCGGCGGGCAGTTGGAGCTTTCAGGCGCCCCGCTTGTTAGCATCCACGAAACCTGTGATGAAGTGAACGCCCATTTGAAAGACGTTCAATCTGTCGCGGATGAAATCGGTGTCAAATTCATTGGATTGGGTGCCGCACCAATCTGGACCCATGAACAGATGCCGTTGATGCCCAAAGGGCGTTACAAATTGATGAATGATTACATGGGCAAGGTGGGCACCCACGGCACGCAGATGATGCGCCGGACCTGTACCGTTCAGGTGAACCTMGACTTCGGGTCCGAGGCCGATATGGTGCAAAAAATGCGSGTGGCKWTKGCWTTRCARCCYRTAGCRACCGCKCTMTTYGCRAATTCSCCSTTYTTTGARGGYAAGKWRAACGGYCAYAAATCCTGGCGTTCGCGGATTTGGCGCGATCTGGACCCGGCGCGCACTGGTATGTTGCCGTTTGTATTCGAAGAAGGTTTTGGGTTTGAAGCCTGGGTCGAATATATCCTCGATGTACCGATGTATTTTGTTTACCGGGACGGGAAGTATATTGATGCTTTGGGTCAGTCGTTTCGGGATTTCTTAGAAGGTAAGTTGCCCGCACTTCCCGGTGAAACACCAACGCTATCTGACTGGGCAGATCATTTGACCACAGCTTTTCCAGAGGCGCGACTAAAGCAGTACATTGAAATGCGCGGCGCCGACGGTGGTCCATGGCGCAGGCTCTGCGCGCTGCCAGCGTTTTGGGTTGGTCTGATGTACGATCAAACCGCGCTGGACGCAGCGTGGGATCTGGTCAAAGACTGGGACACTGAAACCCGCGAAGCATTGCGTGTGGCCGCATCGGTTGCGGGGCTACAAGGTGAAGCGAACGGTGTGAAAATCCACGATGTTGCGCGGGAAGCCGTGGTGATTGCGGAAGCCGGACTAAAGGCCCGGGCGATGCCGGGTGCGGGGGGATTGATCCCTGACGAAACCCATTTCCTGAATGCGCTGCAAGAGTCCATTGAAAGTGGCAAAGTTCCGGCCGACGAATTGCTGGAAAAATACCATGGCGACTGGGATGGTGACCTGACCCGAATATATGATGAGTTCAGCTATTAGCRCCTATTTCACTTCGGGGATCGAACTGCGGGAATAGCTGTCCTCTTTCCCGTTTTTAGGCCCATCAAGCGGGTCCGACCCAAAACGATTGTCGCCGATCGTTCCCCTTTTTATCAACCAGATAATCAGCAGGATAACGCAGATCAATGCTGCAATTCCGGCAGCGGACGCCAGAATATTTGCTTCCATAGCCGCCATTACTCCGGTGATAAGTATCAGACCTATCGGGGCAATCTGCCACCAGCCGGAACGGTCAACGTCGTGTAAACGTCGAATTGTAACAGCGATGGTTGGGATAAAGGTCGCCAGTGAAAACAGGGTGGATATCGGACTAGGGTCGGAATCACCAAAGCCAAATATCATGCTGTCGACGATGCCAAAGAAAAATGTTCCCAAAATAATGAAAAGGTAAAAAAACCAGTATTCCGACCTGCTGGCCCGACCCGTAAATGTCGCATATTTTGAAATGCAGGTTTTGACAGCACTCGAAAATGTCATAAAATTATATCCCGTTAAATAAGTCTATTTGCCAATTTTTGGTTCTGTACCGTTTAGCAACCGTTTGATGTTTCCACCGTGTCTGTAGATCACCAGGGCGGCCATGAATAAGACCAGAGTTGCCCCATGTTTGTGGTAAAGCAGATAGGCAAAGACCGGCGACGCAACAGCAGTTACGACGGCCGACAATGACGAATACCGAAAGATTAGCGCGGTGATCAGCCATGTCGCGCAGGCGGCTAAACCAACCGGGAAAGACAGCGCCAGAAGGGTGCCCAGAAATGTTGCAAGCCCCTTACCGCCCTGAAAACGCAGGTATATTGGGTAGAGGTGGCCGAGTAGCGCAAATAGTCCTGCGATACCGGCGACGTCTTCGCCGCCAAACTGGCGGGCGATCAACACCGCCGCCGCACCTTTGCCCGCATCAAATACCAGCGTTAGCAATGCTGCCGGTTTATTGCCGGTGCGCAAAACATTGGTGGCACCAATGTTGCCCGAGCCGATCTGGCGCAGATCACCAAGGCCAAAAAGTTTCGCCATAACGATGCCAAAAGGGATTGAGCCCAGCAGGTAGGCGGCGATTGCGACGATCAGGTATGTCATGCGTTATCCCCCATATACGGATTTTCCCGCGACCCATGTTCCCAGTACTTTGCCCTGCATACGCTGGCCGTCAAAGGGGGTGTTCTTTGATTTGGACAGCAGTTTAAACCGATCCAGAATGAACGGTGCATCCGGGTCAAACAACACCAGATCAGCAGGCGCACCAACGGCCAGACGACCGGTTTCCAGCCCCAGCCTATTGGATGGGTTCAGCGACATGGCGCGGAACAGTTGTGGCAGGCTTAGTTCACCCGAATGGTACAACCGCAGGGCGGCGGGCAGCAGGGTTTCCATCGCGACRGCACCGCTGGCGGCCTCTTCGAACGGCAGGCGTTTGCTTTCTTCATCCTGCGGCGTGTGCATGGAACTGATAATGTCGATGGTGCCSTCSGCSACKGCYYKAACCATYGCSAGRCGATCATCTTCMGACCTRAGSGGCGGTTTTACTTTGAAAAATGTCCGGTAGTCGCCGATGTCCAGRTCATTCAAAGTCAGGTGGTGGATACTGATCCCGGCGGTGACATCCAACCCGTTTGCTTTGGCGCGTTGCAATGGCGGCAGCGAACGCGCGGTGGTGATTTGGTCAGCGTGGTAACGCACGCCGGTCATTTCAACCAGTGCGATATCGCGGTCCAGCCCCATGCGTTCGGCCATGGGCGAGACCGATGGCAGACCCAGCAGAGAGGCGAATTTTCCGGACGTCGTAGCGCCGCCCTTGGACAGGGCAGGGTCTTGTGGGTGGCCGATGACAAGCGCGCCGAGCGAGCGGGCGTAGGTCATGCAGCGCGACAGCACTTTGTTGTCGGCGACCACATTATCGCAGTCGGTAAATGCAGCGGCACCGGCATCTAACATAAAGCCAATTTCAACCATCTCACGGCCCTGTCGCCCGCGGGTCAGGGCGGACATCGGGCGCACCCGGACCGGGGCGTCCTGGTTCGCGCGCCGGGTGACGTATTCCAGCACTTCCGGGGTGTCGATGGCGGGCAGGGTGTCGGGGCGGGTGATCATCGTGGTGACACCCCCGGCGGCGGCGGACCGGCCAGCCGAGCGGAAACTTTCCTTGTGACGCTCACCGGGTTCCGAGACTTTGACGCCGATATCRACGATGCCRGGGGCRAGGCACATACCACCGCAATCAACCGAGTTGACAGCTGTCAATTTTTCCTGTGTTAAATCAATATCTTGCGTCAATATTTCCTTAATACGCCCCCCCTCGATCAGTACCGCGCCGAGGGTAACGGTCCCGGCCTCGGGGTCGATCAGTTGGGCGTTGGTGAAGAGGGTGCTCACACCATCACCCCCCGCACTTCATCCCTCGGCAAATTCCGCGCCAGCAACTCCATCGCCGCCATCCGTACCGCCACGCCCATTTCGACCTGCTCTTGTATCACCGAGCGGTTGATGTCGTCGGCCAGTGTGCCGTCGATCTCAACGCCTCGGTTCATCGGGCCGGGGTGCATGACGATGGCGTCTTCTTTGGCGTAGGCCAGCTTGGCGGCGTCCAGCCCGAAGCGGTGGTAATATTCGCGGGTTGAGGGGATGAACGCGCCGTCCATGCGTTCTTTTTGCAGGCGCAGCATCATCACCACGTCGGCGTCTTTYARMCCTTCGGCCATGTCGTCGTACACTTCCACACCCCAATCSGCRGCCCCGGCRGGGATCAGGGTTGGCGGGCCGATCAGGCGCACCCGGTTTTCCATTTTSCCMARMAGGTGGATGTTAGAGCGCGCCACGCGGGAATGGGCGATGTCGCCRCAGATTGCGATGGTAAGGCGGTGCAGGCGGCCCTTTTCGCGCCGGATTGTCAGCCCATCAAGCAGCGCCTGTGTCGGGTGTTCGTGGCTGCCGTCGCCCGCATTCAGCACCGCGCAGTTCACCTTTTCCGCCAGCAGGTTCACCGCMCCCGAATGGGGATGGCGCACCACGATCAGATCGGGGTGCATTGCGTTYAGGGTCAGCGCGGTGTCGAKCAGGGTTTCGCCCTTTTTGATTGAGCTGGCCTGCATCGCCATGTTCATCACATTCGCGCCAAGGCGTTTACCGGCTATTTCAAAGCTGGCCTGAGTGCGGGTGGAGTTCTCAAAAAACATATTGACCTGAGTAAGGCCCGCCAGCACCTTTTCCTGTGGATCGTGGCGGCGGTTCTGGTCGGCGTATTTATCGGCCAGATCAAGGATTGTACGAATCTCATCGACGTGAAGCTCGGCTATTCCAAGAAGGTGCTTCTGTCGGAATGTCATAATGATCCTGTTGTCCGATTTTTCAGGCTTATAGGCGGTGGTGGCGCGGTGGACAAGCGTGTGGCGCGCGGTTTTGCGCCGTTGATTTGGGTTTCATATGATCGGGGCGGGGTTTACCCTAGCCGGTATGGAATCAGAGTTGGATTTTCATAGCGCGAAAGCGTTGCTGGAATGGCAGGTTGAACTGGGCGCGGATGAAGCGATCTGTGAGCAGCCGGTGAACCGGTATGAGTTGCCGGATACAGTGGTGAAAAAGCCTGTGGCGAATGTGGCGGCGATTGCGGATGCACCTGCGGATACTGGTGTAGATGCGGCGGCGCTGGCGCGTCAGATTGCCGGGGGCGTTGCTGATCTGGGTGCGTTAAAGCAGGCCCTGGAGGATTTTGAGTTATGCGAGCTGAAGCGCGGTGCAAAATCGACGGTATTTGCAGACGGCAATCCGGATGCGCGGGTGATGATAATCGGAGAAGCACCGGGGCGGGATGAGGATATTCAGGGTCTGCCGTTTGTCGGGCGCGCCGGGCAGTTGCTGGACAAGATGTTCGGCGCAATCGGTCTGAGCCGGGACGCTCCGGATTCGGCTGCGTGCATTTACATCACCAACATTCTGCCATGGCGGCCACCGCAGAACCGTGAACCAACGCCGGATGAGATTGCGATGCTGCTGCCTTTTGTAAAGAAACATGTGGAGCTGGTGAAACCCGATCTGCTGGTGCTGATGGGCAATACATCCTGTCAGGCAATGTTGGGGCGCAAGGGGATTACCCGGTTGCGGGGCAACTGGGTGTCAGCGCTGGGCTTGCCTGCGATGCCGATGTTCCACCCGGCCTATTTACTGCGCAATCCGATCGCCAAGCGTGAGGCTTGGCATGATCTGTTGATGTTACAGGCGAAATTGCGAGAGAAATGATGGCGGAAAATAAAGAATTCATTCCGGTACGGATTGCGGTGCTGACCCTGTCGGATACGCGGGCTCTTAGCGAAGACCGCTCGGGCCAGATACTGGTGGACCGGATAGAGGGCGCAGGGCATTCGGTTGCTGCGCGGATGATCCTGCGGGATGAGCGGGGCGAGATTTCGGATCAGTTGCGGGTTTGGTGCGCGGACCCTTCGATTGACGTGATCATATCGACCGGGGGTACCGGGTTGACCGGGCGCGATATTACGGTTGAGGCGCATCGGGACGTTTATGAGAAAGAAATTGAGGCGTTTGCGACAGTGTTCACCATCGTTTCGATGAAGAAAATAGGCACCTCTGCTGTGCAGAGCCGGGCCACTGGCGGGGTGGCGAACGGGACGTACTTGTTCGCCCTGCCGGGCAGTCCCGGGGCGTGCAAAGATGCCTGGGATGAGATACTGGAACAGCAATTTGATTACCGACATAAGCCCTGCAACTTCGTGGAAATATTTCCGCGATTGGATGAGCATAAGCGACGGAAATGACGCCCCCGCGCGTTTAAACCCTTGAGAATTGGACACATCTGGCCCAAAGGCTATATTTAGCTCTGTTGATGCCCTTTGAGTAAGGCCCTTGTGAATGCGATTTTTGCGACGAAGTCTGGTTGGAATTTTCCTGCTGTCCCTGACAGTCGGGCTGTTGGCCTGGGCGGGGAATACATTTTATCAGGCTGTACAAATCCGCCAAGAACAGGAAGACCGCACCCGTCCGGCGCGTGAACGGGTTTTTGCCGCGAATGTGATACTGGCTGAGGCCCAGACAATTGTGCCGGTATTGACCAGTTTTGGCGAGGTGCGCAGCCGTCGAACGCTGGACCTGCGGGCAACTACCAGCGGGAGGGTTGTTGAACTGGCCGACGAGTTTGAAGAGGGCGGAAATGTTCAATCAGGGCAGTTGTTGGCGCGGATTGATCCGTCGGACGCAGAAACCGCGCTGGTTCTGGCACGCACAGATTTGCAAGAGGCCGAAGCCGGATTGCGTGACGCTGAACGCGGGCTGGGGCTGGCCGGGGATGAGCTGGCGTCGGCGCAGGATCAGGTGAGATTGCGCCAGCAGGCACTAGAACGACAAGAGGATTTGCTGGCGCGCGGAGCCGGGACGACGGCCGCCGTCGAAAATGCCGAACTGGCGGTATCAAGTGCAAAGCAAGCGGTATTGTCGCGGCGCCAGTTGCTGGCGAATTCTCAGACGAAAATTGATCAGGCAAACACAACCCTGTCGCGGCGAAAGATCAATCTGGCCGAGGCGGAACGCGCGCTGCGGGAGACCGAGATTTATGCGGGGTTCAGCGGGACGCTGGCAGAGGTTAGTGTTGTCGTTGGCGGGCTGGTCACCAACAACGAAAAGCTGGCGCAGATTGTAGATGCAACGGCGCTGGAAGTGGCGTTTCGCGTATCAACGCCGCAATATTCCCGATTGCTTGATAGTGACGGGCGATTGTTGCTGACGGATGTTGCGATCTCGCTGGATATTTTCGGCGTTGATCTGGTCACCAAAGGCACAATCAACAGGGAAAGCGCGACAGTGGGACAGGGGCAGACCGGGCGTCTGTTGTTTGCGCGGATTGGAAACGCCAAGGGCTTTCGCCCCGGAGATTTCGTGACTGTGCAAGTTGAAGAACTGCCGCTGGAGAGTGTGGTATTGCTGCCTTCGGGGGCAGTGGATTCGCGCCCAAGTGTGTTGGTGATTGGCGAAGAGGATCGCCTTGAAGTAATTGACGTCGAATTGCTGCGCCGACAGGGGGACGATGTGATCGTTCGGGCGCGCGGCTTGGATGACCGCGAAGTTGTGGCGCAGCGATCCCCGCTTTTGGGTGAAGGTATAAAGGTGCGCCCGATCCGTCCGGCCGGGCAGGATGGGGACACAGTGGCAAGTACGCCAGATGAACCCGAAACGATTGAGTTGACGCCCGAGCGGCGTGCCAAGCTGGTGGCCTTTGTTGAGGGCAATCAGCGTATGCCCGCAGAGGCGAAGGAACGTATTCTTGCGCAGCTAAAACTGGAACAGGTGCCGATTAATGTCGTGACCCGGATCGAAGACCGGATCGGGGGGTAGCGGATGGCGGGACGCATGTCAGGGGTTATTGATAACACGCTGTCCTATTTCACGCGCCATCGAACCGCGGCAAATCTGTTATTGGTGATCATGATCGCCGCCGGTCTGGCGGCGACGCCACGGATGCGGTCTCAGTTTTTCCCGGATATTGTCGTCGACAGCGTTTCAGTGTCGGTGATCTGGTCGGGTGCCGGGGCGGAAGACGTTGACCGAGCAATTGTACAGTTGCTGGAACCAGCTCTTTTGGCGGTTGAGGGGGTAGAAAGCTCGGCCGCGAATTCCCGGGAAGGCCGCGCCAGAATCGGGCTGGAGTTTGAACCGGGCTGGGATATGGCCCGCGCAGCAGACGACGTGCAGGCGGCGGTGGATGCAGTTGGTAATCTGCCAAATGACGCGGAAGACCCCAATGTGCGCCGGGGGGCCTGGCGCGACCGGGTGACGGACGTGGTGATCACCGGGCCTGTTGGGCTGGATCAACTGGGCCGGTTTGCCGATGAATTTGTGACCCGATTGTTTGCCGCAGGGGTGACGCGCACCAGTATTCAGGGATTGGCGGCACCAGAAACTATCATTGAGGTTCGTTCCCTTTCACTGCGGCAAAACGATATTACCATGGCGGAAATTGCGGCGGCGATAGCCGAGGAGGCCGAGGCCGATCCGGCGGGCGACGTGGGCAGCGGTGCTGCGCGGGTGCGTACCGGTGTGGCCAAGCATAGTGCTGGTGAAATAGCGGCGATTATCCTGCGTTCTGACCCGGATGGCTCGACCTTGACCATAGGTGATGTGGCGCAGGTCCGGGTCGAAGGCATTGACCGTGACCGGGCCTATTATGTCGGGGAACACGCGGCGATAACGGTGCGGGTTGATCGTTCTGCCAGAGGCGACGCGATAGAGATACAGGCGCAGGTGGAAGCCGTGGCCGAGGAATTGCAGCTGACCCTGCCAGCCGATGTGTCTTTGGACCTGATCCGCACCCGGTCTGAGGCAATTACCAACCGTCTGAACTTGCTGATGGAAAATGGGTTGATGGGGCTGGCGATGGTAGTGACGCTGCTATTCCTSTTCCTGAATGCRCGCACCGCGTTTTGGGTGGCSGCGGGCATACCGGTGGCGATGGCGGCGACGATTGCGATGATGTATCTGGCTGGGCTGACGTTCAATATGATTTCCCTTTTTGCAATCATCATCACGCTTGGGATCGTGGTGGATGAYGCGATTGTTGTGGGTGAACACGCGGATTTCAGRGTGCGCAARYTGGGCGAAGACCCKGTAGAAGCAGCYGAACGCGCGGCAAAACGGATGTTYACACCGGTATTTGCRGCGACGATTACCACAGTGATTGCATTTTTCGGATTGATGGCAATCGGTGGCGGATTTGGATCACTGGTGGCGGATATTCCGTTTACCGTGATCGTGGTTCTGACCGCCAGCCTGATTGAATGTTTCCTGATCCTGCCAAACCACATGAGCCACGCACTGGCGCATTCGGCCAAGGAACATTGGTATGACTGGCCCAGCCGGGTGGTGAATGTCGGGTTTTCCTGGTTTCGCGAGGTGATATTCCGTCGCCTGATGGCGATAGTGATCTGGGCGCGATACCCGGTGATAGCGATGGCGGTGGTGATCCTGATTTCGCAGGTGGCAATTTTCGTGCGYGGSGATTTGCAGTTTCGGTTTTTCAACGCACCGGAACGMGGATCRGTTTCCGGTAACTTTKCRATGGCACCGGGGGCGAGCAAAGAAGACAGCCTGGAAATGATGCGCGAATTGCAGCGCGCGACWGAGGAAATYGGCGCACWGTATGAGGCCGAGTATGGCACCAAYCCGGTGGATTATGTGGTGGCTCAGATCGGTGGCAGCGCCGGGCGCGGGTTGTCTGGGGTTGAGAATAAGGAAARCTGGCAGCTTGGGGCGATTTCGATTGAAYTGATCGATGCGGACCAGCGGCCCTATTCGTCGTTTGCGTTCATTGCTGAATTACAGGACGCTGTGGTGCAGCATCCCTTGGCTGAGACCGTCAGCTTTCGCGGGCACCGGTCTGGTCCTGCCGGGGACGCGCTGGATATTGAATTATATGGGGCAGATGCAGACACGTTGAAGGCTGCCGCCGAAGCAGTGAAAACCGCGCTGGCGCAATTCCCGGAGGTGTCRGCGCTGGAGGACAGCCTGTCCTATGAYAAGGAYGAACTGGTRCTGGAACTGACGCCGCARGGGCAGGCGCTTGGSATCACYATTGACGGGTTGGGGCGCGTGCTGCGYGACCGKTTGAACGGGATYGAGGCGGCGACCTATCCGGCGGGCGGGCGCTCGGCGGCGATCCGGGTKGAAYTGCCRAAAAATGAACTGACGGCGGATTTTCTGGAACGYACTCAGGTGCGCACMGSGGYNGGGNAATTATGTCAATCTGGTKGATATTGTATCGGTCAAAACCCGCAGCGGGTTTTCGACGGTGCGCCGGGAAAATGGCGTGCGGTTGGTCAATGTAAACGGCGACATTTCCGAGGATGATCCGGCGCGGGCAGAAGAAATTCTGACGGCGCTGGAAGAAAGCATCCTGCCCCAAATTGAGGGCGACTTTGGTGTTGCCTGGAATCTGGCAGGGCTGGCCGAGCAGGAAGATGCGTTTCTGAACGATGCGCTGGTTGGGTTTTTGCTGTGTCTGTTGGGGATATTCCTGACGCTGGTCTGGATATTTTCCAGCTGGACCCGGCCGATTGTGGTGATGTTTATCATCCCGTTCGGGCTGGTTGGCGCGATTTATGGCCATGTCGCCTGGGGCGTGCCGTTGTCGATGTTTTCGGTCGTCGGGCTGATCGGGATGACCGGGATTATCATCAACGATTCAATTATTCTGGTGACGACGGTGGATGAATACGCCGAGCAACGCGGGCTGATCCCGGCGATCATTGATGGCGCATCGGACCGGTTGCGCCCGGTTTTACTGACCACGATGACAACCGTGTTGGGGCTGACGCCGCTGTTGTTCGAGACCTCGCAGGACGCGCAATTCCTGAAGCCGACGGTGATCACGCTGGTCTACGGGCTTGGCTTTGGCATGGTGCTGGTGCTGTTGGTGGTGCCGGCGGTGCTGGCGATACAGCAGGATGTTGGCAAACAGTTTTGGGCAATGCGCCACGCGCTGGCAGCCCCTCGGCGCGCCGGGATGGTGGCTGGGTTGTCGATGCTGGCGGTGATCGGAGTGGCGGGACTGTTTGCGGCGACGCTTGGGTCGGTGATATTTACTGGCGGAGTGTGGTCTGTGCTGGCTGGGTTGCTGCCGATGACGGATGTCGGGATGCCGGTGGCGTTTGGGCTGTTTGCAGCCGGGTCGGCGGCGCTGACCTTGGGGGTGTTTGTAGTTGGGGCGCTTGGGTTTGCGTTGAGGCGTAGGGGTTGAGGAGCACTATAGAATTGGAGTGCAGTATGATTATTATGTCAGTTAATATATGGCGGTTATGTTTGGTGCTGCTGCGAATTCCTCATTGAAAATGTCGTAATGCGGACAAAACAGATATCCACACCACACCTGCGAATGCCTGCTATCTAGATGCTTTTATTAGGAAGATTGCTATTTGAAATGTGCTGAAAATCCCCCAAACGCCGAATGTCCAAAACAGAATCTCGGATGCTAAATCTGCACCCTTCCAACTTTGCACCGCCAACTCGGCTGTGCCAGCCATCAACAATAGGTAAGACAGCCACGTCAGCCCTATTGTTATGATTGGTTTTCGCTGGAGCGCAGTTCTATAATGCATTACTTCTTGATCGTCTTCTTTATTGTACAAATATCAGCGGTATCTTATCGCCTTTATGCTCGCGATCCATTCTTGTGTAAATCGCAGGTCCGCTTTGGCTCATTGCTGTCAATGGTAGAATCCCAACATTAGGGTCGCGCTTGACCTTGGGAGGGCGCATAGCGCCTTCCCGTGGGGAAGGTCAGGCGCGGCCCGGGCTGCGCCCGGTCCATTGGTGTTTGTTGGAAGGGTTCGCAAATCAACGCGGGAGCTAGGTCACCCTAAGCCTGCTTCAAATAGGCCACCAATATATCCCGCGCGGCAGCCAGATCACCCTTGTGAATCATCTCGGTCACCGTGTGGATATAGCGCGTACCGACAACGATCCCTATTGCGCGGGCACCGGCGGCGGCTTGTTGGGCGGCGGCTCCGTCTTGACCGCCTGAGCGCAGCATGGTGCGTTGAAACGGGATTTTCAGCTTGGTGGCCAGCGCGTCGAATTCGGTGACCAGGGCCTTGTCGGCGATGAAGGAGCCATCGCGCACATGCAGGCCAAAGCCCTCTCCATGGGTCGTTGTGGCGTCCTGTTCCGGGATGCCCGGCGTGTCGCAGGCGAGCGTCGTATCAACGCCAATGCCGATGTCGGGCTGGATGGCGTAGGACGCGGTTCGGGCGCCGCGCAGGCCGACCTCTTCCTGCGTGGTGAATACAACGTGGATTTCGACGTCCAGTTTGGCGTCTTTCAGCCCGCGCATGGTTTCGATGCCCAGCCAGCAGGCAATCCGGTTGTCCAGTGCTTTGCTGACGACTTTGTCGCCGATCTCGATGAACGGCTCATCCATCACCACCATGTCGCCGACTTTGATGTGATTTTTGGTGTCTTTTCCCATGCCGGTATCAATGAAAAATTCGCTGATTTCGGGGATTTTTTTGCGATCCTCGGGGGTTGCGATATGGACCGGGCGGCCACCGGGGTTCATCACGCCTTTGAAATCGCCGTTGTCAGTGCAGATCAGCACGCGGCGCGAAAACAGGTTGCGCGGATCAAAGCCGCCGACCGGTTGCAGATAAACGTAGCCGTCTTTCGAGATATAGCTGACCAAAAAGCCAATTTCGTCCATATGGCAGAGCAACATGACCTTCTTGGGGGATTTGCCGGTATTTGCGTCACGTCGGCAAAGCAGCGACCCCATGGCGTCAGTTTTGACCTCATCAAACAGGTCTTTCACCTCAAACCTGATCAGATCACGCACGCGATCTTCGTGGCCGGGGACACCGGGGGTTTCGCAAAGGGCTTTGAGCAGGTCCAGGTTCATATTCGCATCCTCCAGACCCTGGATGATGTCAGTGCCTAGCTGGCGCTGCAACCCTGTATATTGACCGCTTTTTGATCGCCCAGAACGGTGATGCGCACATCTGAGCGGCTAAGCTGAAATGGTGCGCCATTTGGCGGGACCATTTCGGTCATCGCGTTCAGGAAGCGGCCATCGCGGGTCGATGTAGCSTCRKNGMTCCWNNTSGNTTGSWSRRGCANTNSRAYCAMNAYKACTNCRTMNNCRCMKWRKWTYRGAMWYTCWNCRYYRGMKTKYWKWYGYMGCCMGNTMYSMGAWNGGTYCNACGCNNCNYSYMMCGCWKCMARCNTSSYGYCWKYYKGRYKYTSMMGRRKMRSWCKGCAAGGCTGGCGCGGATCAATTTGTCGGGCGTGCCGGTGGGCAAAAGTTCGGCCTGAAAGCTGACGGTCATTGGCGCGCATATTTCGGCGCAAACGCCGAGTTCCATTTCGCCGATCAGGGAAATTACGTCTTGCGCCGATCCGGTTGGGGTGAATTCAATCGGGATAACGGTGTCGCCGCTATAGCCGATGGAGCGCAGGCCGTTTTGGTAGAATACTTTGGGGGYAGGCCAGTGCAGTTTAACCCTGGCCAGATTGTCGGAGCCCTGCCAGTCAAAACGCGGCGGAATTCCCGCGTCACCGGGCGAGCGCCAGTAGGTTTTCCAACCGTCCGCCAAGGTAATGCGAATGGCAGCCATATGGGTGCCGTTTTCGGTTCGCCAGCCCGGGATCAGGGTGACCTTGGCCACGTCTGACAGGGACGCAGGTGCTTGTGCCTGCGCGGCGAGCGGTGAAAGTGCCAGAATGCTGGCGGCCAACAGGGCCATAAAGAAGCGTTTAACCATGGCGCGAACATAGGTATCCCTTGCGCAATAGGAAATCACATTTCGGCGACGGGGTGGTGATTGTGCAAAATGGCACCTTGTAGCGAGCACTTTGTCTGCGCATGTTTGGCAGATGACAGATAACAACGATTCCCTTGATCTTAACGGAAAACTTTTGATCGCCATGCCCGGAATGGGCGACCCGCGTTTTGCAAAAAGCGTTATTTTTATGTGTGCGCATTCACCCGACGGGGCCATGGGGCTAATCGTCAACAAACCGACGCCGGGGCTGAAATTGGACGATCTGCTGGAACAATTGGAAATTCCCAAAGGCAGTGGTGAGCGTGAAATCCGGGTGCATTTTGGCGGGCCGGTGGAACATGGTCGCGGTTTTGTGCTGCATTCCGCCGATTATTCGTCGAGCGACGCGACAATGGAAATTGACGAAAAGTTCGGCATGACGGCGACGCAGGACGTTCTGAAAGCCATTGCCGACGGGGAAGGTCCTGATGTTGCGATGCTGATGCTGGGCTATGCTGGCTGGGAAGGTGGGCAGCTTGAGAATGAGATTGTCGACAATGGCTGGCTGGTGACAGACGCGACGCCGGAAATAGTATTTGGCGCTGACGCCAGTGTGAAATGGGCGGCGGCGTTGAAGACGCTTGGGATTGATCCTTTGATGCTGTCAGCAACMGCGGGACGCGCTTAGGTTCTGGGGGCAGCCGCCCGTTTTAACCGATCATTGATGGCACGACCTAACCCATGATCTGGAATCGGCGAGACAGCGATTTTTCTGACGCCTTGGGCGTCGAGTTCGCGCAGTGCGTGGAACAGGTTTGCGGCGGCTTCGACAAGATCGCCGCCGGCTGAGAGGTTTAGATCACATTCCAGCGCGCCGAAGCCGAGAAGGGTTTCGTCAGGATTTGCTGATTTCACGTTTAGCCGAATGGCGGCGTTCGGGGCGTAGTGCGACGCCAACTGGCCGGGGGCTGTTGGGGTTTCTGAATGAGTGGGTTCGGCGAGTGGCTGGCCCAGGCATTGCTCTATCGCCTCAACGGGCAGACCGCCGGGGCGTAGCAGGGTTGGTTCTGGGTCGAAACCTATGATTGTGCTTTCCAGACCGACTTCGCAGGGGCCACCGTCCAGGACGGCTGCAATCCGTCTGTTCAATCCTGAGACAACATGATCTGCGGTAGTCGGGCTGATTTTGCCGGAGGGATTTGCGGAAGGGGCCGCGACCGGGCCATCAAACCGGGTTAGCAATTTTTGGGCAAGCGGGTGTGCGGGGATGCGGAGTGCGATTGTGTCCAGTCCTGCGCTGACCAGCGGTGAAATTCCTGCATCGGCATTCAGCGGCAATACGAGGGTCATCGGGCCGGGCCAGAAAGTGGCGGCAAGGCGTTCGGCTGTTTCGTTGAATTCTGCGAATTTAAGTGCCGCGTTCATATCTGAAACATGGATGATCAAAGGGTTGAATTGGGGGCGGTCTTTGGCCTCAAATATCCGCGCYACKGCMYTATCATTSYGYGCATCSGCRCCAAGCCCRTAGMCAGTTTCGGTTGGAAACGCGACCAGTTGTCCGGCGCGCAGCAGATCAGCGGCGCGGGAAATGCCGGGGCGGTCGGGCCGTAATATCTCAGTTTTCATTTTGGTCATGGCTTCGTGACGCTGCGTTCTTGTTGATGCGTTGGAATGTTCGGGTAGCGTTGGAATATTGCTGGAATTGCTTAAACTGCGGCTGGTGCTATGCCAAGCCGTCATTCGAGAGGACCAAGATGGCCTATCGCGCGCCGCTGAAGGATTTTCAATTTTTGTTCGATCATGTTGTCGGTCTTGGGCGRGTTGCAGAGACGGATTTATTTTCGGAAGCGACCAGCGATGTAACGGCGGCTATTCTGACCGAAGCCGGACGTTTATGCGAAGATGTACTGGCCCCATTGCAACGCGCTGGCGACGAACACGGCGCGTTTTTGGAAAACGGTGTTGTGCGCTGTTCACCGGGATTTGCTGAGGGGTTTCGCGCCATTGGTGATGGTGGCTGGATCGGGATGTCTGCCAGCGAAGCCATTGGCGGCATGGGATTACCACAAACGGTGGCGACGGCGGTGAATGATATGATGTCGTCGGCYTGTCTGTCATTGCAGCTGAATCCACTGATGTCGCAGGGCCAGATCGAGGCGTTGGAAAATCATGCCAGCGATGAAATCAAGGCGATCTACCTGCCGAAGCTYATTTCCGGCGARTGGTGCGGTACGATGAACCTGACCGAGCCACAGGCCGGGTCGGATGTAGGCGCGCTACGCAGCAAAGCGGAACCAAATGGTGACGGTAGCTATGCGGTGTCCGGGCAAAAGATATTCATCAGCTGGGGYGACAATGATTTCACCGAAAATGTTTGCCATCTGGTKTTGGCGCGYCTGCCGGAYGGYGGGCCGGGRACCAAGGGGATCAGCCTGTTCATGGTGCCAAGGCATATCCCTGATGCKGACGGSAAYCCCGGTGTTGCSAATTCGYTAAAGGTRGTCAGCCTGGAACATAAACTGGGCCTGCATGGTTCGCCCACGGCGATCATGGCATTCGACGGTGCCACCGGTTGGCTGATTGGCGAAGAAAATGCCGGCATGAAAACCATGTTCACGATGATGAACAACGCCCGTCTTGGCGTTGGGGTGCAGGGGATTGGTCAGGCCGAAGGGGCGTATCAACACGCGCTGGCATTTGCGATGGAACGCAAGCAGGGCCGCAGCCCGATTGCGAACGGAACCGGGACAATTATTGACCACGCGGATGTGCGCCGGATGCTGGCGACGATGAAGGCGGAAACTTATGGCGCGCGCGCCATCGCGCTGGCTTGCGCTGTGGCAATTGATATGGGCCACGCGACCGGAGACGGTGACTGGAAAGCACGCGCGGCGTTTCTGACACCGATTGCCAAGGCCTTTGGCACTGATATTGGCTGTGAAGTTGCCCATATGGGGGTGCAGGTGCATGGCGGCATGGGGTTCATTGAAGAAACTGGTGCGGCGCAATATTCGCGTGATGTGCGGGTGACTGCGATCTATGAGGGCACCAATGGCATTCAGTCGATGGATCTGGTGGCGCGCAAACTGATGGATGGCGGTGAGACAGCGTATCGCTTGCTGGATGAGATAGAGGCAGACGCGGAAGCGGCGCGAGGCGAGCTGCCTGAACTGGCGGCCAGCGTATGGAATGCGGCTGAAACCCTGCGCGAATCCACCGAATGGATGCTGGCGCAGGATGATCTGAATGAGCGGTTTGCAGGTTCTGTTCCTTACCTGCGGGCATTTGCGCGCATATTGGGTGGGCATTACCATCTGAAATCGGCGATTGCCGAGGGCGGGAATGGCGCGCGTTCACGTCTGGCGGAATTCTATATCTCGCGTCTGTTGCCGGAACATATCGCCCTGTTGATCCATGTGCGTCAGGGTGCAAAGGCCTTGTATTCCTTAACGCCAGATGATCTTGCGAGCGGATGAACCTGATTACTGCTCCGTTAAASCACCCGTTTGAAACGCCGCCCGGYCCGGGYGARKCAATCGAAGTKGCCSAGGGTATCCTGTGGATGCGCCTGCCGCTGCCGATGGTGCTGGATCATGTCAATGTCTACGCGCTTGACGATGGTGAAAGCTGGACGCTGATTGATACCGGGTTTGACAGCCGCAAAACACGGGCAATTTGGCAGACGTTGCTGGATGGMCCRCTAAARGGCAAACCGGTGCGYCGKGTTCTGGTSACCCATCATCATCCGGATCATATCGGCTTGGCGGGCTGGTTCCAGAGCGAATACGGGGCCGAACTGATCACCACACGCACCGCCTGGTTGTTTGCACGGATGCTGACGCTGGATGTGCATGAGGAAGCGACGCCTGAGACCCTGACGTATTGGCGCCGGGCCGGGATGAATGCCGACGTTCTGGCGAAACGGACGGCTGAGCGCCCTTTTAACTTCGCCGATGTGGTGGCCCCTTTGCCGCTTGGGTTTCGCCGGATCGTCGAGGGTGAACAGATTGAGATTGCCGGGCGTGTTTGGGACATCCGCATGGGCAACGGCCACGCGCCGGAACATGCGACGCTGTGGTCGAACGATGACAGGCTTGTGATTGGTGGCGATCAGTTATTGTCAACGATTTCGCCCAATATCGGGGTATACGCAACCGAACCTGACGCCGATCCGCTGGCCGAATGGCTGGAAGCCTGTGAACGATTGAAAGTGTATGCCAATGACCAACAACTGGTGCTGCCGGGCCATAAACTGCCGTTTACCGGGTTGCCGGTACGGATGCGTCAGTTGATTGACAACCACCACGGCGCGCTGGATCGGTTRCTGGTGTATCTGGAGCAGCCCCATACAGCGGCCGAGTGTTTTTCACTGCTGTTCAAGCGTAAGATCGGTGATGGTGAATATGGGTTGGCTCTGGTCGAAGCGATGGCCCATGTAAATCACCTGTATCGGCTTGGTCAGGTCGCACGTGTTTTGCGCGAAGACGGTGCCTGGCTATGGCAGAGAAAGGGATAAGAATGGCGGAAAAGAAACGCAAGTCCTCAAAAAAATCTGCCAACGTGAAATCGGAAAAGAAACCTGAACCCTGTAGTGGGGTTGTACATGCTGATCCGAAAACCCCCGCCACGGCTGAACAAAAACCGCTTCCCAAGGCGATGACCAAAAAGCCGATGGAGCAGAAAAGCCCGGCGGAGTGGGCCTATGAAAGGCTGATCCTGTATATCCAGAATTTTGAAGAGCAACTGGACGATGAGCATGAGATTGCGGTTGGCTTTGCCAGCGGTTCGACCGGCGCTTTGCGGATTGAAGGCATTGGGTTTTTCGACCCGGATATTGTTACATTTTACGGTAGCGATGAAATGGGGTCCAAGACTCAGTTGATCCAGCATGTCAGTCAGCTAAGCGTGACCTTGCGCGCGCTACCCAAGCAAGTGGCGGAAAAAGAGCCTACGCGGATCGGTTTCAGACTGGCGCGGGATTTGGACGGGAAATGACCTGCGGTYCTATCGCACGGCTTTGGGGCCGTGACAGCGGGCAAATTATCGTCTAAGTCGGTTCAAACAAAACGCGAAGGACAGGGAATATCATGGCGGAATTCAAGCACGGAACGATGGATACAGAGGCGCAGGAAAAGACTTTTTCAGGTTTTGTTAAGACAGTGAAGTGGACTTCAATCGCAATCATCATTTTTTTGATTTTCTTAGCRATCGTTGGCGGCTAGGYAGAAATTTGATGATGCGCACTTGGCGAATTATTGGGGTTTTGGCTGTTTTGGCAATTCTGGCCGGATGTGGCGCGGCAGAGCCTAAATGGGCATCAGAAGCGGACGTTAAGCGCGCGGCTTACGTCCATGACGGACCGCCAACCATCACGCTTTTTACGGTTATCAATAACAAGAACGGTTCGGGTGCACATTCGGCCTTGATGGTGAATGCCTCGCAGCGGGTGATTTTTGACCCGGCGGGAACGTGGCGGCACCCACAATTGCCGGAACGAAATGACGTTATATTTGGCATGTCAGACCCAATTGTTGACTTCTACATCGATTACCATTCCCGCATAACGTATCGTACGGTTGTTCAGGAAATCGTGGTGTCGCCCGAAGTTGCACAACTGGCGATGCAGGGGATTTTATCCTACGGGGCAGTGCCAAAAGCACAATGTGCGAATGCAATTACGACGATCCTGGCAGATATTCCGGGGTTTGAGAACTTTCCACATACGTGGTTTCCGAAAAAACTATCGGCTGAATTTGGCAAATTGCCGGGGGCGAGTTTTGAGGTGATTTATGACAACAGCCCCGACGATAATTCCGGCGTGGTTGTAGGGCCGCAGGCGGATTATATGCTCCGCGGTTAGCCCAGAAGATACAGCACTAAATACAATGTGATCGCGCCGCCAAACATCGCGGCCAGAACGTTTTTGAAATATACGCCCAAAGCCAGCGCAACGATCGCAGCCATGATGCGCGCGGCGTCGGGCTCTCCTCCTGTGCCGGCTGGCCACAGAACAAGGGGTGCCACAAGTCCCGGTATCACGGCGACCGGCGTATAGCGCAGCAGGCGCATTGCCCAATCCGGCAGAGTGATACGCCCGAACGCGCCCAGAAATGAAAACCGTATCAGGTAAGTTCCAATTGCCATCAAGATGATGATGATCCAGATTTCGGTAYCAGAATAGTTCATGGGGTGGGCCTGCGYGGATGCRCGTCGATGCGTCGTTCAATCTCGGCGCCGACAAACATTGCCAGTACCGCAGCGACCAACAGGCCCGACGAAAAGGGCAGGAACGACAGCGAAAGTGCAACCACAATAGAGGTTAAAGCCGCACCCAAATGCGCAAGTGTTTTCAACATCGGTGCGACAATGGCGATGAAAACGATGGCTGGCGCGAAATCCAGTCCGAATTCTGGCGGGATAGCCTGGCCAAACCAGGCCCCCAGGAACGTCGACAGATACCAGAATGTCCAGGCCGGGACGGCGCAACCGATATAGAACGACATCTTTTGTGCGACAGGCATATCGGGCTTTTTCTCAAATTCGCCGATACCAACCGCGTAGGTGTTGTCCACCAGAATATAGGCGGCCACGGCGCGCTGCCAGAACGGGGCCGGCATCAAATGCGGCGCAATTGAAGCCGAATACATCGCCATCCGCAGGTTCACCGCCAACGATGCTGCCAGAACCATAAAAATCGGTGCGCTGTCTTGCATTTGGGTCAGGGCAGTGAATTGCGCGGCACCGGCGATAACCARAATGCTCATGCTCATGACTTYCAGCAGGTCAAACCCGGCTTCGGTTGCGACAATGCCAAACAATGCACCAAAGGGGATGACCCCCAGAATGAAGGGCAACCCGTCACGAAAGCCCCGCCAAAAGGCGGATTTGGGTGTAGCAGTTGTCATGGCTTGGCCTTAATACTTGCCTGTCCGGCATCGTTACCCCGAGCAAACATGAGGATCAAATGACAAATCGTGATGATCTTGCACAATATCTGATTGCCCCCGATCCGGGCAAACCGGGATTGACCCGGTTGGTTCGGGGCACCGATCAGTTTGGTCAGCTGCAAGAGATGTCAGTGATCGAAGAGCGCCCGTTGACGATTTATCTGAACGGCCAGGAAATCGTGACGGCGATGACAATTGGGGACTATCCCGAATACYTGGCATTAGGGTTTTTGCGCAATCAGAGGATGCTGGCGAATACCGGTTATGTCACCGGAATTCAGTATGACGAGGAAACCCAAAGCGTTGTTGTGCGCACMAGCCAGACGACGGATTACGAGGAAAAGCTAAAGAAAAAGACCCGCACTTCGGGTTGTGCCGTAGGGACTGTTTTTGGTGATATGATGGAAGGTTTAGATGGGTTAACCCTGCCGGACGCTGAATTGCGGGTGTCTTGGTTGTATTCACTGGCGCACAAAATAAATCGCACACCCAGCCTGTATCTGGAATCCGGGGCAATTCATGGCACCGTCCTGTGCCAGCGGGAYCRCCCWYTGGTYTATATGGAAGAYGTMGGGCGCCATAATGCGGTGGATAAAGTCGCGGGCTGGATGCTGAGCGARGGYGCGCGGGCGGACGATAAAATTCTGTATACCACCGGCCGGCTAACGTCTGARATGGTGATCAAGASAGCCCTGATGGGGATACCGGTGTTGGCGTCACGTTCCGGGTTCACSGCGTGGGGTGTTGAAATTGCCCAACAGGTTGGTCTGACGTTGATWGGYCGGCTGCGKGGGCAGCGGTTTAGYTGTCTGGCGGGGGAGAACCGGCTGATACGKGAYGTTGAWCYGGGGRATMYGCCSGWTGARGACMAACGYCATCGTCGCAAAGGYGCGCAGGGATGACSGGTRTYCCGGCAGTCATACTYGCCGGCGGGCAGGCCCGGCGCATGGGTGGCGGTGATAAGGGCTTGCTTGAACTGGACGGGCAAAGTCTGCTTAGCCGCGTGATTGATCGGATCAACCCGCAGGTGGGCCAATTGGCGCTGAATGCCAATGGTGATCCGGTGCGGTTTGAGGTGTTTGGCCTGCCGGTGTTGGCGGATACGATCGACGGTTTTGCAGGCCCTTTGGCGGGAATATTAGCAGCCCTTGACTGGGCGGCGACGCTGGGCGTGGAACAGGTTGTGACAGTCGCTGCTGATACACCGTTTTTTCCGCGGGACCTGGTTGAACGGTTGCTTGACGCTGGTAGCCCAATGGCGCTGGCTGCGATAATGGATRAAAAGCGCGGCGTATTRCGTCAGCCGACTTTTGGGCTCTGGCCTGTGAATTCGCGTGAAGATTTGCGGGGTGCGCTGACCAGTGGGGTTCGAAAAGTGGTGCAATGGAGCGATCAGCACGGGGCTGTGTCGGTAGTATTTGAAGCCGCTGCGTATGATCCGTTTTTCAATATCAACACCGCAGAGGATCTGGTCGAAGCTGAGACCATGTTAGCAAGGGGCATTGCATGAGGGTGTTTGGYATCGTTGGCTGGAAGAACGCCGGYAAGACCGGGCTGATGGAGCGGTTGGTAGCCGAGATCACCGGGCGRGGKTTTGTTGTGTCCACGATCAAACACGCGCACCATTCTTTCGATGTTGAYCAGCCGGGTAAGGACAGCTTTCGCCAYCGCGCSGCTGGTGCGCGCGAGGTGYTGTTRTCGTCKCGWAAAAGGTGGGCKTTGATGCACGARGCTCAGGGGATGGATGARCCTGTATTGAGCGAACTATTGGCGAAGGTTGAGCCGGTTGATTTGGTRYTGGTGGAAGGGTTCAAGCGTGAAGAACACCCCAAATTGGAAGCATACCGGGGGGAAACCGGTAACGCGCTGATCGCGCCGGAAGATGCCACTATTCTGGCGRTTGCCAGYGACGTTGATCTGGACGGGTTGGATRTTCCGGTGTTTGATCTGAACCATACYGACGCMCTGGCAGATTTCGTTTTGCGAGAGGTTGGGYTGATCGCTGAACCGCCAAAGGCTGATTTGCCAGATTTAAAGCCCCCGAAGTTGAAGGATGATTGTTTTGCCTTGCCAGCCGGTGTTGATTGGGTGCCGGTGGAYGATGCCCGTTCGATGCTGCGCGAWAGGTTAYCTGTARCGGYTGGGCGRCATGAAATTCCTATTGCGCAATCCTTGGGCCGAATTTTGGCGGATGACATTGTCGCACCGCGCTCGAACCCGCCGGGTGCGAATTCTGCGGTGGATGGGTATGGATTTGCSCATAGTGCAATCGGTACAGGGGCACAGGTATTACCACTGGTGGATGGYCGTGCMGCRGCSGGRKCGCCATTTGYCGGGGYGGTGCCAGCGGGGCAGGTGGTTCGGATACTGACTGGCGCGTTGTTGCCGCAAGGKGTGGACACCGTTGTGATGCAGGAAGACGTACAACYAGGTGAWGAACACATAGCGATTGAAGGYGGGATCAAACCCGGCGCAAAYGCGCGGCGCGCGGGCGMGGACGTGTTGGCCGGRGATGTGACGYTGTCGCGTGGCCGGTTGCTGGGCGCACCTGATCTGGCGCTAATGTCTGCCGTTGGTTGCACCAACGTGCCAGTGTTTGAGCGCTTGCGCGTTGGWATATTGTCAACGGGCGACGAAATWGTTCCCGCTGGAAGCGATCTGTCACCAGCGAAGACCTATGATGCCAATCGCCCGATGTTACTGGGGCTTGTGGAAAAGTGGGGGTATGAGCCGGTTGATCTGGGGYATGTTGGCGATGACCGTGATGCGCTGCGCGAGAGTCTAAATCTGGCAAGYGCTAGATCTGATATAATATTGACATCGGGAGGAGCGTCGGCGGGGGACGAAGACCATTTGTCTGCACTGTTAGGGGACGAGGGCGCGCTGTTTACATGGCGGATTGCGATTAAACCKGGGCGTCCCTTGGCATTGGCGCAGTGGAATGGAACGCCCGTGTTTGGCCTGCCGGGCAACCCGGTGGCGGCGTTGGTTTGTACTTTGATTTTTGCCCGCCCGGCCATGTCTGTTTTGGCAGGTGGCGATTGGGTTGAGGCGCAGGGTTTTATGTTGCCTGCAGCATTTGAAAAGCGAAAGAAACCGGGCCGCCGCGAGTATTTGCGGGCYAGGGTGAATARGGCAGGTGAGGCCGAGGTATTTGCATCAGAAGGGTCTGGGCGGATTTCGGGATTAAGCTGGGCGGACGGTCTGGTGGARCTRGAGGAYGGTGAACGCCATATCCGCCCCGGCGATCCGGTTCGCTATTTTCCCTATTCCAGTTTTGGATTTTAAAGGCAGCGCCTAGTCAAACGTACCCGTCGCCCGGCCCAACAGCATAAATGCGCGCGCAGATCGGGTGTCGGTCATTTCGACGATATCCTGATCATTGGCCGACTTTTCGAATTCGGAAAATGTGTGATCATACTTGCGCAGAAAATGGTGAACAGAATCGCGAAATATCGGGTCTTGCCGCATTCTGCCAGCAGTCAGGGCCAGGCTGGAGCGATCACGAATTCCACCAAGCACCGCCATTGGTTTACCACGTTCACCCCGCGCAAATCGACGCCAGATTTCAGGCTTTGCCCGGTCGGGCCGCAGATCGTCCATATAAATGCCGTCCTGCGAAAGCAGGGTCAGGACATCCTGCGCGGCCTGAACCAATTGTGAGGCATTGCGATCCTGTAAGGCCCGGCGAAGGGCTCGGAAACCTTCTTTATCTTCGGGCGTTTCCGGAAAATTCAGGGCGCGGATGAAATCTTTGACGGAAAGCGGCGGCGCCAGGGCTTCGGACGTGGTGCCCAGTTCCAGTGACGCCTGCTCTTTTACTGGTTTTATTTCCAGACTTGCCAGCGCGGTTTTTTCCTGCGCGGCGATTTCTTCAACGCCTGGTCTGATAGAAGTAAATGTTGCCAGCGTCGCATCAGTTTTGCGTTGTGCCGCTGCTATTTCGTCGAGCTTTTGCTCAACTGCCGGCTTCATGCTTAAAACACCCGATTGCTGCTGCTGAATATATGTATGGCGCATCGCGTTAATAGCCGCTTGCAGGCGTTCGGATTCTTCTTTCATTACCTGACCACTGCGATAGGCCATCGCGGCCACCCAGATCAGGCCAACAGGCATGAAAATCGCGATGAGGGTCATTACAAACCGGTTGGTATCAATTTGCGGCGCAGAAGGATTGTTGCTGTTTGACGCAAAAACAAAAAATAATGTGACACCCACCAGCCAAACAACAGAAACGGCACCTGCTATAACCTCGGTCGAGGAAATAGACGCRCGATCCCCACGCCTTGAGAAAATCCCAAGATCAATGGGTTTCGGTTTTTCCTGTTCAGCCATCCCCTGGGGACCCTACTTTAGCTAAATGTATTTGATCGTCAGGATCTCATACGATTTTTCGCCACCTGGTGTGCGGACTTCAACGCTGTCGCCTTCGTCTTTGCCGATTAGGGCGCGGGCCAGCGGAGACTTAATGTTCAGTTTAGACGCYTCRATRTCGGCTTCTGGCTCRCCGACWATCTGATAGGTTTTTTCTTCATCCGTGTCTTCGTCAACCAGCGTCACAGTCGCTCCGAATTTAATCGTGCCGGACAGCGTGGTCGGATCAATCACCTCGGACAGGGATACAATGGTTTCCAGCTCATCAATCCGGCCTTCAATGAAAGAATGTTTTTCGCGGGCCGAATGGTATTCAGCATTTTCGGACAGGTCGCCGTGCGCACGCGCCTCGGCGACCGCTTTGATGATCGCGGGGCGCTCAACTGACTTGAGGTTTTTCAGTTCTACATTGATCGCGGCGTATCCCGCGCCAGTCATTGGTATCTTTTCCATAGCATCCGYCGTCRCRTTTAAAGGTGTCTGTCTTAAAAAATCCAAACCACGTAATCCGTTCGCTTGCAAGCAGAGTTGCGAAAGTCGTCGCTATCGGCAGATATTCAACGGCTGTCACGCTTGCGGTGCCTTGTGTGTTTCGATACCAAATGTTGCAAGTAAAGTGCTGCGTAAAAYATATTTACCCGCGGGGGAATAAATGGCCGATATCACACGTGAATCCATGGAGTATGATGTGGTTATTGTCGGGGCGGGGCCTGCGGGTCTGTCTGCCGCGATCCGGTTGAAACAGCTGAACCCAGATCTGGATGTGGTTGTTTTGGAAAAAGGTTCGGAAGTTGGGGCGCATATATTGTCGGGCGCGGTTTTGGACCCGGTTGGTCTGGATGCTTTGATCCCGGATTGGAAAGCCAAAGGCGCRCCGRTYTCTGTGCAGGTCAAAAARGATAATTTTTACATTCTGGGYGCGGGTGGCAAGCTGCGCTTACCTAATTTTYTGATGCCGCCGCTGATGAATAACCACGGCAATTACATCGTTTCCATGGGCAACGTCTGCCGTTGGATGGCCGAGCAGGCCGAAGAACTAGGGGTTGAAATTTTTCCGGGAATGGCCTGTTCAGAGCTGGTTTTCGGGGACAAGGGTGAGTTGAAAGGTGTGGTTGCCGGAGAGTTTGGGAAGAACGCTGACGGTACGCCATCGGATGCCTATGAGCCCGGGATGGAGCTGTTTGGCAAATATGTGTTCCTGTCCGAAGGCGTGCGTGGATCGCTGTCAAAAGAAGTGATTGCGAAATACGATCTGGACGCAAATTCTGACGTGCCTAAATTTGGTCTGGGGATGAAAGAAATCTGGGAGATAGACCCGGACAAACACCGGATCGGCACTGTAACCCATACCATGGGCTGGCCACTGGGTTGGAAAAACGGTGGTGGGTCATTCATTTACCACCTTGATAACAATCAGGTTTATGTCGGKTWTRTSGTSSATCTGAACTATAARAACCCGTATYTBWMSCCSTATAWKGWRTTCCAGMRYTTCAARCAYCACCCGATGGTKGCYGARCTGCTGAARGGTGGKAAACGMGTGGCTTACGGYGCRCGMGCSRTSACCRARGGYGGYMTTCAGTCGATCCCGAAAACTGTATTTCCGGGCGGTGCATTGCTGGGTTGTTCTGCTGGTTTGGTGAACCTGCCGCGCATCAAAGGCAACCATAACGCGATGCTTTCCGGGATTGCAGCGGCAGAGGCGGCCAATGTGGCAATTAAGGATGGACGTTCTGGCGATGAACTGGTGGCCTATGATGCCGAACTGCGAAGCGGGCCGGTTGGCAAAGACCTGACGCGGGTTCGCAATGTAGCACCGATGAATGGCCGTTGGGGTAGCCTGGCAGGCCTGACATTGGGTGGCTTTGACATGTGGTTTCAGACAATATTTCGGTTTTCCCTGTTTGGTACGTTGAAACATGGCAAAAACGATGCCCAGTCAACTGAGCCCGCCGATCAGCATAAACCAATTGAGTATCAAAAACCCGACGGTAAGCTGAGTTTTGACCGTCTGACCAATGTCAGCTTTTCCGCCACCAACCACGAAGAAAGCCAGCCTGCGCATTTGCGTCTTTCGGACCCTTCTATCCCGGTTTTGGTAAATCTGCCAATTTTCGCGGAACCAGCACAGCGTTACTGCCCGGCCGGGGTGTATGAGATAATCACAGAAGAGGGCAAAGACCCGAAATTTGTGATCAATTTTCAAAATTGTGTTCACTGTAAAACCTGCGATATYAAGGACCCGAGTGAGAATATCACCTGGACAGTGCCGCAGGGCGGAGACGGGCCAAATTAYCCCAATATGTAAAACTTGCGTTATCAAGACCACGAAATCGCCCAAAATATTGTTTTTACTGCGTATAGACACTAGTTTCGCAAGGAACCCGGCCCTCGAAAGGATCCGTTTTGGTTATTAGAAATTTCCGGCTCGCTATTATCGCAGCGTGTGTCACGAGCGTATTGGCGACCACACCGGTAGCGGCAGAAGGCTTTGCCGGTGCCTATCTGGCGGCGCGGCGTGCGTTTGCGGATAGCGATTTTCCCGCAGCGTCGCGTTATTTCACGCGCGCACTTGTGAAGGATCCTTCAAACACGGAACTGATGGAAAACGCCTTGCTGGCGTATGTTGATCAGGGAGATATTGACCGGGGGCTGGCGATAGCGCGCCGATTGATCAGCAAGAACCCGTCGCACCAAGTTGCGAATATGTTGCTGCTATCCGAGGCTGTGAAGACCGGAAATTTTGAGGCCGCCGTTGCGCTGTTTGAGGGTGACGATGCCGTTGGTCCATTGGTTGATGGATTGGCAATGGCCTGGATACAGGTGGCGCAGGGYAATATGGCAACTGCGCTTGAAACATTCGATGAAGTATCAAAAGAACCCGGGCTGCAAAGTTTTGGACTGTATCACAAAGCCCTGGCGCTGGCATTGGTGGGTGATTTTGAGGGAGCCGACGAAATTCTTTCAGGGCGCAGCGGTGTTATTATTCCCGCAACGCGTCAGGGGRTTATTGCCCAGACCGAAATCTTAAGCCAGCTAGAACGCAATGAAGATGCGATRGCGTTGATGGAAGAAGTTTTTGGCACCGACCTTGAYCAGGGTCTTCAGCTTCTAAACGATCAGTTGGAGGCGGGTGAAACACTGCCGTTTACCGCTGTTCGAAACGCCGAAGATGGTTTGGCAGAGGTATTTTTCAGTGTGGCGGGTGCGTTAATTGGCGAAGCCAATGATGGGTATACATTGATTTATACACGTATAGCTGAATATCTGCGGCCGGATCATGTAGATTCGATCCTGCTGACAGCTCAATTGCTGGAAAACCTGAACCAGTATGACCTCGCAACGCAGGCCTATAACCGTATTCCGCGCGACGATCCGGCGTTTTATATGGCAGAGCTTGGGCGCGCAGAGGCTTTGCAGAGTTCGGGCAATYCGGATGCAGCGATTGAAGTGYTGGARCAGTTGTCGGAAACCCACGCTGACCTGCCCGATGTTTTCGTCACACTTGGTGATTCATATCGGCGGCTGGAACGATATGAAGACGCGGCGCGTGCCTATGATAGCGCGGTCGCCTTGTATGAAACGCCTGACCAGTCCCAATGGATTTTGTACTACACACGGGGCATCGCCAATGAGCGGATCAACAAATGGGATCTGGCAGAGGCCGATTTTCGTATGGCGCTGGAATTGCAACCGGATCAGCCGCAGGTATTGAACTATCTGGGTTATTCGTTCGTTGAGATGCAGATCAACCTTGATGAAGCGCTGGATATGATTGAGCGYGCGGTCGAGGCGCGCCCGAACGATGGCTACATYACSGATTCKCTCGGMTGGGTTTTRTAYCGGCTTGGTCGTTATGAAGAGGCGGTWGGATTYATGGAACGCGCGACSGAACTGATGGCRGTTGATCCGATTGTGAAYGACCAYYTKGGYGATGTGTTRTGGGCRGTTGGTCGCAAACGCGARGCGGAATTTCAGTGGAGCCGGGCGATGTCGTTTGAACCGGATGAAGAAGACGCAACCCGCATCCGGCGCAAGCTGGAAATAGGGCTGGATCTTGTGCTGGAAGAAGAGGGCGCCGACCCGATTACGTTTGCGAATGACGGTTAACGGATCGGCCCCAGCCAAAATCAATCTTGCTTTGCATGTTACTGGTCGCAGGGATGACGGGTATCATCTGTTGGACAGTCTYGTGGTGTTTGCCGAGCAGGCGGACAAGCTGRCGATTACAACGTCTGAAACCATGTCTTTGCAGGTGACCGGTCCGTTCGCCGAGGGTATTCCGACTGACGGTCAAAATCTGGTGTTGAAGGCCGCGCAATTGTTACAAAAGTTGCGGGGCGTGACTGAGGGCGCGTCGATCTCATTGGWAAAAAACCTGCCGCATGGTGGCGGGATYGGTGGCGGATCATCCGAYGCMGCRACGGCWCTGCGYCTGTTGGCTGAGTTGTGGCAAGTGGTTCCGCTTAGTCCGGCGGAAGCTTTGCCTCTTGGCGCAGACCTACCTGTCTGTATGCTTGCCCCAGACCCATGTTTTGTGAAAGGCGTAGGAGAAATTGTGGAGCCTTTGCCGCCGTTGCCGGAATTCTGGCTTGTGCTGGTAAATCCAGGAGTGCATGTGGCAACCGCGCGGGTTTTCGCGSTGCATGACGATCTCTATGAATTCAACCCGATTGCGCTTGCACCACTTCCGGTTCCAAACGATTCAAATGAAATGGGGTATTGGCTAGCTCGCCATCGCAACGATCTAACAAGAGTTACGCGTGAACGTTCTATTGCTCCGGTAGTTGGTAARATTATAGACCTGTTRTGGCAAAKTCYTGACTGTGGATGCGCGGGGATGTCCGGTTCTGGAAGCACCTGTTGGGGGTATTTCCAGACGGAAAACGCAGCAAAAAAAGCTGAAACCCAGGTTGTTAAAGAAAATCCAGACTGGTGGGTGCGCACAACCCGCATTGGCGGTTAGCTAACCCGGGCCACCACATAATCCGCCAGATCATTCAACATGCCCCGGATCGGATCATCCGGCAGGCCATCTAGTGCAGCCTTCGCCCGCCCGGCCCATTCCAGCGCGTCAACCCGCGCGGCTTCAAGTGCGCCGTGCTTTTCCAATAGCTCCAGCGCATGTTCCAGATCACCGCTTTGCTGATCGCCCTTTTCAATCACACGCACCCAAAATTCGCGCTCGGCCACGTCTGCTTTTGCAACGGCCTTGATCAGGGGCAGTGTCAGCTTACGCTCCCGGAAATCGTCACCGATGTTTTTGCCAATGGCATCCGAGCCCGCATAGTCCAGCAAATCATCCACGATCTGAAAACAAACCCCAAGCGCATCACCATAGGTGAATAGTGCATCTACCTGCTCCTCGGGCGCGCCRGCWATTACACCGCCAACCTGYGTTGCSGCKGAAAACAGTGCGGCSGTTTTACCRCGYACRATYTTRAGATAARTRTCCTCATCCGTTGCCAGATCCTGCGCCGCTGTCAGTTGCAACACTTCACCCTCGGCAATGGTTGCCGACGCGTTGGCCAGAATGTCCAGAACCCGCAATGATCCGGTTTCGGTCATCAACTGAAATGAACGTGCGAACAGGTAATCACCAACCAGCACRCTGGATTTATTRTCCCAAAGCAGATTGGCCGTAGGGCGCCCACGTCGTTTACTGCTCTCGTCYACCACATCATCATGCAGCAGCGTCGCKGTGTGGATAAATTCCACCGTGGCGGCCAAATGCACATGGTACGGGCCGCTATATCCGCACAGCCGCGCCGCAGCTAAGGTCAGCAACGGGCGTAACCGCTTGCCGCCGGCGTTGACCAGATGGGCGGTGACTTCGGGAATTCKKGGTGCRTGTTCTGAAGCCATCCGATCAGCGATCAGGGCGTTCACAGCCTCCATGTCACTGGCCAAATGACTGGCCAGACGCTCATGCGGTTTGATTGTAGCTTCGTCTAATCCCATCACGGTCTCGTCACATCTATCGACAATCGGGGGCAAGTGCCCTTAAGTCACGGAACATGAAAGAGCTTCTTCGCACAAACGACCCGACGATCATTCCATACGCCTCTGCTCTGCTTCAGGGCGAGGGTATAAACTGCTTTCCAATTGACGTCCATATGAGTGTGCTGGAAGGCAGCGTAGGCGTATTGCCGCGTCGGGTAATGGTGCGCGATGTTGATCTGTTGCGTGCAGAACGTATTTTGCTGGACAACGACATTGATCTAGGGCGCTGAACCTATGGAAAATTCTGGCGACGGTCTGACCCATGACCGGTTTTTAGACGGCGCATTGGAGATATGGCAACCGCGGGCGGGTTTCCGGGCGGGCGTAGACGCAGTATTTTTGGGGGCAGCGATTGATGCGAAACCCGGGCAAAATGTTTTGGAACTTGGATGCGGTGTTGGTGTTGCCAGCCTTTGTCTGGCGTGCCGGGTGTCGGGGCTGGTGCTGACAGGTGTTGAGATACAAAGCGACTATGCGGATCTGGCGCGTCGGAACGCATCTGAGAACAGCGTTGAAATGGACGTGGCTGAGGCAGATATATGCGACCTTCCATTGGCAATCCGCAACCAAATCTTTGACCATGTATTTGCAAATCCACCATATTACCAACGTAGCCACGGATCGGCGTCGGAGAATGTGGGCCGCGATCTGGCCTTAGCCGGGAATACACCGTTATTGGATTGGGTTGATGTTGCGACCCGGCGATTAAGGCCTGGCGGACACTTGACGTTCATCCAGAAAGCAAGCCGTTTGCCTGATATGTTACGCGCCATGGATTCCCGATTAGGCAGTGTAAAAGTCAAACCGCTGGCAGCGCGGGTTGGGCGCGAAAGTGAACTGGTGATTGTGACGGCGCGAAAAGGCGGCCGCGCGGCTTTTAAACTGCTGGCCCCCCTGATCCTGCATGAAGGTACGCGCCATGTTCGCGACGGTGAAAGCTATACCCGGATCGTGCGAAATATTTTGCGCACCGGCGCACCCCTTGAAATCTGCTGATTAAGGATTTGGTAATAAGTATAGCGCTACGATAAATTGCGCTTTTGTCAGGCTTCGTGCGTGACATGATTGAAAATATGTGCTGCACTACCGATACGGCATTTCAAATTTAGGAGGACGACTATGAACTTGAGTTCGCACCTGCAGGAACTCCGGAATAAACATCAAAACCTCTCAGACAAAGTTGAGGAAGCGCAAAGAAGCCTGGCGAGCGATGATATACAGGTCACGACGCTCAAAAAAGAAAAGCTGAAATTAAAAGAAGAAATTACGCGTCTGTCSCACGTTTAAAGCGTTCAGACGAGTTTACTTGTTCGTGCGGCCAAAAATGCGCCGCACGAGATCAGCAGTGCCGCCGCCAAAAGCGGCCAGCGCAGCTCGGTGATACCAGCTGCGATCAGGACGACAGTCGAAAGCAATGGGGCGGCGTAAGACGCGACCCCAAGCAACTGGATATCACCTTTTTTGACACCAATATCCCAGACATAGAACGCCAGCCCAACAGGGCCGATGCCAAGTGCCAGTATGGCGGCCCAACCGATGTTGCTGGTCGGCCAGACCGTGGTTTCCAGTGCCAGATGGGCACCGAAAGATAGCAGCGCGGTGAACGTGCAGAATACTGCGACGCTGGTTGTCGGGACATCGCCCAAGCGACGCGACAAAACGGAATATCCGGCCCAGACAAATGCGCATCCGGCCGCCAGAATATAGCCGGTTGAATATGCCGGATCAAAGCCGTTGGCGCTGCTTAACACCACCATCGCGGCGCCTGCGAAACTGATGGCAGCACCAACTACGTGCCCGGTGCGCAGGCGCTCACCCGGAAGCAGCCCGGAAAATAAAACAATCAGCAAAGGCCAGAGGTACGCAATCAGCCCGGCTTCTGCCGCTGGCGCGGCGCGCAGGGCTGAGAAATACAGGAAATGATACCCAAACAAGCCCACCGTTCCGAACGCGTATACTTTCCATGAAACAAGCCTGAGCGCGCCAAATCCGCCAACCCGCCATGTCCAGACCAGCCCAATCACGGCGCTTATTGCAAAACTTATCGCGTTTAATTGCAATGGTGGGACAGGGCTTGTGCCTACGGTGAAYAAYGCGAGCAGAGACCATAACAGGACTGCTATGAAGCCGACCGACGTGGCCGTGGTGCGTTTCATGCTTGCTTTGTCTGGCTACTTGCCCGGATCAAACCACGTATTGCGCGCCGTTTGCTGTAAGAGTTGAACCAGAAATAAAGCCCGCATCATCGGATGCCAGAAACGTCACGCA
This sequence comes from Marinosulfonomonas sp., assembly GCA_002732955.1. Lineage (GTDB taxonomy): Bacteria > Pseudomonadota > Alphaproteobacteria > Rhodobacterales > Rhodobacteraceae > NVTR01. Next base: position 88,011 of record NVTR01000006.1, read on the forward strand.
GCGCGCTATTTCMGMGGGTTCGCCMAGRCGRCCAACCGGGATTTGCGGAATGATCCGTTCGTTCAGCACYTTTTCRTCAATCGCCAGAACCATTTCGGTGCCAATRTAGCCCGGACAGATCGCGTTCACGGTGATGCCCGCACGCGCSCCTTCCTGTGCCAGAGCCTTGGTRATCCCCAGATCRCCWGCTTTGGCAGCGGAATAGTTTGCCTGCCCGGCCTGACCTTTTTGCCCGTTGATTGAGCTAATATTGATCACGCGRCCAAATTTACGTTCGCGCATACCGGGCCAGATTGGGTGGGTCATGTTGAAAACGCCCGACAGGTTGGTGTCGATGACTTCTTTCCATTGTTGCGGTGTCATCCGGTGGAACATCGCGTCGCGGGTGATACCGGCATTGTTAACCAGAACTTCAACCGGGCCCAGATCAGCTTCGACCTTGGCGATACCATCTACGCAGGCGTCATATTCTGCTACCGACCATTTATAGGCCTGAATGCCAGTTTCAGCGGTGAATTTCGCTGCCGCTTCGTCGTTGCCGGCATAGTTGGCAGCAACGGTGTATCCGGCATTTTTCAGGGCCACGCTAATTGCGGCACCAATGCCGCGGGTGCCACCAGTTACGAGCGCAGTTCGTGACATTCAGTTCTCCGATCAAAAGTAATTATATATCAATAATAGGGTTACATTGCGCAATTTAATTACGCAATGCCTATTTGCTAGTCCCGCTCAAGACACATGGCAACGCCCATGCCGCCGCCAATACACAGCGTCGCAAGACCTTTTTTGGCATCGCGGCGCTGCATTTCAAACAATAGTGTATTCAGGATACGTGCACCGGAGGCACCGATTGGGTGGCCGATGGCGATAGCGCCGCCATTGACGTTAACCACGTCCGGGTTCCAGCCCATGTCCTTGTTCACGGCGCAAGCCTGGGCGGCAAAGGCTTCGTTTGCTTCA
>NVTR01000007.1 GCA_002732955.1 Marinosulfonomonas sp.
AAACGGCCGAAGAGAATGCAGCGACCTCCGCATTTTTTGAATTCCTGACATCGCCTGAAACCCAATACTTCTGGCACCGTGAAACCGGTTATGTACCGATCACAGAAGCCGCTTACGCATTGGCCAAATCTGATGGTCACTATGTTAAGTCACCTGCGGCTGAAGTCGGTATTTTGCAACTGTCCTTGCCTGCAGGCGAGAACACTCGCGGATACCGGATGGGGTTTACGTACAGATCCGTGACGTGATGAACCGTGAATACGGTCGCATCCTGACCGGTGAAACCACTGTCGAGGACGCGTTCCAGAACATCGAGACAGAGGCAAACAAACTGCTTTCACGTTTCGCCCGCACTCAAGGCTAAACCGCCTCAAAAACTCATTCCAGCGGCGACGAGAAATCGTGGCCGCTGTTTAAGGGACAAGGGATACATTATGAAACGCGCAGGCTTTACGGTCAGATGGCTGCCGATTTTACTACTCGCGCCGCAGCTTATTATCATCGGCGTGTTCTTTTACTGGCCCGCCGCTCACGCGGTTCAGTCATCCCTGTATCTTCAGGATCCATTCGGTTTTACCTCTACCTTTGTTGGAGCCGAAAATTACACCGACCTGCTGGGCAGTTCTGAATATCACCGAATTGCGCGGTTCACAGTTTTCTTTACGGTGTTGGTCACGTTTTTTTCGCTCGCAATCGCGCTGCTTTTAGCGGTCAAGGCAGACAAAGTTATCCGTGGAGCGCGCGCCTATCGAACCATGTTGATGTGGGTCTATGCGGTGGCGCCACCTGTTGCGGGTTTCATCGGGTTAATCATGTTTGATCAGAGTTGGGGGCCGCTGTCAGATTTTGCCAAAAGCCTCGGCTGGGATTTTAAATTGGGTGTGAATTACAATGACACGGCAACCGCCATGGTTATCGTTTCTGTGTGGAAACAAATTCCGGTGAACTTTATCTTCTTCCTAGCGGCACTTCAGGCGATCCCTAAATCCGTGCGCGAAGCGGCATTGATTGACAACCCGTCTGCCACGGGGCGGTTCTGGGATGTCACGTTTCCATTGCTGGCACCGACCGGTTTTTTTCTGCTGATCATCAACATCACATATGCGCTGTTCGACACATTTGGGGTCATTGATACTTTGGTTAAAGGCGAGCCGGGCAACAACCCGATGACCCTTGTTTACAAAGTATATGTTGACGGTTTTCGCGGCAATGACCTTGGTGGATCCTCTGCGCAGTCTGTGATCCTGATGGTCCTTGTCCTTGCTGTGACGATTTTCCAGTTTCGGCTGGTTGAACGTCGAATTCATTATACTTGAGGTCTGATATGTCCCTTTCCCCTACCCCTGTTGCCACGCCACGGCCCAGACGCCGCCGGATCAAACTCGCCAACATTATGGACCATACTGTCCTGATTCTTGGCTCCCTGTTCATGCTGATTCCGCTGCTGGTGGTTCTGCAGATGACAACAGTGCTTGATATCGAGCTCATTAAGAACGGGCCGAGCTTTCACATTGGTGATCAGCTTGGCGTTAACTTTGAGAAAGCAATGTTCCAAGCATCTGGGTTTTCGGGTGAGAATACCGGCGTGAACATGCTGAAGAATTCGTTCATTCTGGGCATTGGTTTTGCAGTCGGAAAAATCGTGATTGGTATGATGGCGGCTTATGCCATCGTCTATTTCCGGCTTCGATTTGCGTCATTGGCATTTTGGATGATCTTCACCACCTTGCTTTTGCCCCTCGAGGTGCGGATTTTACCATCCTACGAAGTCGTGCAAAGTCTGGGCATGATCAATACCTACCAAGGCTTGATTATTCCCCTGATTGCCTCGGCCACCGCCACGTTTTTCTTTCGACAATACTTTCGATCAATCCCGGAGGAGCTGGTTGAGGCCGCGCGGATTGATGGGGCTGGACCGGTCAAATTCTTTATCGATATTCTTGTGCCACTGTCCAAAACCATGATCGCCGCGATGTTTATCATCATGTTTGTCTATGGCTGGAATCAATATTTATGGCCCACAATGATCACAACAGATGAGGCGATGTTTACGCTGGTGCGGGGTATGAAGCAGATCACCCAGAGCTTGGATGGCACAACCATCCCCGAATATGGCCGCGCAAACCTGTTGGCGATCATTGCCATGATCCCGCCGGTCTTTGTCGTCATTTTCTTTCAAAGTTGGTTCGTTAAGGGCCTGACTGAATCAGATAAATAGGAATCAGCACCATGGCGAAAGTCACACTGAACGCGATCTCGAAAACCTATCCCAACGGATTTGAGGCCGTCAAACGCTCCAGTTTCAACATTGCTGACGGGGAATTTGTCGTCCTCGTTGGCCCATCAGGTTGCGGAAAATCGACGCTGTTGCGGATGATTGCGGGCCTGGAAGACATCACCGAAGGCACGCTTCATATCGGGGATCGCGAGGTTAACGATCTGGATCCTGCTGATCGGGACATCGCGATGGTTTTTCAAAATTACGCTCTTTATCCGCATATGTCCGTGCGCGATAATATGTCGTTYGCTYKGRWWWTYKYSRWRAARMYAMMWSWMSMMWTSRWMGCYSMRAKRRRCMWWRKSSYSAMWRWKTYRMRSCKKGMMRMYWMWSTSSWYMRYCTGCCCAAGGCCCTGTCTGGCGGGCAACGGCAACGGGTGGCGATYGGGCGCTCRATCGTGCGYGAYCCAAAGGTCTATTTGTTTGATGAGCCGCTTTCAAATCTGGATGCAGCCTTGCGCGTCGCGACCCGGATTGAAATTGCGCAGCTCAAGGAATCGATGCCCGAAAGCACGATGATTTATGTAACCCATGATCAGGTGGAAGCGATGACGCTTGCCAGCCGTATTGTGGTTTTAGCCAATAAAGGTATCGCCCAGGTAGGCACGCCGCTGGATTTGTATGAGCGGCCCGAAAACGAATTTGTCGCGCAATTCATTGGCTCCCCTGCGATGAACCTGTTGCCTGGGAAGATCAGTAAAACCGGTAAGCAAACGCGTGTCGAATTATCTAACGGCGGGCAGGTCGTGTCGGATATTCCCAGTGAAACTGACGACATGGGGAGGGCGGTAAATATCGGCGTTCGCCCCGAGGATTTTAAGGTCACCAAAACTGACCCGATTTTCGTAGGCCTGATCAATTTTACCGAATTATTGGGCGAGGTGACGCAAATTCATTTTGAACCGGTTGCCGGCGCGGCCCCGGTGATCGCCAAACTGCCMGGYATTGTCCATGATCTGCGYGGCAGAAAAGTWTCGCTAACGGCYGACCCGGCTAAGGTACATATTTTTGCGGATGGGTTGTCGCTGCATTATCGATAACYGGCCCGTCGCTTTGCCYGCAAAAWTARTGGGCTCAAGACCTGGGCGGGTTAAGGCGTTGTTCAAGYTCCATYAGCTTTTGYYTGCGCCACAACCCGCMGCCGGGTTCAGCGGGTGGCAGCGTTTACAGGGTCTCAGGCCAGCCTGAATACATTCAGTGACGGTTCCGTAAAACACGCAGTTTTTCGATAACGGTTTGCGTGCGGGGCAAGTCAGACGGCAAAATATCCCGGTTGTTGTGACCCCGACATAGACCCGCCCTTCATAGGATGCATTCCGTGCCACGAGGGCGGTATAAAGCGTGTCGTGATCAGGGGATTGGCACAACATGTAAGCAGTATAGACTCGTTAGATGCCGATGTCCGTCTGAAATCGGGCAACTATTGGCGAAATAAATTGCAATCCTATCGACCCCCGGCTTTCAGAGAGATGGGCTTGCTTTGGTTGAACTTATGCGTATTCTTGCATGTGAAGCGCGCAGATCAATTTATTTCCAGATCATTTGAACAAGGGTCACACAAATGCAATCCAAACCCGGTATGTGGCAACAAACACCACCTGCAATATTTCCACCAATTTTGGGCCTGCTGGGGCTGGGGCTGGCGTGGCGGCGTGCGACCGAAGTGTTTGCCGTTCCACGTGACATTGGCGAAGCCATGCTAGGCGCGGTTTCAATATTATTCCTGTTCGCCGTTGTGGCGTATCTGGCCAAATTCCTGCGACGCCCTTCTGCTTTGGTGGATGATCTGCGGATCATGCCCGGTCGCGCCGGGATTTCAACGGGGTCGATGGCGGCAATGCTGTTTGCAGTGGCAATGGTGCCCTATTCGGCCGACATCGCCAAGTGGACGTTTTTTGCAGCCCTTGCCGCGCATACTGTCGTTGCCATCATAATTATTTCTGTGCTGTGGGGGGCTCCGTTGGCCAAGCGGCGGATGACACCGGTTTGGCACCTGACCTTTGTCGGCTTCATTGTAGCGCCTTTGGCGGGAATACCTTTGGGTTGGATTGCAACTTCGCAACTGATTTTTGTACTAAGCATCGCCGCCGCGCTGACCATCTGGCTTGGCAGTCTGGTGCTGGTTGCGCGCAATCCGGTTCCGCCACCACTGCGGCCACCTTTGGCAATACACCTGTCACCGATGGTGCTGCTTGGTATCGTAGCTGCAATGCTGGGCTATGATACGCTCGCGCTGATATTTGGTTGGTTGGCAATTCTGGGAATGGCAATTCTTGTGATACGAACACGCTACCTGACGGCGGCCGGGTTCAGCCCATTCTGGGGGGCGTTTACATTTCCGTTGGCAGCGTTTGTGAACCTGATGTTGATCCTCGCCGTTTCCGAGGCAGGAATATTCAGGCTGCTGGGCGGTCTGTCACTGATCGCCGCAACCATCATCATCCCAATCATCGCCTTCAAAATCCTCAAAATGTGGGCAGCGGGGCCATTGGCAACAAAATCAAACGCCTCAAAGGTCTGAACCGGGAATAGCCCTTTTCATTTCGCCCGGCCCGTGAAATAGGGAAGCGTCAAACGAACACCTCCAAGGAGACTGATATGGAGATTCGCGAGGCTCTTACWTTYGATGATGTTTTACTGGTTCCGGGTGCGTCCAGTGTGCTGCCATCCACGGCGAATACCGCGACGAATGTGACCCGTACAATACGGATGAACATCCCGCTGCTTAGCTCGGCAATGGATACCGTGACCGAAGCCCGCATGGCAATTGCCATGGCGCAGGCGGGCGGTATCGGTGTGGTACACCGTAATCTGAATGTCGAAGAACAGGCCCGTGAAGTGCGCCGGGTCAAGCGTTTCGAAAGTGGCATTGTGTTTAGTCCGATCACCCTGAAAGCGGATCAGACACTGGCGGATGCGAAGGCCTATCAGGAGCGTTATCGYGTTACWGGCTTTCCCGTCGTGGATGACGATGRCCATGTGGTSGGGATCGTAACCAACCGCGACATGCGGTTCGCCAGCGATGACGCGACACCRGTGCGGGTGATGATGTCGTCCGAAAATYTGGCGATATTGCAGGAACCGGCGGATCTGGAACAGGCCAAGGGGATGATGCAGGCGCGCCGGATTGAAAAGTTGTTGGTGACGGATGAGCAGGGCAAGCTGACCGGGCTGCTAACGCTGAAAGACATCGAACAGGCGGTGCTTAACCCACACGCCTGCAAAGATGAACTGGGCCGTTTGCGGGTGGCTGCTGCAACCACGGTTGGGGACGCAGGMTATGAGCGCTCACAGGCGTTGATTGAGGCGGGCTGCGATTTGATTGTTGTTGATACCGCGCATGGGCATTCCGAAGGGGTTGCTTTGGCGGTCGAGCGGCTGAAAAAGCTGTCGGGTGATTTTCAGGTGATTGCGGGCAATGTGGCAACTGCTGAAGCCACGCGCGCGCTGATCGGGGCCGGGGCAGATTCGATCAAGGTCGGTATTGGACCGGGCTCAATATGCACCACGCGCATGGTTGCAGGGGTCGGTGTTCCACAGTTAACCGCAATCCGTGACTGTGTAGAGGCAGCAGGAGATACACCGATTATCGCCGACGGCGGCATCAAGTTTTCCGGTGATTTTGCCAAGGCAATCGCCGCCGGGGCTTCCTGTGCAATGGTGGGCAGCATGATCGCCGGAACAGATGAAAGCCCCGGTGAGATGATATTGTACCAGGGCCGTTCGTTTAAGTCCTACCGTGGCATGGGCAGTCTTGGCGCGATGGCTMGGGGCTCGGCGGACCGGTATTTCCAGAAAGACGCTGCCAGTGACAAACTGGTTCCYGAAGGCATCGAAGGGCAGGTGCCCTACAAAGGGCCAGCCGCTGCCGTGGTGCATCAACTGGTAGGAGGTTTGCGGGCGGCCATGGGCTATACTGGSAATGCAACCGTCGAAGACATGCGTAAAAATTGCAATTTCGTGAAAATCACYGGGGCCGGGCTGAAAGAAAGCCATGTTCACGATGTTCAGATCACGCGGGAAAGCCCTAATTACCGCGGGGCGTAGCAAAAACAACGTGTTACTAGCGTTTCATGATGTAAAACTGGAAGAAATCTAATGACACCACCTGCTCGGGTTGCGGCGGCAATTGAAATTCTGGACAGGGTTCTGGCCGGTGAAGCTGCCGAAAAAATCGTAACCAACTGGGGCCGCGCCAACCGCTTTGCKGGGTCAGGGGACCGTGCWGCGATACGTGATCTGGTTTTTGAAGCCCTGCGCCGTAAACGCTCATTCGCCTACGTTGGCGGGGCAGAGACTGGTCGTGGGTTGATGATAGGTTGGGTGCAAGCTTCTGGTTTAGATCACAAATTGTATTTCTCGGGTGAAAAATACGCGCCGGAAGTTCTGAGTGATTCCGAAGCGAARTTCGCCAGTTTAGCCGAAGCGCCGCGCGCTGTGCGGCTGGATTGCCAGGACTGGTTTCTGGATTTTTTCGATAAGTCTCTGGGGGAAAACACTGACGAAGTGTTGCAGAAACTTCAGTCACGCGCACCGGTATTTTTACGGGTAAACCAGAAAAAATCTAATTTGTCGCAGGCTGCCAAAGCRCTGRCGGCGGACGAAATTTCAACTCAACCGCATAATCTCGCGGGCAGCGCGCTGGAGGTAACAGAAAATCCGCGTCGGGTCGCACAAAGTTCAGCYTTCCGGGATGGGCTGGTCGAATTACAGGATGTCGCGTCGCAGGCAGTGGTAGAATYTTTTCCGCTGGAAGACGGTCAAAGTGTTTTGGACTATTGCGCAGGCGGTGGTGGTAAAAGTTTGGCGATGGCTGCGAGAAAAGACATTAAGGTYACTGCGTATGACATTGACGTTAAACGAATGAATGATTTACCGGAACGCATAAAACGTGCCGGTGCCGACATTGAAATAGCGACCGAAGATCAGCTGAATGGTAAATTGTTTGATGTTGTCGTTTGTGACGTGCCCTGTTCAGGAAATGGTGCCTGGCGACGTGCGCCGGAYGCCAARTGGATMKTRACMCCYGAACGKYTWGCSGARYWTTGCCAAACTCAGGCCRRCATACTCGATACSGCTTGCAACTATGTTAATCGAGACGGCGTTTTAGCCTATGTGACCTGTTCRATGATTGCGCAGGAAAACGGCGAGCAGATTGATGCGTTCCTGGCCAGGAGCAGTGATTGGCATCAGATCAACCACCGTCAATTTACGCCGATTGATGGCGGAGACGGGTTTTTTGTTGCTTTATTAAAGCGAGTATAGATAAAGTGACTATCAACCCATAGTTGTTTTTGTAACAGCCTTAATTGGCGGTTAACGAATTTACACCGAAATGGGCAGGAATAGAATCAATATCGGAGCTTGCGGTGCTGCATCCGGCGATATCGCGCCACCCTATTACGGAAAAGGCTGTGCAGCTTGCCCCAAAAGCAGGGCTGTTGTTGGCGCTTGCGATATCAGTGATCGGAATTTCGCTCTATTTACCAAATCCAAAATTTGGTTTGGTATTTTTGTTTGTCGGCACATCACTTTTGGCAACCACTGCGCTAATTAGCCATCTCGCCCGGCGCGATATGGCCGCACAATCAGAGCTTCAAAGATCGGTCGCAGGATTTGTTGAACTCGATGCTTCGCCCAGTTTCACAACAGACCGTCATGGTATGGTCTGTTATCGAAATCGGGCAGCGATTGAGCGTTTTGACGGGGCCAGTGAAGWATCCCTGATATCGGCCCTTGGAAATATTTTTGCGTCGCCAGCAATGACATTGGCGCGTTTGCAGGACAAAGCGATGGCTAAAGGCTCTGCCCGGGAAGATGTCGTTTTGCGCCGCGGACATCTTCGCCTTTCTGTGCATCAGATCGGGGATGAAGGTTTTTTATGGCGGCTTGAGGATGTGTTGGAGCGTTCTCGCCACGGGCGTGCGGCTGAGGGGATCWGCCTGCCGATGATGACAATCAGCAAATCAAATACAATTTTATTTATGAATGAAGCAATGCGTCGGGTGACTGGCGGTCGTCAGACGAAACTTGACCGGGTGGTCAATGATTTGCCGCTAGTATCTGGTCAGGTTCATGAGATTGCCGGGGAAAATGGCCCGGTTTCAGCTCAGATATCTATTGTTCCCAATACAATTGGGCGCCGGGAAATATWCCTGCTGCCCGCAGAGGAAGCCCCKGGGTTCAACAAAGGTATTTGGGAGCCTTCCGAAAGCTTACCTGTGCCTCTGCTGAAAGTAGCCTCTAGTGGAGWGATAATATTCTGCAATAAACTGGCGCGGCATTTGCTGGGGTTTCAGGATGCGGAAGGTGCCTTTTTGGGGGACCTGGTAGAGGGTTTGGGTAGATCTGTATCCGACTGGCTGTCAGGAGCCGCCGAGAAACCTGGCGAGATGCACTCAGAGTTTGTCCGCGCTAAACATCGGGCGAAAGAAACTTTTTTACAAATAACCCTGACACCAGTCCAAATGGATGGCGAGACATCGCTCGTCGTTGTTCTGAATGACGCGACTAAATTGAAGACACTTGAGGCTCAGTTTGTGCAGAGCCAGAAAATGCAGGCCATCGGCCAGTTGGCTGGTGGTGTAGCCCATGATTTCAACAATCTTCTGACGGCGATCAGTGGGCATTGTGACTTGCTATTACTGCGCCACGATGAGCGTGATCCTGATTACGGTGACCTGATTCAGATTAACCAAAATGCAAATCGTGCCGCYAGTTTGGTCGGGCAGTTACTGGCATTTTCTCGCAAACAAACGCTAAAGCCTGAAATCGTAGATGTGCGTGATTCGCTTGATGAGCTGACCCATCTTTTGAACCGCCTTGTGGGTGAAAAAGTTAAACTGGTTTTGTCCCATGACCCTGACCTTTTGCCAATTCGGGCTGACAAACGCCAACTTGAACAGGTCATTATGAACCTCGTTGTAAATGCACGCGATGCAATGCCGGATGGCGGCGAAGTGAGAATTGAAACCCGTGTTGAACATCTCGATGTGCCATATGAAAAAGATCGCGCCGTAGTACCGGCCGGYGATTATGTGGTTGTTTCAGTGGTGGATCAGGGGATYGGAATTCCACCTGATCAACTGCCCAARATATTTGAGCCTTTTTTYACKACCAAACGCACCGGKGAAGGGACCGGATTGGGCCTGTCGATGGCGTATGGTATAGTGAAACAAACCGGCGGCTACATTTTTGCCGAAAGTGTTGTGGGTAGTGGCACAAGTTTTACACTGTATTTYCCTGTYACGACCGAAACTGCYGCTAAACAKGTGTCTCCGCCAAAGGAGTTGCCAAAATCAGTGCCGTTAAAATCCCGCGGAGTTGTTCTTCTGGTAGAAGATGAGGCACCGGTTCGTGCCTTTGCGTCCAGAGCGTTGAAGATGCGCGGCCATACGGTTCTAGAGGCGGAAAATGCTGAAGAGGCGCTGAAAACTCTCGAGGATAAGTCTTTGAAAATAGATGTTTTCGTTACAGATGTGATTATGCCGGGTATGGACGGACCAAGTTGGGTGGCAAAGGCATTGATAGAACGCCCAGGTGTGAAAGTTGTATTCGTGTCCGGCTACGCCGAGGAAAGTTTTTCAGAGCAACAAGCGAAGATTCCGAATTCAGTATTTCTTCCAAAACCGTTTTCATTAAGCCAGCTAACGGCAACGGTTCAGGACAAAATACACTAGGCCAGATATGCTCATGTATCGGGTTGGGGTGATTTCCCTTTGTTAGCCAAGGTATTTAGCGGSTTTMYGGGAAAYCTTYGGAAAAGAAATGTTGCTTAAACGCTTCATTAACTCTGGGCTGAGATGGTCAGGTATGAACAATTTTCTTGAAATGTTCTCTTTTTGGTCTCATAAGGGAAAATGAGAACAAGAGGCGAACACTTGGCAGCATTGCCGCCCAAGGCAGGGTATGGAATAAGGAAGTAAATAATGGCTACGGCAAGAATTTTAGAAATGACAGATAAGCGCAGCAACGACAAACAAAAGGCCCTCGATTCGGCTTTGGCCCAGATTGAACGCCAGTTTGGTAAAGGCTCGATCATGAAGCTCGGCGGGGATAACCCGGTGACCGAGATTGAATCAACTTCAACCGGCTCCCTTGGCTTGGACATTGCCCTTGGAATTGGCGGGCTGCCCAAAGGGCGSGTTGCAGARATWTATGGCCCGGAAAGCTCGGGTAAGACCACGCTGACGCTGCACTGCATTGCKGAAGARCARAARAAGGGYGGKGTCTGCGCSTTTGTYGACGCMGAACAYGCGCTTGAYCCNCNGKATRCKCRAAAACTGGGTGTAAACCTGGAAGAGCTGTTGATTTCCCAGCCCGATACCGGTGAGCAGGCTTTGGAAATAACAGACACACTGGTGCGCTCGGGCGCTGTCAGCATGATTGTGATTGATTCCGTGGCCGCGCTGACACCAAGGGCAGAGCTGGAAGGCGACATGGGCGATCATCAGGTTGGTGCGCAGGCACGTCTGATGAGCCAGGCGATGCGTAAACTGACCGGATCAATTTCCAAATCGAAATGCAGCATTATCTTTATCAATCAAATTCGCATGAAGATCGGCGTGATGTTTGGCAGCCCGGAAACCACATCGGGTGGCAATGCGCTGAAATTCTATGCGTCGGTTCGCCTGGATATTCGCCGCATCGGTGCAATCAAGGACCGCGATGAGGTTGTCGGCAACGCCACCCGGGTGAAAGTGGTCAAGAACAAGGTCGCGCCACCATTCAAACAGGTAGAATTCGACATAATGTATGGCGAAGGCATTTCCAAAAACGGTGAGCTGGTTGATCTGGGCGTTAAGGCCGGGATTGTCGAAAAATCAGGGTCCTGGTATTCTTATGGTGATGAACGTATCGGGCAAGGGCGGGAAAATGCGAAAACCTACCTGCGCGAAAACCAGAGGATAGCATTGGAAATCGAAGACAAGATCCGTGCGGCCCATGGGTTGGATTTCGACTACGATGGCAAGACGAAAGATGTCGCCGATAGTGATGATGCAGACGACGCATTGCTCGAAGGTTGAATTTCAATACATGTATGATTGGCCGGGCAGGAATTGCCCGGCCTTTTTTGTTGCTGTGGACAGCTTTGGATCACCGGGGTAGATGATATTTAACTTGTAAATTCCGCTTCGAAAGACCCAACAATGGCCAGCCTGAACGAAATCCGGTCCACCTTCCTGAACTACTTTGAGCAAAACGATCATGAGGTGGTCGACAGCTCACCACTGGTGCCACGCAATGATCCGACTTTGATGTTTGTGAATTCCGGAATGGTGCAGTTCAAGAACCTGTTCACCGGTGTTGAAAAGCGCGATTATGTACGTGCAACGACGTCGCAAAAATGTGTGCGCGCGGGTGGCAAACACAACGATCTGGATAATGTCGGCTATACAGCGCGCCACCACACGTTCTTCGAAATGCTGGGGAATTTTTCTTTTGGTGACTATTTCAAGTCAGACGCAATCCCATTTGCGTGGGAGTTGCTGACCCGTGAGTTTGAAATCAATAAAGATCGSCTGCTGGTTACAGTTTATCATACCGATGATGAAGCAGCAGACATCTGGAAAAARGTCGCAGGCCTGCCGGATGAACGGATTATCCGGATCGCAACAGATGACAATTTCTGGCGGATGGGGCCAACCGGCCCGTGCGGTCCGTGCACCGAAATTTTCTATGACCACGGTGATCATATCCCCGGCGGCCCGCCGGGATCACCGGATGAAGATGGCGACCGGTTTATCGAAATCTGGAATCTGGTTTTCATGCAAAATGAGCAGCATGCAGATGGTCGTTTGACCGACCTGCCGAACCAATCAATTGACACTGGTATGGGACTGGAACGTATCAGCTCTCTTTTGCAGGGCTCCCACGATATTTACGACACCGACCAGATGCGCGCGCTGATTGAAGCCAGCGCAAATGCGACCAATACAGACCCGGACGGTCCGGGAAACATACACCACCGGGTAATTGCGGAYCATTTGCGTTCAACGTCGTTTCTGATTGCCGAGGGTGTTTTGCCGTCAAGTGAGGGCCGCGGATATGTGCTGCGCCGGATTATGCGYCGCGCAATGCGTCACGCCCATCTGCTTGGCGCGAAAGACCCGGTTATGCACCGTCTGGTCCCCGCAYTAATTGCRCAAATGGGTGAGGCYTACCCAGAGTTGGGTCGCGGCCAATCGGTTATCGAAGACACGCTGCAATCAGAAGAAACCCGGTTCAGAACCACGCTTGATCGTGGGCTGAAGTTGTTGGACGACGAATTGGGCAACCTGCCAGAGGGCGCAGAATTGCCGGGTGCGGCGGCCTTTAAGCTGTACGATACCTTCGGGTTCCCGCTTGATTTGACACAAGATGCGTTGCGCGAAAAGGGCCGCACGGTTGATGTRGCGGGTTTCGACAGCGCAATGGCTGAACAGAAAACCAAAGCGCGAGCCGCCTGGGCCGGGTCGGGGCAAACCGCAGATGCTACCATCTGGTTTGATATTGCACAGGAACATGGGGTTAGCGAATTTCTAGGCTATGAAACYGAAAACGCCGAAGGAAAAGTGCTGGCACTGGTTCGTGATGGTGTTTCTGTARACGCGGTTGWAAAAGGTGACAGTGTTCAGRTCGTGGTTAATCAAACCCCGTTTTACGCCGAAAGCGGCGGGCAGGTTGGCGATAGTGGATTGCTGAAAACCGACAATGGTGAAGTTCAGGTTACTGATACCCGCAAAGTTGCCGGTGTGTTCATACACATTGGCGAAGTTGTTTCAGGGACTGTGAAAMGTGGTTCAACAGCAGAGCTGGAGGTGAACCACACACGTCGYTCCGCGATACGTGCAAACCATTCTGCGACGCACCTGTTGCACGAAGCCCTGCGTGAAACATTGGGCGGGCATGTTGCTCAGCGCGGGTCGTTGAATGCCGAGGACCGTTTGCGGTTCGATTTTTCCCATGGTGCGGCGCTGACGTCGACGGAATTGGTGCAGGTATCCAAAGATGTAAACGAATATATCCGCCAGAATACGACCGTTGAGACACGGATCATGACGCCAGATGATGCGCGCGAACTTGGCGCGCAGGCGCTGTTTGGCGAAAAATATGGCGATGAGGTCCGGGTGGTTTCCATGGGGCGCGCCGATTCCGGTAAAGGCCAGGATGGTCAGACTTATTCGATCGAACTGTGCGGCGGCACCCATGTTGAACGGACCGGGGACATTGGGCTTTGTGTGGTTTTGGGTGATAGCGCGTCCAGCGCTGGTGTGCGTCGGATTGAGGCTTTAACCGGGACAGCCGCGCTGGCCCATATCAGCGCTGAAACCGGTCGCGTGGCGGATGTTGCCACCGCAATGAAAACCCCGGTAGCAGACATTGTCGAGCGCGTTAAGGGTTTGCTGACCGAGCGTAAAACATTGCAAAACGAGGTTGCTCAGTTACGCCGGGAACTGGCARTGGCTGGTGGGTCWGGGCAGGGCGGCGGCTCGGATGTTATGGATATCAACGGGATAGCATTTATTGCCAAGATGCTGAGTGGTGTTAGTGGCAAAGATTTGCCATCGCTGGTTGACGAACATAAGGTGCAAATTGGCTCGGGWGTGGTGCTGCTGATTGCGGACACTGGTGGCAAGGCGGCAGTGGCTGCCGGGGTTACCTCCGATCTGACTGATAAAGTTTCAGCCGTTGATATCGTGCGGGCTGCAGTGGCAGAACTGGGCGGCAAAGGCGGCGGTGGCCGGCCAGATATGGCGCAGGGCGGCGGTCAGGACGCCGGCAATGCTGAGGCGGCAATAAACGCTGTACAAAAACTAATAGGAGGCTGATATGGGCGCACTTTGGATTGCACATGTGACGGTTACAGACGAAGAAGCYTATATGAAATATGCCGCTATCGCGACAGAAGCCATCGCTGAACATGGTGGCAAGTTCATTGCGCGTGGCGGGCGGTTTGTTCAGCTTGAGGGCCGCGAACGGCCGCGCAATGTTGTCGCAAGGTTCGCGTCTGTTGAAGACGCCGAAGCCTGCTACAATTCAACGCGCTATCAGGAAGCCCTGGCGTTTGCCAAGGGTGCCAGTGAACGCGAGTTAATGATCATTGAAACCAGCGAYTAGATYGCAGCGCGGGCTGCGCGTTTACGTTCGTGGTGRTCCAGATGTCTTTTGCGCAGCCGGATTGMATTTGGKGTGACTTCGACCAGTTCATCGTCGTCCACATATGCAATCGCTTCTTCMAGTGAAAACTTGATATGTGGCGTCAAACGGACTGCGTCATCGGTGCCGGAAGCGCGTACATTGGTCAGTTTCTTACCCTTTAACGGGTTCACTTCCAGATCATTTTCACGGGTATGCTGGCCGATCACCATGCCTTCATAAACCTGTTCCTGTGGGCCGATGAACATGCGGCCACGCTCTTCCAGATTCCAAAGCGCAAAAGCCACTGATATGCCCGGCACCATTGAAATCAACACACCAGCGCGACGGCCGGGGATATGGCCACGGTGTGGTTGCCAGTCGTGGAACACCCGGTTCAACACGCCGGTACCCCGTGTGTCGGTCATGAATTCACCCTGATARCCGATCAGACCGCGCGACGGGACGTGGGCGATGATACGGGTTTTGCCGGTGCCTGCGGGTTKCATTTCAACCAGTTTTCCACGGCGGACACCGGTGATWTTTTCGATTACAGCGCCGGAGTATTCGTCATCCACATCAATTGTGACTTCTTCGATTGGTTCCAGCTTTTGGCCGTCAACATCTTGCAGCAATACCTGAGGGCGTGAAACCGACAGCTCAAACCCTTCGCGGCGCATGTTTTCGATCAACACACCCATTTGCAGYTCACCCCGGCCCGAGACTTCGAAAGAATCTCCACTGGGGGTGTCGGCTACTTTAATGGCGACGTTGGATTCGGCTTCTTTCATCAGACGTTCACGGATGACGCGTGACTGAACTTTCTTACCGTCGCGTCCAGCCAATGGGCTGGTGTTGATACCGAACGTTACAGATATAGTAGGCGGATCAATGGGTTGCGCGGCCAATGCATCTTCCACGCTGAGATCACAAAGAGTGTCCGCTACCGTGGTTTTAGTGACGCCAGCGATAGAAACGATGTCACCCGCGATTGCTTCGTCGATAGCGGTTTGAGTCAGGCCGCGAAACGCCAGGATTTTGGTGACCCGGAATTGTTCAATTTTTTCGTTATCACTGTTCAGCGACTTGATGGTTTGACCGGCTTTCAACGTGCCCGATTCAACGCGCCCGGTCAGGATGCGTCCGATAAACGGGTCGGCCCCTAGGGTCGTGGCCAGCATACGAAACGGCTCACCTGCGTGGGTGATCTGCTTGGGGGCYGGGACGTGTTCAACGATCAGTTCAAACAGAGCGTTAAGGTCTTTGCGCGGGCCATCGAGTTCAACATCAGCCCAACCGGAACGGCCAGAGGCATAGAGCGTCGGGAAATCGAGTTGATCGTTATCCGCGTCGAGATTTGCAAACAGDTCAAACACTTCGTCCAATGCGCGGTCTGGTTCGGCGTCGGGCTTGTCAACTTTGTTCAGYACCACAATCGGGCGCAGGCCAAGGGCCAGTGCTTTGGAGGTTACGAATTTGGTCTGCGGCATTGGGCCTTCGGCCGCGTCWACCARCARWACCACACCGTCAACCATGGACAGAATGCGCTCAACTTCACCACCRAAATCAGCGTGGCCGGGGGTGTCGACAATATTGATCCGCATCCCGTTCCATTCAACCGAGGTGGCTTTCGCCAGAATGGTGATGCCGCGTTCACGTTCCAGATCGTTGGAATCCATCGCGCGTTCATTCACCGTCTGGTTTTCGCGGAATGAGCCGGATTGCTTCAGAATTTCATCAACCAGGGTCGTTTTGCCGTGGTCAACGTGGGCGATAATCGCGATATTTCGCAGGTCCATAGGTYTACCTTAATAGGGGGTTGGCCGCGCCCTATACTGCGCCCGCATAAAAGGCCAGAGCAAACCGGAAAATCGTGAAAATACGTCGCGGTGCGGAATTCAATCCGCACCGTTAACAGATTGTCGATAGTGGATCAGGATCTAGGGAATGATCCGCGTATATTTGGTGCCTTTTATCGTAGCGCCCGCGATAAGCCCTGCCTGCCCAAACACAACGGCGATAACCGGCGATAGCACAGTRGTTGTCGCGGTTGATATATTTTCGCCCTCAGTATTTAAGGTGTATTCAAGGTTTGCACCGGCAGCCCAACCCGGCGAATTACGAAATTCAGCCAGGGCGTCTTCGGTCATGAAGAACAGTACATGGGCGGATTGCTGTGCGCCGATCTGTATGCCGACACTTGCTTCGGTGGCGGAGTAATAATCGACGGTAGCCCCGCCGACCCGCAACGCGCCACGTCCAAATGAGCCACCAATACCAAATCCGGCTTTGGTCACCAGTGGCATCACCAACATGCCCGCGGATTTATCGCGCAGATCCTGAGTGCCTGGGTGGTTGGAAAAAAGAAAGTTCAGCGAACTGTCAACACGGGCGTCAATTGTTTCCGCGCCGTTGCCTTGTAAGCCGTTGTTACAGCCCGCAACGATAAGTGTTGTACTTGCTGCGCCTGCGATGAAAAACCGCCGGGATAGATTGTTCATGGGTTTACCTTTATCTGCCGATTGCCACTGTTGCCTGCCTTATCTGGCGGGTCACGGTGTAGTATATGCCAGATATAGCAGAGTGTCATTAGCTGTTGTGCCGTTGGCAGGATTTAGCTGCTACGTGCTTTGCAATGCTYTTGCTGCGGCTGGCGCAAAATAGGTCAAAATCCCATCACACCCGGCCCGCTTAAATGCGATCAGGCTTTCCATCATTGCCTTGTCGCCGTTAATCCAGCCATTTGCGGCGGCACCTGTGATCATCGCGTACTCACCGGACACCTGATAGGCGAACGTCGGGGCGTTGAATTCGTCCTTAACCCGTCGGCAWATATCCAGATACGGCATTCCCGGCTTGATCATCACCATGTCCGCACCCTGAGCCAGATCACGGGCCACCTGGCGCAGCGCTTCATCAGAATTGGCGGGGTCCATTTGATASGTGTTCTTGTCGCCCTGCAGCGCGCCGCTGGCACCTACCGCGTCACGGAAAGGCCCGTAAAAGCTGGATGCAAATTTTGCCGCGTRGGACATGATGGTGGTGTTTTGRTRCCCKGCRGTTTCCAGCGCCGAACGTATTGCGCCAATACGACCATCCATCATGTCAGATGGCCCGATAATGTCTGCGCCCGCGTCAGCCTGTGCCAGCGCCATTTTTACCAGCGCCGCGACAGTTTCATCATTCAGTATATGGCCGTCCACCACAAACCCGTCATGGCCGTTGATGTTGTAGGGGTCCAGTGCCACGTCGGTCATCACGGCTATTTCTGGTACAGCTTCCTTCAACGCGCGGATCGCGCGGTTTGACAGGTTTTCGGGGTTCCAGGCRTCGGCGCARTCTTCGGTTTTCAGGGATTGTTCAATATAGGGGAATATGCAGATRGCCGAGATACCCAGATCGGCCGCMTTGCGGGCCTCAGCAACCAWTCGGTCGATCGTYAAGCGGGCGACACCRGGCATGGAGGCAATMGGGGAARCGTYRYCTTTGCCTTCCTGAACAAACACCGGCCAGATAAAATCACTGGCACTCAGGGTGTTTTCACGCAGCAATCCACGAAGGGCAGGGGTATGGCGAAGCCGTCGGGCACGGCCAGCTGGAAACGGCGCGTGGTGTTTTGGCATGATTGTTTTCCTTGTGTGGCTCAGAAACCGCTTGGCATGGATTTCAATCTACCTCAAGGGTAGCAATAAGCGAGCGCGCCAAGTAGTGTCGCGGCGAAATTGGACAGGGACGATCGAATTGGATTGGTACGACACCGTTTTTGAAGTGATCGATATGCGATCTTTTTCGAACCTCTGGTACTGGATTGCGCTGGCCGTGATCTGGTCAACCGCCAGCCACTGGGTGCTGGGGGTGCCGTTCGACATGGTTTTGCGCGCGCGGC
Source organism: Marinosulfonomonas sp. (assembly GCA_002732955.1). Taxonomy (GTDB): domain Bacteria; phylum Pseudomonadota; class Alphaproteobacteria; order Rhodobacterales; family Rhodobacteraceae; genus NVTR01. Next base: position 18,282 of record NVTR01000007.1, read on the forward strand.
GCAAGGGTGGCCAGTCTGAAGTGGATCTGGAGGACATGGTTCGCATCAACTGCAACCGTTTGCTGTATATTGGGCGGGTATCCGGGCTTTGGTTGCTGGCGTTCGGATGCGCGGCGATWACMGCGYTKACGCTGATYGGCTTYTGGTACGGGGTAGAATTTGCGCAGGCGTTGTTTTTCTTTGTATTCCCGCTTTCAATCATTGGTTTGCTAAGCATGTCGACCGCAAGGCTTATAACAGTCGAAGCGGCRACCGGTGAATTGCTGCATAAACGACTTGGCCGCCATCGCCTGTACACGCAAATCATCGGAATGTTGTCAGTCTTCGTGACCTCGATGTGGGGAATGTATCAGAATCTTGTCGTCGGGCCGCTTGGTGGTTGACACTTTGCTCCTGCACTGTACCTGAAAACCCCCATGCCAAACACATCACATATAACTGTCAGCGGCGCGCCCGAAGGGTATGATGCGCGTTTGCTTTTGGCCGAGTTGGAAAAATCCGGCTCACCAGTGCTKCATGTGGCACGGGACGACAGGCGATTGGTGGCGATGCAGGGGGCGCTGGCGTTTTTTGGCCCCCATGTGCCGGTAATTACGTTCCCKGCGTGGGATTGCCTGCCYTATGACCGGGTTTCACCCAATGCCGAGACATCCGCAACCCGGATGGCAACGCTGGCWGGWTTGGCSCAYGGAATWCCGGGKCAGTTTATTCTTTTGACMACRYTGAATGCYGCGACCCAGAAAGTTCCSGCRCGAAGTGTACTGAAAGAAGCYGCBTTYAGCGCTACCGTGGGCCGTCAGATTGACGAAGCCGCACTGCGTGGTTTTTTGGTGCGTATGGGGTTTTCACAGGCGCCAACGGTGTTGGAGCCCGGTGATTATGCGGTGCGCGGCGGCATCATCGATATTTATCCGCCCGGTGACAGCGGGCCAGTGCGGCTTGATCTGTTTGGTGATGTTCTGGACGGGGCACGGCGGTTTGATCCGATCACACAGCGCACCACCGAAAAGCTAAGCGTGATTGAATTGGCGCCGGTATCAGAAATCATACTGGATGAGCGCGCCATCACCCGGTTTCGCCAGAATTACAGAATTGAATTTGGCGCGGCTGGTACGGATGATCCGCTGTATGAGGCGGTAAGCGCCGGGCGCAAACATCAGGGTGTCGAACACTGGCTGCCGTTTTTCCACGAGAAACTGGAAACCATATTTGATTATCTGCCGGGTGCCAGCATCGTTCTGGACGATGCGGTAACGCCAACACGGCTGGCCAGATGGGACAGCATCGAAGACCAGTATGAAACCCGGCATCTGGCACTGGAACAGAAAAACCGGATGGATACGGTCTATAAACCGTGCCCCCCGGACCAGCTTTATCTGGATGATAAGGCGTGGGGTGAAATCGTAGCCGGGCGACGGGTGCTAAGTTTCAACGCACTGCCACAGGCAACTGGTCCCGGTGTCATTGACGCAGGTGGGCGGATCGGGCGGAACTTTTCRCCGGAACGCCAATTGGAAAGTGTCAGCCTGTTTGGTGCACTGGAAGATCACATAGACGCACGCCGCTTGCAGGATCAGGTGGTCATCGCCAGCTATTCCGACGGCGCGCGCGAACGCCTGCTTGGCCTGATGCAGGATCAGGGGCTGACCGGGGCGACCCTGATCACGGACTTCCGTGACATCGCGCAAGGCAAAGGCAGCGTCTGGCTGGTTGTCTGGGCACTTGAGCACGGGTTTGAAGGCAAAGGCCTGACCGTCATTTCAGAACAGGATGTTCTGGGCGACCGTCTGATCCGGCGACCCGGTAAGAAACGTCGCGCMGAGAATTTCCTGACCGAAGCCCAAAGCCTGACCCCCGGTGATCTGGTGGTCCATGTGGAACATGGGATCGGACGGTATCAGGGGCTGGAAGTCATTGCGGCGGTCGGCGCGGATCACGAAATGATCCAGYTGGAATACGCSGACAATTCGCGCCTGTAYCTGCCGGTYGAAAAYATYGAAYTGCTYAGCCGATATGGCCAYGARGARGGCCTGYTSGATCGWTTRGGTGGCGGCGCGTGGCAGGCGAAAAAGGCCAAGCTGAAGGCGAAAATATTCGAAATAGCCGACAAGCTAATTCGACTGGCGGCCGAGCGSATTCTGCGCTCCGCCCCGATCATGGARCCCCCGGAYCAYATGTGGGAGGCATTTTCMGCCCGCTTCCCCTATCAGGAAACCGAAGATCAGCTGCGCGCGATCGAAGAAACACTGGATGATCTGGCACTTGGTCGCCCGATGGACCGGCTGATCTGCGGTGACGTGGGATTTGGCAAAACCGAAGTCGCCATGCGCGCCGCATTTACGGCAGCAATGTCGGGAACGCAGGTCGCCGTCGTGGTGCCGACCACCTTGCTGTCGCGTCAACACTACAAWAGCTTTGCCGAACGGTTTCGCGGCTTTCCGATTGAGGTGCGCCAGTTGTCGCGCTTTGTCAGCACAAAGGATGCTGCCCTGACCCGCGAGGGGCTCACCAACGGCACCGTTGATATCGTGATCGGCACCCATGCGCTGTTGGCCAAGGGGATACGTTTCAAGAACCTCGGCTTGCTGGTGGTGGACGAAGAACAGCATTTCGGTGTGGTGCATAAGGAACGCCTGAAACATTTGCGCTCGGACGTGCATGTGCTGACCCTGACCGCGACGCCAATTCCGCGGACATTGCAACTGTCCCTGACCGGCGTGCGTGACCTGTCAATCATCGGCACACCGCCGGTGGATCGTTTGTCGATCCGCACCTATGTCAGTGAATTCGACGCGATCACCATCCGYGAGGCKTTGCTGCGCGAACACTATCGCGGYGGGCAGTCGTTCTATGTCGTGCCACGCATTTCCGACCTGCCAGAGATTGAGAATTTCCTRCGCGAACAGGTGCCGGAAGTGACGTTTATGGTGGCCCATGGTCAGATGGCCGCGGGCATACTGGATGATCGGATGAATGCGTTTTATGACGGCAAATACGATGTGTTGCTGGCGACGACGATTGTGGAAAGCGGGCTGGACATTCCAACTGCCAACACCATGATCATACACCGCGCCGATATGTTCGGGCTTGCGCAGCTTTACCAGATACGTGGCCGGGTAGGGCGCTCTAAAACCCGTGCCTACGCCTATCTGACCACCAAGCCGCGCAAGAAGTTGACGGATACCGCCGAAAAGCGKCTGCGTGTGYTGGGRTCGCTCGACACGCTTGGCGCGGGGTTCACCTTGGCCAGTCAGGATCTGGATATTCGCGGGGCCGGCAACCTGCTGGGGCAGGAACAATCCGGGCAAGTGCGCGAAGTTGGYTATGAACTGTACCAATCCATGTTGGAAGAAGCGATTGCCAAGATCAAAGCAGGTGAGATGGAAGGCTTGTCGGACGCCGAYGATCARTGGGCMCCGACRATMAACCTTGGTGTGCCGGTTCTGATCCCCGARAARTAYGTVCCWGAYCTGGATGTNCSDMNTGGGCNTGTATCGTCGCCTKTCRGGGCTGCACAGYAAAGTTGAACTGGAAGGTTTYGCGGCKGAACTGATTGACCGGTTCGGGAAATTGCCGCGTGAAGTTAACACCCTGCTACTGGTGGTACGGATCAAAGGCGAATGTAAAAAGGCGGGTATTGCGCGGCTTGATGGCGGACCCAAGGGCGCGACAATTCAGTTCCACAATGACAAATTTCCGAACCCGGCCGGGCTGGTGGATTTTCTTCAGGATCAACGCGGGTTGGCAAAAGTGAAAGGCAACAAGATCGTTGTGCGTCGTGATTGGAAGAAAGACAGTGACAAGATCAAAGGCGCGTTTGCCATAGCRCGCGACTTGGCAGTTCAGGCAAAAAARGGCTGAGGTCTATTCGGTTTCCCGGGTTGAACGCCAGGTCAGATACCAGGCAATAATTGCCAGAATAGCGACGCCGATTACCAAAGGRAYAGGTGTGCCGTCGAATGCCAACCCGATCGGGCCACCAATAAACACTGCTATAATAGTTGATGTCGCGATGGTAACCGAWGCCCCGAAWCCAGCAATATGTCCAAGGGGTTGCAGGGCGAGCGCTTGCAGGTTGCCAAGCGTCAGGCCGGCGGTAAACAGGTTGACCGTCGACCAAAAGAACCAGAAATAAAACAGGCTATCCCATGGCAGAACGCCAGACAAAAAGATCGCCCCAATAATCGTGGAAATCAAAGCCTGCATCCCAAATGCCCATAACGCCATCCGACGCATACCAACCCGCAATACCAGCATTGCATTGAGAAATGTCGCCGGTGCCGCGAGCAGGGCGGTCAGGGCAAACCAAAGTGGGAAATTTTCTGTTTTGCCAAAGGTGTCGGTGTAGATTTGCTGGGTTGAAGAAAGCTGACCAATCAGCGTGGCAAAGGCTAAGGTCATGATTAACGTGTAGGTGACGACCATTCGGTTGGTGACAATTTCCAGAAAACCGGACTTGAGAACCTGRTAGTTCAGCGGTCGTCTGTCTTCCACTGCCAGTGTTTCATCCTGCCGAATGTTCAGCCAAAGTGCTGCAACAACAGCAAAAACTGCGAACGCCAGGAAAATAGCCCGCCAGTTCCATTGATCTATAATTAGCGCACCAACAGAAGGTGCGGCGGCCGGAACCAGCATGAATACCATGGTAACAAATGACGTGATTTGGGCCATTTTTCGGCCCTCATACAGATCTCGGATGATAGCCAATGGTGCGATACGCGGCCCGGCGACCCCCAGACCTTGCAGCACGCGCGCCGCCAGTAATAATTCCAGTGACGGGGCGGCGTATGCCAGTAGTGTGCCGGCAATAAAAATTACTACACCGATCGTCGAAACAACAATACGCCCATAGGCATCTGCCAGCGGACCAGCAAAAAACGTACCCGCCCCCATGCCAAACATGAAGGCCGTGACAACCAGTTGCGCGCGGTTTGGCGCATCGGGGCTAAGCTCGGACGCAATTTGTGGCAGGCCGGGCAGCATGGCATCAATGGCGAAAGCGACCATTGAAAACAGCATCGCCATCATTGCGATGAATTCGACAATAGGCAGGCGACGGGCCATCAGGTGGTTTTCTGTTCGGTGTTGAAATCGTTGATCACATCAGTCCAGAACGCCGGCGGCTGCGCGCCGGGAACAACTGCCTGATTGGCGACGATAAAAGTTGGCACAGAATTCACCCCCATCTCGCGGGAGTGGGCTTCGCGTTCCTGCAAGGCTTTGACATCGCTGTCACTTTCCAGCAATCGCTGTGTCATGGCGGCGTCCATCCCGGATTTATCYGCAATATCAATCAGGACCGCCCTGTCGCCAATGTCTTGACCCTCTTTGAAATATGCCCTGAATATTGCTGCCACMACCGGGGTTTGGCGCCCCTCAAACCCGGCCCAGTGGATAAGACGGTGCGCGTCAAACGTATTGGGGGTCTTGGTAATGCCTTGCYAATTGATATCCAAACCTGCGGCCTTGGCGGCCACTTCGATCTGTGAATAGACCCGGATCGCACCTTCCTGCCCGCCAAATTTGGTTTCCAGATAAGTGCGTCTGTCCACGCCCTCAGCGGGCATGTTGGGGTTCAGTTGAAAGGGGTGCCATTCAATTGAAAACGGATGATCAGGGTGCGCTTCAAGTGCGCGATCCAGTTGGGTTTTGCCGATGTAACACCAGGGGCAGATTGGGTCTGACAGGATATCCAGTTTGATCATTTTTCGCTCCGGTTGGTCTGGGTATTTATTTGCCGAAATTTACCGGAACGCCAGCGCAAATATTGTCTGAAGGATCAGTAAACGGAGCGCCTGACGGCGCATTTCTTTTTTGCACTTCGTGCGATTGGCGCTGCGCGCGCGGATATTTGAACTGAAAAGAAGAAGTGGATGAACCAGCTATCTTAGAACGGACTTTCCAGCATATTCAGCAGATTCGCCCAACATTTCCTCTATCCGGATCAGTTGGTTGTACTTTGCCAACCGGTCTGAACGCGACAAAGAGCCGGTTTTAATTTGTCCGCAATTGGTGGCGACYGCCAGATCGGCAATCGTTGCATCTTCGGTTTCACCTGAACGATGCGACATCACATTGGTAAATCCTGCCCGGTGTGCCATTTCGACGGCTTTCAATGTTTCCGACAGGGTGCCAATCTGGTTGACCTTAACCAGCATCGAATTTGCCGCTTTTTGGGCGATGCCGTCGGCAAGGCGCTTTGGGTTGGTGACAAACAGATCATCGCCCACCAGTTGGAGTTTACCCCCAAGCTCGGACGTTAGATTAACCCAGCCCTCCCAGTCATCTTCATCCATCCCGTCTTCGATGCTGATGATCGGATAGTCAGCGGCAAGGGCTGCGAGGTAGCTGATRTTTTCGTCAGAGCTAAGGGATTTGCCTTCGCCTTTCATTTCATATTTGCCATCGTTGAAATATTCTGACGCAGCACAATCGAGCGCCAGATAAATGTCTTCACCGGGCCGGTAGCCAGCCTTTTCGATGGATTTCAGAATGAAATCAAGCGCGTCTCTGGTGGAGCTAAGATTGGGRGCAAAGCCGCCTTCATCGCCGRTACCGGTATTGTGTCCGGCGTCCGACAGTTCTTTTTTCAACGTGTGGAATATTTCCGATCCCATCCGCACCGCGTCACGGATGTTGCCAGCAGATACCGGCATGATCATGAATTCCTGGATGTCGATCGGGTTATCGGCGTGTTCGCCACCATTGATGATATTCATCATTGGCACCGGAAGCACCTTTGCGGACGAACCGCCGATGTAACGATAAAGCGGCAGGGCAGAGAATTCGGCAGCAGCTTTGGCGACGGCCAGCGACACACCCAGTATAGCRTTTGCGCCGAATTTGCTTTTGTTTTCGGTGCCATCCATTTCGATCATCAGSGCGTCAATGGCTTCCTGCTCGGTCGCATCAATGCCAACCAGACCTTCGGCCAGTTCACCGTTCACCGCCATCACCGCGCCCAGAACACCTTTGCCCAAGTAACGTGATTTGTCACCGTCACGTTTTTCTACAGCCTCATGGGCACCTGTTGATGCGCCCGAGGGAACGGCGGCGCGCCCCATGGTGCCGTCTTCCAGRATCACGTCAACTTCGACCGTAGGGTTGCCCCGGCTGTCCAAAATTTCACGGCCAATAATGTCGATTATAGTGCTCATTTTTTATCTTTCTTAAGGGGGGTAGCAAAGAGTTCCATGCGGTGATCCACAAGACGATAACCAAGTTTTTCAGCAATCTTTTCCTGTAGCTTTTCTATATCTTTGTCCACAAATTCAATGACCTGCCCAGTAGTCAGGTCAATCAGGTGATCGTGGTGGTCCCGATCTGCCGTTTCATATCGCGCCCGTCCGTCGCCGAACTCATGTTTGTCCAGCATGCCCCAGTCCTCGAACAGTTTGACGGTGCGATAAAGCGTCGCGAGGGAGATATTGGAGTCACGCTTTGAGGCGCGGTTGTACAGTTCTTCAACATCGGGGTGGTCGGTGGATTCTTCCAGTACAGCAGCAATAGTACGCCGCTGATCTGTCAGGCGCAGGCCCTTTTCTTCGCATCTTTCAATGATCGTTTTTGGCATTTCCACCTCGGGCCTGTGCGATATTGTTTACAAAGACGAGCGGCCAAGGTCCACCGGAATTGCGTTAACTTGAGTGTATCAAMGGGGTAAGTTTTGTGTCGGTCTCGTATTTAGCAGGTAAAAGTCGTGGTTGATTTATTTTAGCTCGTTTGATGTNAATTAAAACTTGTAGATGACAACAATTGCTATATACAAGTTAAATGTTGGATTTTGAATCACTTCCACTTTATTGGGTCAACCGGCTAAGTGCGATGTCGCGTCGAGAACTGGGGCTTCGTTTTAAATCTGCCGGGCATGATGTAAGCCCGGAAGAATGGGCAATATTGCTGTTGCTTTGGCACGAAGACAGCCAGAACCCAGGCGAAATGTCGGCGCGAACAGTGCGGGATCCGACCACCATGACCCGTCTGATTGATGGAATGGTGCGCAAAGGGATTGTTGAACGTCGWGTAGATACCCTTGACCGGCGGCGTTCAAATATTTGCCTGACGGATATGGGGCGTGGTTTGGAACCGTCGCTGATCGGCTTGGCGAAGCCGATGATTGAGGCCGGGATGGCTGGAATTTCTAAAGATGATCTAGAAACTACGGTTCAGGTTTTAGCAAAGATGGTTGCCAATATGGGCACGGCCAGAAAGGGAAATTGAATGTCAGAGTACAATTACACAAAGTTTGAGGCCAATCACTATGAATTGGTGGCGTTTCGCGGCCCGGATATGGGTGAAAAGGCCCCGGATGTCAGGGTTCGTGATCTTAATGGAAACATGAAATCACTGCTGGAATTTGAGGGCCGGTTTCTGGTGCTGGAATTTGGCAGTATTACCTGTCCGCTGTTTCAGTCGCGTCGCGCCAGCATGAAGGGGATTGATCRGGATTTTGCCGATGTCGCCAGTAAAATCCTGTATGTACGGGAAGCGCATCCCGGTGCCAWTATTGCGGCGCATGTTACMCAGCAAGATAAAACTGCCAGCGCAATCACCCTGCGCGACATTGATGGTGAGGGGCGTGAAATCCTGGTGGATGATGTAGCGGGGACAGCGCATCAGGCCTATGGCAGCTACCCCAATGCGGTGTTTATCATCAATAAAAATGGCTGYGTGGTRTATCGCAGCGCCTGGAACAATGGTGGTGCGACACGGCGCGCATTGAAACGGTTGCTGGCCGGTAAATCAGTTCGGGCYGARGCKTWTTTYCTGCCGCCAACCCCCCCCGTCGCAATTAGCACGTTCAAACAGGCGGGCCGAGGTTCGGCGCGTGATTTCTTTATCGGGCTGCCGCAATTGGYGTGGAARAACTTTGTCCGGCGGAACTTGCGTCTGCTATTTGGCAACCGCGGTGGCGTTTCGCCAGATGTTAGCTGCTAGGAGCAAGACTTTTCAAAAAAGTCTTGGCAAAATATTTTTTGAAATATTTTCGCTTACATAAGTTCTGGTTCCCGGCCCAGTTTGGTGGCCAGCGGCGCTACAGTCAGCCCCTGCACGATAATCGAAAATATCACCACGATATAGGTCGCCGCCAGTATCACCGGTTTCCATTCACTGTCGGGTAGCGACAGCGCCAGTGCAACGGAAATACCGCCCTTTAGCCCGCCCCAAGTCATGATCGGGATTACGCCGGGAGAAAAATCTCTGACCGGACGCAACAGCAGGATCGGGACGGAGACGGCTGCGAGGCGTGCAACCAGTGCAAGCCCGATGGCCATGACACCGGCGGTGAATGTGTCAAATGTCAGAGCAACGGCGAATACTTCGAACCCGATCAACAGGAACAGGACGGCGTTAAGTATTTCGTCAATCAACTGCCAGAACGCTTCGACATATCTGCGGGTTTCTTCCGACATTCCGTGTTTGGTGCCRACATCGCCAATGAACAACCCGGCGCAGACTGCCATGATTGGGGCCGAGACATGCAGGGCAACGGCCAGTTCATATCCGCCGAATGCAAGGCCTAGCGTGATCAGGACTTCCAGCGAATAATCGTCGATCAGGCGCATAACGCGGAAGGTTAGCCAGCCAAGCACGATGCCCAGAACCGAACCRCCCAGTGCCTCCTGTACGAATAGCTTCACACCATCCGTGAAGCCGTTGGCAGGGGCGTCACCCGTGGGAAAGGCGACGCCGAGCAGGATCAGGAACACTACGTAACCGACGCCATCGTTGAACAGCGATTCTCCGGCAATTTTGGTTTCTAATGACTTGCGCAGATTGGCTTCCCGCAATACGCCCAATACGGCTACCGGGTCGGTTGGAGAAATCAACGCGCCAAAAACCAGCGCAATCGCCAGCGGCATTCCGGTGATCCAGGAAAAGCCAAAGCCGACGATGGTGGTGGACAGGGCAATTCCGATGGTTGCCATCAACAGAACCGGCAACCATTGTCGCTTTAGATCGCTCAGTTTCACATGCAAAGCCCCGGCGAACAGCAGTAAACCCAACATGCCTTCCAGCAAGGCGGTGGAAAATTCGATTTCATTTATCACGCCGCGCACGGTGTCGGCCATGCCGAGACTAGGCAGCAAATAGTCAAACCCCATCACCATCAGCGACGCTGACAGGGCGACGATCAAGATGCCGATGGCGGCAGGGAGTTTGAGAAACAGATAATTAATAGCCCCGAACGCACCCGCAAGGACGATCAGGAAAGAGGTGATTTGCAGGAAGTTCATAGTGCTGTCCGCTCGCGTGATTTTTTCGCTTCATACCACGGGTGGCGTGGATCGAAAACCAGTAGCTTCAGCACAGCGTAGTGGTGGCTTAACCGGCGATTTGGATGTCGGCCCATATTGGCAGATGGTCAGAAGCAATTCGCGCAGTGCGTGATTGAACGACGCCAGCGTCACGCAATTCCAGCCCAATGCTGGTCGCAATCCGATCAAGTGCCGCCACCGGGCGGGCGGCGTGAAAGCTGCGGCCGGGGCTGTGGATATCAAAACCATCCGCCAGCGGCTCCAGACCGCGTGATCTGGTCCATTCATTGAAATCACCCAAAATCACAGCGGGTGTGGTGTCACCGTTTAGATGATTGCGAATGGCCCTGAGCTGAGCGCGTCGGTCAGAGCGCAACAGGCCGAGGTGGGTGGCGATAACACGCAGACCCGCAACCTGAACCCCAAGAGCGCCGCGCGGTTCAGTACCGGGCAGGTTGATCTGCTCCACAGGTGAGGAATTTATAGATTTTCGTACCAGAATTGCGTTGCCGTGCCAGCCGATTGAGGGGCCGGAATTGCTGATCTCAAGGCTTCGAAAGTCGGTTTCATCTTCGATCAGGCGGGCAGGGATAGCCGCCGGGCGCTCACCCAGTCGGCGATCCGCCTCCTGCAGAACCACAACGTCGGCGGCAAGTGAGTTCAAAACGTCAATAATACGGCCCGGCCTGCGCCGACCGTCCAGCCCGACACATTTATGCACGTTATAGCTGGCTATTCTGAATTGTGGGCGCGTGCTCATATCTATGATATAGGGCAGGCGCGCGGGAATTGAAGATCACACACACAATGGTTAGTTAGAATTCATGTTATTCCGCGGCCATGGCAAAATTGTTTACCTCGTTTGGGGAACCTTGATTGTAGCCGCATTGATTGCGGTCATTCTTGGGCGCTGGTCGATGGCATTTGTAGCATTATCAACATTGATTATGTCGATGACCCCGTCATTTCTGGCTGAGCGTTTTCATGTCACCCTGCCCTGGCAGTTCTTTACGGGCATCGTTTTGTTTATCTTCGGCGCACTGTTTTTAGGTGAAGCCGTTGATCTGTATGAGCGTTTCTGGTGGTGGGATGTGTTGTTGCACGGCGCTTCAGCCATTGGATTTGGGCTGGTCGGGTTTATTTTCGTGTTCGGCATGTTTGAGGGGGATCGTTATGCTGCCCCGGCCTGGGCGCTTACGTTCATTTCGGTGTGTTTTGCCGTCGCAATTGGCGTGGTCTGGGAAATTTTTGAGTATTTCATGGACCAGGTATTTGGCATGAATATGCARAAATCCGGCCTGCAAGATACCATGTGGGATCTGATTGTTGATCTGATCGGTGGGACAATCGGTGCGTTTTCGGGGCTGGGCTACCTGAAGGGGCAGGAAAAGGGCGGCTTGCCGAAGGTTATTTCAGATTTTGTACGTATGAACCGGCGGATGTTCAAAAGGTCCGGACGAAAAAAGTAGCCGTTCAGGTKCCGCAGAAGGTTTGGTGAACGACTTCGTTTGGTTTTGGCGGCGCGCGAAATTCAAACGCGTCGGGTTGGTCATCATAGGGGTTGGCCAAGATTGCGCTAAGTTTCTTAAAAGGCCCCARGTCGCCCTGAACCGCGGCCTCTATCATTGCTTCGATCCGGTGGTTGCGCGGGATGTAGGCGGGGTTCGCCGCGCGCATCGTTGCCGTTGTATCACCGGTTTCCTGCGCCAGTCGGACCTGCCATCTGGCTTTCCAATCGTTCATTGCTTCCGGCAGTATGTATTCTGCCAGGTCGCGGAAACTRTTGGTGTAGTCGCTGCCGGTATCGACCAGCCCATAGAGAAAGCTTTGGATCAAATCCTGATCTGCCTCTCCAGCGTTGCTCAGTCCGATCTTGCGCCCCATTAACGTCAGCCATTCCTGCGCATAGATGTCTGGAAAACGGTGCACAGCCTGGGTYGCAGCCTGAACCGCAGCCTCTTTATCACCYATCAGGGGCAGCAGGCAGGTGGCSAACTGTGCGAGGTTCCAGACGGCGATTTCGGGCTGGTTGGAATAGGCGTATCGGCCCTGTCGGTCGATTGAACTGAACACCGTGTCAGGGTGATACTGATCCATGAATGCGCAGGGGCCATAGTCAATGGTTTCGCCGGAAATCGCCATATTGTCTGTGTTCATCACCCCGTGGATAAAGCCAACTGACATCCAACKTGCTATCAGACGGGCCTGTCGCGCGACGACAGCGTTCAGCAGGTCAAGCGGGGTTTCAGCGTCGGGGTAATGGCGATTAATTACATAATCCGTCAGGGTTTGCAGGGCTTCCACGTCGCGTCGCGCTGCAAAATACTGAAACGTACCAACCCGGACAYGACTGGCAGCGAYACGTGTCAGCACCGCGCCGGGCAGGGCTGTTTCGCGTTGTACCAGTTCACCCGTGGCTACCGCAGCCAATGCACGGGTCGTTGGAATTCCAAAAGCATGCATTGCCTCAGACACCACATATTCACGCAGCACAGGCCCAAGCCAGGCCCGACCGTCACCACCCCGTGAATACGGGGTGCGGCCCGATCCCTTTAACTGGATATCACGGCGCTGACCTGTTTTGTCGATCACTTCGCCAAGCAGGATAGCGCGGCCATCGCCCAATTGCGGGTTCCAACCGCCGAACTGGTGGCCAGCATAGGCTTGCGCCAGTGGCTCGGCGCCGTCAGGTATTTTGTTGCCAGCGAAGGTTTCAATAGCCTCCGGGCTGGTGGTCCAGTCAGCGTTTATACCCAATTTGGTCGCCAATGCGCGATTGATAACGATCAGGGATGGCTGCGCTACGGGTACCGGGTTTTGCCGGGTGTAAAACTGATCCGGCAGGCGGGCAAAGCTGTTGTCAAAAGGGATTGGAATATCGGTGCTCATAACCTGGCCAGACGTTCCGTTAACAGTTTGAAAAACCCGTCCGCGTCCACATTACCCATGAACATCGCGTTTGGAGCGCGCTCAGTTACCCCCCACCAGTCRGCAACGGTCATGCCCAWGGTCAGTTCACTTTCGGTTTCGATTTCCACATTGATATGGCGCCCGGYGAACAGGTCTGGTTGCAGCAGATAGGCGATAACGGTCGGGTCGTGCAGCGGCGCGCCTTCAGAGCCGTACTTTTCCTTGTCGAATCGCTCATAAAAGTGGGTCCAGCTTGCGACGACGCGGCCAACATGGGTATCTAAGGCCTCAAATTCTAAAACATGAGGAGCGGTGACGAGAATTTTATGGGTGATGTCGAGCGACATTACGGTCAGTTCCACACCTGATTTAAAAACAATATCAGCAGCTTGTGGATCGACATAGATGTTAAACTCAGCCGCCGGGGTGATGTTGCCGACCTCAAAATATGCGCCCCCCATCAGCACAATCTCTGCTACCCGATCAATGATATCTGGCGCTCGCTGAAAGGCAGTGGCAATATTGGTCAGTGGGCCAAGGGGGCAGAGCGTGACCGTTCCGGCGTCCTGTSTGCGCAGGGTGTCAATAATAAAATCAACCGCGTGTTGTTCCTGCAGGGGCATAGTTGGTTCGGGTAGTTGCATGCCGTCCAGCCCGCTCTTGCCGTGGACATGCTCGGCGGTGACCAGTTTACGGCCTAAGGGCGCGTCGCAACCGGCGTATATATTTACATCAACTTTTCCTGCTACCTCACAGATAATACGGGCGTTTTTCGTTGTCAGTACCAGTGGAACRTTGCCGGCAACAGTCGTGATCCCCAATATGTCCAGATCATCCGGGCTGGCCAGTGCCAACAGGATGGCAACAGCRTCRTCCTGRCCGGGRTCRGTGTCGATGATGATTTTACGGGGCATTGGGGACTCCTGTTAAGGGGAGCACAAAAACATTTGTGAAATGTTTTGCCAAGACTTTTTTGAAAAGTCTTGCGCCAAAATCAGCCATCAAAATCCACTTCTTCCGCCAGTCGCAGTGCGTCGGCGCGAAAGCCTGCCAGATCCATCAGRTTGACGTCATCCGCRGTGARTGACCCCCAGCTTGCSACCAGTTCTGARGGTTYCGTGCCCGGTGCAATCGGGTATTCATAGTTGCTTTCGGCATAAATTTCCTGAGCDGCGGGYGAAGTCAGGAACTCCATGAATTTCAACGCGTTATCCCGGTGTGGGGCGGCTTTGGTCATTGCCACGCCTGAGACATTAACGTGTGTTCCACCACCTTCAAACACCGGAAAATCGAGGCGTACCGCGTTGGCCCATTCGACTTGTTCAGGGTTTTCCAGCATCTGGCCCATATAGTAGGTATTACCAAGGGCGATGTCGCATTGCCCGGCCCAGATCGCTTTTATCTGCGCGCGGTCATTGCCTTGTGGTTTACGGGCCAGATTGTTTTTGACGCCTTCCAGCCAGGTTTTYGCRCCGTCTTCGCCGAGGTGGTAGATAACAGCGGATGTCAGCCCGGTCATATAGGCATGCGTGCCGGAACGGGTGCAGATGCGACCGGCCCATTTTGGGTCGGCCAGGTCTTCGTAGGTGGTAATCTCACTGGGGTTCACCCGGTCTTTGCTGGCATAAATGATGCGCGCGCGGGTGGTCAGGCCCCACCAGTGGCCTTCGGGGTCGCGGAAATCTGCGGGGACGTTTGCTTCCATGGTGGCAGAAGTCACTGCTTGCGTCACTCCGGCTTCAACCGCCTTGGCGAGGCGGGAAATATCCACCGTCAGGATGATGTCTGCGGGGGAGCGCTTGCCCTCGGCCAGCAGGCGTTCGACCATGCCTTTGTCGAGAAACGCGACGTTAACCTCGATGCCGGTTTGGGCGGTAAAGGCGTCCGTGAGTGGTTTGATCAGTTCTGGTTGGCGGTAGGAATAGATGTTTACCTCTTGTGCGAGTGTTGGACCAGCGACAAATAGCGCGAGTATTCCAAAGGCGAGCGGTCCGAGTTTCATCTGATTTCTCCGGTTTTGTTGGTCTCTTTAAACCTGAGTGTTTTAGTCGGGTCAATACCTGATTGATTTAGTCAGATGATTTTYCATCACGTTTTACCGCATCCCAAAGCGCGTCCATTTCTGCCAGATCAGACTGCTCCGGGCGTTTACCGATGGCGGCCAGCCGGGATTCTACACCGTTGAACCGCCGTATAAATTTAGTATTGGCAGAACGCAGGGCGGCCTCTGGGTCAATTTTCAGATGCCGGGCGAGGTTGGCAATGACAAACAGCAGGTCACCGAATTCCTCAACGATGTGGTCCTGATCATCCTCTGCCCGGGCCTCCATCAGTTCATCAATCTCCTCGGATATTTTTTCAACCACCTGATCAGTTGAGGGCCAGTCAAACCCAACCCGCGCGGCGCGGTTTTGTAATTTCACCGCCCGCAGCAGGGCAGGCAGACCAGCGGCGACTCCATCCAGMGCRCCRCCKGTGGCCTTGGCRGYACGTTCAGCAGCTTTRATTTTTTCCCAATCCAACGTTTGTTGCTCGGCAGATTTATCCCGGCTCTCATTTCCAAAAACATGTGGGTGACGGGYAACCATTTTRTCRGAAATWCCGTTGGCSACACYKTCAAARTCRAACAAACCTGCCTCGGAACCCATCTGGGTATGGTAAACAGTTTGCAGCAATAAATCGCCCAGTTCACCTTTCAACTCAGCCCAGTCCTGCCGTTCAATCGCGTCGGCAACCTCATAGGCTTCCTCGATCGTGTAAGGCGCAATAGTCGCAAAATCCTGCTCAATATCCCACGGACAGCCGGTTTCCGGGTCGCGCAGGCGGCGCATGATTTCCAGTAGCCGGGGCATACCGCCCTTGGGRTCATGCACCAGTTTGTCAGATGATTTGGTCATTGCTCCGATCCCCGGATTGGTGAAAGCTGGGCCTGTTATCCCGGAACAGGAAAGATGAGTCCACATGGCACTGAAAGATGCAAAAACCGATGTCGATACCGCCTTTACACGCCATGATGACAAGCGGCTGTCRTTCGAAAACGCCTTTGGCGGGGCGACGTCKTTTATGCGCCGCCGCTATACCAAGGATCTGTCCGGCGTTGATCTGGCCGTCACCGGCATTCCGTTTGATCAGGCGGTGACCAATCGCCCCGGTACCCGGTTGGGGCCGCGCGCGATCCGAGAGGCGTCAACCTTGCAGCCCTGCGATCCGCCCTATGGCTGGGGGTTYGACCCGCTGTCTGAATTCTCGATCATTGATTACGGCGATCTGGCGTTTGATTATGCGAAGGTGTCGGAATTTCCCGCAACTTTGAGCGAGCATATTCGCGGGATACTGGACGCTAAAGTCGGCAGTATATGCCTGGGTGGCGACCATTATATTMCTTTGCCAATACTGCGGGCCTACGCAGAAAAGTTTGGCCCACTGTCGCTGATCCAGTTTGACGCCCACACCGACACCTGGGCGGATGATGACATGGAGCGGATTGATCACGGTACCATGATGTACAAGGCGGTAAAGTTAGGGCTGGTCGATCCAAAACGYTCAGTTCAGGTSGGAATTCGYACTGAAAACGATGATCGCATGGGGTTTAACATCATTGATGCGCGTTCTGTGCATGAAATGGGGCCTGCAAAAGTGGCTGCGCAGATCAAGGGAATTGTTSGCGATTATCCAACCTACCTGACATTTGATATCGATGGTCTTGATCCGGCTTTTGCACCCGGCACCGGCACACCGGTCTGGGGCGGGCTTAGCAGTTGGCAGGCGGCGGCGATATTGCGCGATATTGCCGGGATTAATCTGGTGGGGGGCGATGTGGTCGAGGTTTCACCACCCTTTGACACAACCGGCGCCACAGCGATTGCCGGGGCGCATGTGGCAATGGAATTGATGTGTTTGTATCTGTGGAACAAGCGGACAGGGGTATGAAATCATTGTTCTGGGTTGTTGGTGTTGTCCTGTTGTTAGCAATATGGGTGCGGGTTGCACCGACCTCGCCCGAACGCTGGCATATTGATCCGGAAAGCGCTGCCAAACCGGGCGTCGGGGGGTATCGCACCGAATTGGTTACCAAATTAACCCCGCAAGAGGCATTGCAGGCGATTGACACAGCGGYGATGGCGACGCCACGGACTAAACTGTTGGCGGGTAGCATTGAGAGTGGGCGGGCCACTTATGTGACGCGCTCAAAAATCTGGGGGTTTCCGGATTATACAACCGTTTCAGCGCGAATCTCCGATGTAGATACCCGCGTGGTGCTGCTAGGACGCCTGCGGTTTGGGATCGGAGATTTGGGTGTTAACCGGCAACGTRTTAAGGCCTGGGCGAAGGTTTTGCAGTCGATCCAGTAACGTCGCCGCCGGGCAGCCATCCTGCACTTTGCGCCACATTGGATTATTCAGGCTCATATCACATTTAGCCAGCCAGGATTCAGAGCAACTGTTGTTTACCAGGCAAACAATTTCGCCCAGTTCATAGCGCTCTCCTTCTGAACCTGTACAGAAGTAATCATGGGGGCTTTTGCTCAGTTCAACAGCCGAAAGCTGCCGTTCCCCTTCTGCAAACGAAGAGGTCGGGAGCAATGCTATGAGGGCTATGAAACGCCACATGATATATATCTAGTATACAACCCATAACATTTCCACCCCTTGACCTGCGMGGCGCGAGCGGGCAACAGGCTGATATGGTTCCAWTAGATAAACTTCGCCAGATTTCAGAGCGATTTGAATTCCTTGAGGCAAGCATGGCCACCGGTGAGGGTGATATTGCCACGCTGGCCAAAGAATATTCTGACCTGCGCCCGGTTGTGGCGGAAATTGCTGAGTATCAGGAAATTCTGGACGGTATAACTGAAGCAACAGAGATGGCGCAGGACGCCGAAATGAAGACATTGGCTGAGGAAGAGCTGGCGTCGCTTAATGCCCGTTTGCCAGAGGTGGAAAAAAACCTGCAAATATCGCTGCTGCCCAAGGATGCAGCTGATGCGCGCCCGGCAATCATYGAAATCCGCCCCGGTACAGGGGGCGAGGAAGCGGCGTTGTTCGCCAGTGATTTGCTGCGGATGTATCAGCGCTTTGCCGAAAGCCAGGGCTGGCAGTTCAACATCGTGCAGGAAAGCCAGACCGAACTTGGTGGCATCAAGGAAGTTATCGCCAAYGTGAAGGGTGACGGGGTTTTTGCCCGCCTTAAATACGAAAGCGGTGTGCATCGGGTTCAAAGGGTGCCGGAAACAGAAAGTGGCGGACGGATACATACATCAGCCGCGACAGTGGCGGTGTTGCCGGAAGCACAATCAGTGGATATTGAGATTAATGCAAACGACATCCGTATCGACACAATGCGCGCCAGCGGAGCAGGTGGCCAGCATGTGAATACGACGGATTCAGCCGTTCGGATCACCCATATGCCAAGCGGCATTGTAGTGACGTCGTCCGAGAAATCCCAGCACCGCAACCGTGAGATCGCGATGGATGTGCTGCGCGCGCGGCTCTATGACGCCGAGCGTCAGCGTCAGCATGATGAACGCTCTGAGACGCGCAAGGGGCAGGTGGGCTCCGGGGACCGATCCGAACGCATTCGGACCTATAATTTTCCGCAAGGGCGGATGACGGACCATCGGATTAACCTGACGCTATACAAGCTGGATCAGGTGATGGCCGGYGATCTGAAYGAAATYATTGAYGCGCTGGTGGCCGATGATCAGGCGACGATGTTGGCTGAGATGGGGGTATGAMSSYYGGCGGGGTTGTTTCTTGGAATGCGGTTCTGCGGAATACGGCGCGGGATTTGGCTGATGCGGGCGTAGATGACCCGATGCGYGATGCGCGCCGGTTGCTGGCCCATAGTCTGGGGATTGCAGCGGGTCGGGTGACGTTGATTTCTTCTGAAAATGCCAGCGAAAGCGATGTTGAGCGTTTCGAGGTGTTGATACGTCGTCGCGTWGCCCGGGARCCGGTTTCCCACATTATCGGCAGCCGAGAGTTCTATGGGCGGCAGTTCAGGGTGACACAGGACGTGCTGGACCCGCGACCAGAGACTGAGCATCTGGTTGAAGTTGCTTTAGAGCAGCCGTTTGACCGGRTTCTGGACCTTGGKGYCGGGTCGGGCTGTATCCTGGTGACKTTGTTGGCCGAGCGTTTGCATGCCAGTGGCGTTGGTAGTGATATTTCCGAGGCGGCRCTTGGCATRGCGCAGAAAAATGCGGTCTCTYTAGGGGTGGCAAAGAGGTGCGAGTTTTGCAGATCGGATTGGTTTGGGGAAATCAGGGACCAGTTTGACCTGATCGTTTCCAACCCACCTTATATTGCCCAAGCCGAGATGGCGGGCCTGTCGCCAGAAGTTCGAGAYCACGAACCCCAATTTGCACTGACACCGGGCGGGGACGGGTTGGATGCTTACCGGGAAATTACTGCCGGGGTTGTGGGCCATTTATCTCAGGGTGGTCGCTTAATCGTGGAAATCGGTCTGACGCAAGCTGCTGAAGTTAAGGAAATGTTCAAAGCGAGCGGGTTACAAGAAATTCGGGYTGTTAAGGACCTGGACGGTCGGGATCGTGTGGTGACGGGCAACAACCCACGTTAAATTACGGTTTTGTTACGCATCACGCTCAATTTAGGCCAGTTTCGGCGGATTTTACTTGTTTTCCCTCCGTTGGCGTGTTTATTCAGTGCCACGCGGCAGACGGGTCTGATTTCCGACGCTGCGTAAACTCGCTGCAAATCTTAAGGAATCCGGGTATAGACACCGCCGCATAGGTATAGCGGCAGAGGTTCAAATAAAGCCAAAAGGCTGGACAAAAATCACATGAGATCTTCTAAATCGCGTTCGCGCAATAAAAATAATAACCGTAACCGTTCCGGTGGTGGTGGTGGCGGCAATGTCATGAACCGGGTTTTTGACAGTAGTGGACCCGAAGGTAAGGTTCGCGGTACACCGCAGCAGATTATTGAAAAGTACGGGCAATTGGCCCGTGATGCGACCTTGGCCAACGACCGGGTTGCCGCAGAAAGTTTTCAGCAGCACGCCGAACATTATACCAGGTTGCTGGCTTCGGCTCAGGTTGAAATAGATGCCCGGCGCGAGCAACAGGAACGCGAACATCGCGACCGCCAGCAGGCCCGGACTGAGCAGCAGCAGAGCCACCAACAGCAGCAGCAACAGGGTGGGCAGCAGCAACCACAACCACAACAGCAGGCTGAGRAACAGCCCGCCCCAGTGGATACAACCGATCTTTCTCAGGCAGAACAGCCTGATATTGCGCCTGCTCCGGCAGAGGGTGATAGTGGTTTGGTGGAAACCCCGGAAGCCGCCCCGGTTAAGCGCCGTGCGCCACGCACCCGCAAGCCAAAGGCTGTGCCGGAAACTGGTGATAAGGCYGATACCAAAGAGGGTACACAACCGGATGAACCAAAAGCTGCTGAGTAATTGCTTTGGGAATCAAACAATCAAACCCCGTGCTTTGCGCGGGGTTTTTTAGTGGGTAGCAGCGTTGGAAAACAAGTGGATGATCAGTATGCCAACCAGTATCAGGCTCAGCCCGAAGATAGCCGGCARGTCCAGGCGCTGCCCGAAAACTACAAATCCAATGGCGGCAATCATTACGATGCCAAGGCCTGACCAGATCGCGTAAACGATGCCGACYGGCATRAATTTTAGCGTCAGCGCCAGCAGRTAAAACGACAGCGCGTATCCTACCACCACAATTACCGATGGCCAGAACCGGGTGAACTGGTTGCTGGCTTGCAGGGCCGTGGTGGCGATGGTTTCGGTGAGGATTGCGAAGAACAGATAGATATAATGTATTGGCATGGGGATTGAGCCTTTGCGCAGGTTACCAGTGCAGATAATCAGACAACGGCACAAATAAAAAGGCAGACCGCGTGGGTCTGCCTTTTGATCGGGTTACAGGTTTATTTAACCTGCCAAAGCGGCCTGCAGGTTGGTGTCGATTTTTTCAAGGAAGCCTTCGGTGGTCAACCATTTCTGGTCTGGGCCAACCAGTAGTGCGAGGTCCTTGGTCATCTCACCGCTTTCGACGGTATCGACAACGACCTTTTCCAGCGTCTCAGCGAAATTCATCAACTGTGTGTTGYCATCCAGTTTGGCACGGTGTTTCAGGCCGCCGGTCCAAGCATAGATCGACGCGATCGAGTTGGTCGAGGTGGCTTCGCCTTTCTGGTGCTGGCGATAATGCCGGGTGACGGTGCCGTGGGCCGCTTCGGCCTCAACAATTTTGCCATCCGGCGTCATCAATTGGCTGGTCATCAGGCCAAGTGAGCCAAAGCCCTGCGCTACGGTGTCAGACTGAACGTCRCCATCGTAGTTCTTACAAGCCCAGACAAAGCCGCCSGACCATTTCATCGCYGCGGCCACCATGTCGTCAATCAGGCGGTGTTCGTAGGTTATCTTGGCGTCTTTGAATTTGGCCTCAAACTCTTCCTCAAACACTTTTGCAAACAGGTCCTTAAAACGCCCGTCATAGGCTTTGAGGATGGTGTTTTTGGTGGACAGGTAAACAGGCCAGCCCATTTTCAGACCATAGTTCAGCGATGCACGGGCGAAATCGATGATGCTGTCATCCAGATTGTACATGCCCATTGCGACACCGGCACTTGGGGCGTCAAAGATGTCTTTTTCGATYACGCTGCCGTCTTCACCAACGAATTTCATCGTCAGTTTGCCCTTACCGGGGAAAAGAAAATCGGTGGCTTTATACTGATCGCCAAACGCATGGCGGCCAATCACGATCGGCTTGGTCCAGCCGGGAACAAGGCGGGGGACATTTTTACAGATGATTGGCGCGCGGAATATCGTGCCGCCAAGAATGTTGCGGATGGTCCCATTAGGTGAGCGCCACATTTCTTTCAGGCCGAATTCTTCCACCCGTGCCTCATCCGGGGTGATAGTGGCGCATTTTACGCCGACGCCGATTTCCCTGATCTTGTTGGCGGCATCRATGGTKATCTGGTCGTTTGTTTCATCACGCACTTCCATRCCGAGATCATAATACAGCAGGTCGATATCCAGGTAAGGCAGGATCAGCTTTTGTTTGATAAAATCCCAGATGATCCGGGTCATTTCATCGCCGTCCAGTTCAACGACAGGGTTTTCGACTTTGATCTTGGTCATGGGGTGTCCTTTGGTTCAGGCGGATTCGGTTGGGGTCTTTTAGCGTAAATCGGACAGACTGCAAATGCGGTATACAAATGTATACTTATTRATTGCCAAGTTGGCTGGCAACGTGTTGGTCCCTAAAATACWGCGCTACAAGTTTTTYGGTATAGGCCCAGAGTTTCGGCGCCCCGCGCGCAACTTTGCTGCCGACCCTTCGGGCGATCTGTTCTTCGGTGACATTATATCTTGCCCAGGAACCACCCCCCGATTTCATGATCTGAATGACCGGGGCAAGCCGGTCAATTGCTTTGGCAAATACTGCGTCAGGCGTTTGGGTGGYCTCAAATTCTGTCCATAATGTGCGAAATTCGCTACCCTGTTCGGCGGGAAGCAAACCAAATATCCGGATTGCAGCGGCGGCTTCTTCGGCCTCTATCCTGGCTTCATCCCGGTCTCCATGGATTGGATAGTCGCCAACATCGATTTCAACGATGTCGTGCAACAACAACATCTGAATAACGCGGCTGATCTGCACATCCGGCTCGGCGTGTTCCGCCAGTACTGTTGCGAACAGACAAATGTGCCAGCTGTGTTCGGCGCTGTTTTCAAAGCGAGAGCCGTCAATAAGTTCGGAAGCGCGCAGTACTGATTTTAGTCGGTCAATTTCCAGCAAAAACGCGAACTGACTTTCAAGCCGCGTTTCTGCTGGGCTCATCGCGTGGTCTCGGTCAGGCGACGGCGAACATAGGTGTCCACATTGCCAATCATGGTTTCCATATGCGGATCTTCAAAGAAATGACCGGCACCCTCAATTTCCTGATGGGTGATGGTGATGCCTTTTTGTTCATGCAGCTTTTCCACCAAAGTGTGGGTGTCACGGGGCGGCGCTACGCGGTCGGCTGTGCCGTTGATGATCAGACCAGACGCCGGGCAGGGCGCGAGGAACGAAAAGTCGTACATGTTTGCAGGCGGYGACGCRGATATRAASCCGGTGATTTCCGGGCGGCGCATCAGCAGCTGCATTCCGATCCAGGCGCCAAACGAAAAGCCGGCAACCCAGCAATGTTTGGAATTCTGGTTCATCGACTGCAGGTAATCCAGCGCCGAGGCTGCATCTGACARTTCACCAATKCCCTGATCGTATTCGCCCTGGCTGCGACCAACACCGCGAAAGTTAAACCGCAGTACCGTAAAGCCCATATTATAAAACGCATAGTGCATATTATAAACCACACGATTGTTCATCGTACCACCGAACTGTGGGTGCGGGTGCAGGATGATTGCGATCGGTGCGTCTTTGGCTTTTTGCGGGTGGTAGCGGCCTTCTAGGCGGCCCTCTGGGCCGGGAAATATTACTTCGGGCATGGGGCCTCTGTTTTTACGTCAAGTTATCGTCTGGAATTCTTGACGAATTCCCTCGGATATCTTAGAACAATTCTAAATTGACCGCCCTTGGGCGGATTGCGGTTGAACGTCAGGTAATGATTTGGCTGCCTGAGGTCAACAAAATTAAGGGTTTGGGGCGATGAAACTGAGCACAAAGGGACGTTACGCGATGGTTGCACTGGCCGATCTGGCGACGCAACCAAGCGATACCCTGTCTTCTTTGGGCGATATTTCYAAACGTCAGGAYATTTCTCTGCCGTATCTGGAGCAGTTGTTCGTGCGCTTGCGCCGCGCCGGGCTGGTGCGTTCGGTGCGTGGCCCCGGTGGTGGATATGCGCTGGCAAAAGACCCGAAAGAGATTTGCGTGTCCGAGATACTGGAAGCGGTTGAAGAAACCGTATCGGCCCTGCACACGGGTGGTGGTGCCTCAGGCGGGGCATCTGGCACACGGGCGCAATCGATGACTAACCGGTTGTGGGAATGCCTGTCGGCCAATGTGTACGTGTTTTTACAGCAGACCAAGTTGTCGGACGTGATCAGGAATGAACTGGTGCCGTGCCCGGCAGTGCCGACCCTGTTTGAAGTTGCAGAGCATAAATGATGATTTTTTTAATATACCGGGGGCCAGCGCATGGCTGAGCGGGTCTATCTTGACTGGAACGCGTCAGCTGTTCTGCGGCCCGAGGCCCGGGCGGCGATTATTGCGGCACTGGACGTGCATGGCAATCCGTCTTCGGTACACGCCGAAGGGCGCGGGGCGCGTGGTATCGTCGAAAAGGCCCGTTTGCAGGTTTCTGAGGCCATAGGTGCGGCCGGTGCGGATATTGTATTTACTTCCGGCGCGACCGAGGCCGGGGCGCTGGCGCTGGCGGGGCGCGATCTGTCCAGCGCAGATATAGAGCATGACGCGGTGCAGGCGTGGACGCGCGGCGATCTGGCAGTTGATGGGGACGGGTGCGTTGATATTTCTGCGCCGGGGCAATCCTGTGTGCAACTGGCCAATGCTGAAAGCGGTGTAATACAAGACCTGCCAGCCGGGCTGGCGGTAAGCGACATGACGCAGGCGTTTGGCAAGATACCTGTGGCGTTTGACTGGCTGGGTTGTGACATGGGGCTGGTATCAGCCCACAAGCTGGGYGGWCCAAMSGGKGTYGGSGCGYTKRTCRTAAARCAAGGYATSGAYRTTRCNGCSCKMNAKMMWWGGKGGYGGYCARGAAATGGGGCGCCGTTCGGGTACGGAAAACATTCCGGGGATTGCCGGGTTTGGTGCGGCGGCTGAAGCGGCTGCGCGTGATCTKGCGGAYGGTGTCTGGGAACAGGTSRCYGAGYTRCGGGATTTRCTGGAAGAAGGTCTGCAAGCCGAGGCCAGTGATCTGGTGATAGTTGGGCAGGGCGCAAAACGCCTGCCAAATACCAGCTATTTTGCCAGTCCGGGCTGGAAAAGCGAAACCCAGGTGATGGCGATGGATATGGCCGGATTCGCGATATCAGCGGGCTCTGCCTGTTCCAGCGGCAAGGTGCGCGCCAGCCGGGTCATGCGCGCCATGGGATATGATGAGGCAACAGGGGCAAGTGCGGTGCGCGTGTCACTGGGGTCAACGACGACACGGGAAGAAATTTTTCGATTTGTCGATACATGGGCCGCGGCTCACAAACGCTATCGTGCAAAAGCTGCTTAATACAAAGGCGAACAGGATCATGAGCAAGACAGAAAAACTAGTAGCCAAAGAAGGCGTCGATCAGGAAACGGTTGAGGCCGTTCAGTCGATATCCGGTGCCTATAAATATGGCTGGGAAACCGATATTGAGATGGAATACGTCCCCAAGGGCGTGAATCCCGATATCGTGCGGTTGATTTCCGAGAAAAACAATGAACCCGAATGGATGACCGAGTGGCGTCTGTCGGCGTTTGAGCGTTGGAGCAAGCTGGAAGAGCCGACCTGGGCAATGGTGAACTACCCCAAGATCGACTACCAGGATCTYTATTATTACGCCCAGCCCAAAAGCATGGTGGACAAGCCAAAATCACTGGATGAGGTCGAYCCRAAAYTGCTGGCGACCTATGAAAARCTGGGTATTCCGCTGAAAGAACAGATGATTTTGGCTGGTGTTGAAGGTGCCGAGAATGCGCCTGCCGAGGGGCGTAAAGTGGCGGTAGACGCGGTGTTTGACAGTGTTTCACTTGGCACCACATTTCAGGAAGAACTGGCCAAGGCCGGGGTGATATTCTGTTCGATTGGGGAAGCGATAGAGAACCATCCTGAACTGGTGAAGAAATACCTGGGTTCTGTGGTTCCGGCGTCTGATAACTTTTTTGCCACGCTGAACTCGGCGGTGTTTTCGGCTGGTTCGTTTGTTTACGTGCCACCCGGCGTGCGCTGCCCGATGGAGTTGTCGACCTATTTTCGGATCAACGCCGAAAATACCGGCCAGTTTGAACGCACCCTGATCATCGCCGACAAAGGGTCATACGTGTCCTATCTGGAAGGCTGTACTGCGCCGCAGCGCGATACCAACCAATTGCACGCAGCGGTGGTGGAAATCGTGCTGCTGGAAGACGCCGAGGTGAAATATTCCACGGTACAAAACTGGTACCCCGGCGACGAAAATGGCGTTGGCGGTATCTACAATTTTGTCACCAAACGCGCTGATTGTCGTGGCGATCGTTCCAAGGTGATGTGGACCCAGGTGGAGACCGGATCGGCCATCACCTGGAAGTACCCGTCCTGCATCCTGCGCGGCGATGATAGTCAGGGCGAATTCTATTCCATCGCCATCGCCAACAACATGCAGCAGGCCGATACCGGCACCAAGATGATACATCTGGGCAAGAATACCAAGTCGCGGATTGTGTCCAAGGGGATTTCGGCAGGCAAGGCTCAGAATACTTACCGTGGGCTGGTTTCGATGCACCCGAAGGCCAAGAACAGCCGCAATTACACCCAGTGCGACAGCCTGTTGATCGGCGACAAATGCGGGGCGCATACGGTGCCTTACATTGAGGTCAGGAACAATTCTTCGCGGGTGGAGCATGAGGCGACAACTTCCAAGGTGGATGATGATCAGCTGTTCTATTGCCGCCAGCGTGGCATGGGTGAAGAGGCCGCACTGGCGTTGATTGTAAACGGGTTTGCCAAGGAAGTGCTGCAGGCTTTACCAATGGAATTTGCCATGGAAGCACAGCAGTTGGTGGCGATTTCTCTGGAAGGGTCTGTTGGGTGATTTCGTTGCCGGCTTCCTCCTGTAATTCCAACGGACCCGGTCCAGCTGGGATTGCTCCTCTGTTTGGAGGTGGTATCCCGTGGATAGTTTCCAAAGGGGCTGTAATCTGCCTGAAACCCGCAAGATTAGATCAGGTTTTATCAACAATTGGCCGAGAAAATGCACCGCTAAAGTCTAATTCCTGCCCAAAACAGATGCGATATTCAGCCTTGGGAAGAATACGGAACAGACACTATGAGTCTCATCTATCAGGGAAAATCGCAGTTTCAGGACCGTCTGAGCCGAATCGCGGTGGGCGGTCCAAATACGACGACGCAGTATCATACTGGTCCGGCGGACATCCCACGCAAACGCAAAAACTCCAAAGCAGCCAAAGTGACCAAGAAACGCGAACGACGCGGCGCAAGCCAGCCCGTTTCGCTAATCAGCGGCCTGTTGATCGGAACACTGGCGGTTTTGTTGGCACGTTACGCCCGGTTTCAGTTGAACGGCGGCGCACTAAGCGGGCCGGACGCCGATATTATGATGGGTGTGGATGTGGTTCTGGCCATCACCATCGCCATTTTGCTGCGGGTGATCTTTCGCTTTCATTCCAAGGTCCATGGCGCGGGCAAACTGATCGGCGTTTTCGCGACTGTTCTGTTGATGCAAAATGCAGTTCATCTTGCGCCGGGCGTGTTCGAACGTGGGTTTTCCGTTCAGTGGGTGGACAACGTGATCGCGACTACGAAACCGAACTCGATTCTGGTCGCGGGGGTTTCAATAGCCATCGCAGATATATCAGGCAACGAGGATGTCGTGCTGGTGCAATAGCACCACGATTYGAATTCCCGGGMAAAATTAGGCATCTGAACAGATTTGGCTCAACGCCATCTTGCGCAAATAGTGCGGAAACATTCCCAGTTCGTTTTGGTTCGGCTAAGGCTGAATCTCCCACTCAAATTCATCTGAATCCCATGCTACAGCTTTCCGTCATCGGGCGGGCGGGCTGTAAACACATCATTCAAAAAGGCTAAAATATGTTAGAAATCAAAAACCTGCGCGTTAAACTTGAAGAAGAAGACAAGCAGATTCTGAAGGGCGTGAACCTGTCGCTGGAACCGGGGTCGGTTCATGCAATTATGGGACCGAACGGGTCAGGTAAGTCGACGTTATCCTATGTTTTGTCTG
The DNA here is from genome assembly GCA_002732955.1 of Marinosulfonomonas sp. GTDB lineage: Bacteria > Pseudomonadota > Alphaproteobacteria > Rhodobacterales > Rhodobacteraceae > NVTR01. Next base: position 46,343 of record NVTR01000007.1, read on the forward strand.
GTAAATCGGGCTATGAAGTAACCGGCGGCAGCGCAACGCTGGACGGGCAAGACCTGCTGGAACTCGATCCTGAAGAACGCGCTGCGGCTGGCCTGTTTCTGGCGTTTCAGTACCCGATTGAAATACCGGGTGTGGGCAACATGACGTTCCTGCGCACGGCGGTAAATTCTCAGCGTAAAGCGCGCGGGGAGGAAGAAATGTCAGCCGGAGAGTTCCTGAAGGAAATCCGGGCGCGCGCAAAAGAACTGAAGATCGACGCAGAGATGCTGAAGCGCCCGGTTAATGTCGGGTTCTCGGGTGGTGAAAAAAAGCGCAACGAAATTCTGCAAATGGCGATGTTACAGCCCAAGATGTGTGTGTTGGATGAAACTGATTCCGGATTGGATGTCGATGCGATGAAGCTGGTGGCCGCCGGGGTAAATGCCCTGCGCGATGGTAAGCGTTCTTTCCTGGTGATTACCCACTATCAGCGTCTGCTGGACCATATTAAACCGGACGTCGTGCATATCATGGCAGACGGGCGCATCGTCAAAACCGGCGGGCCGGAACTGGCGCTGGAAGTTGAACACAACGGCTACGCCGATATATTGGCAGAGGTGGCCTGATGGGCGCGGTTAAGGCAACATCGGACGTGGTTGATCGCCTGCGCAATCTGACCTTGCCGGAAGGTGCTGCGTGGGCCAGTGCCGCGCGCAAAGATGCGCTGGTGCGGGTTCGCGCCATGGGCCTGCCGGGGCGGCGTGATGAGTATTGGAAATACACCGACCCGGCCACGTTGAACCAAAGCGACGCGCCTGAATCGCCGGTGTTCAATCCGGTAGATACGCAGGTTTTCGGCACGGTTGACCGGCTGAAGGTCGTATTTGTTGACGGGGTGTTTGATGCGGATGCGTCGGATGATCTGGCAATGGCGGGGATCGAAATTGAACGTCTGGCTGAGGTAAGTAAGCGTGATATTCACTGGGCCAAAGACCTGTACGGCGTGTTGGAAACCCGCGGGCAAGACCCGGTTGCACGCCCGTTTGCAACGTTGAATACCGCGACAGCTATGGATGGGGTGGTTATTCGGGTGACAGGCAAAGCGGCTAAACCGGTATCGTTGATCTACATGCAAAACGACGACAATTCCGACGCAGTTTTGCATCATGTGATCAAGGTGGAAGCAGGGGCAGARTTGACTCTGCTGGAAAATGGCCCCGCAGCCGCACGTATGAACAAGGTTATGGAAGTGGATGTTGCGGACGGTGCTTCGTTTAACCACATTCGTACACAGGGTCGCGCCCACGGACGGCGCACAATAACCCATATWTTYGCCCGCCTTGGCGAAGAAAGCAGTTTCAAAAGTTTTACGCTGACCGTCAACGGCGCGCTGACCCGCAATGAAGCGGTGATTGAATTTACCGGTGATAACGCTATTGCCCATGTGGCAGGTGCGGCCGTTGGTGACGGGGATTTTCACCATGATGACACGGTTTTTGTAACCCACGAYGCCCTGTCCTGTGAAAGCCGTCAGGTGTTCAAGAAGGTTCTGAGAAACGGTGCTACAGGTGTATTCCAAGGGAAAATTCTGGTTAAAGCCGGGGCGCAGAAAACGGATGGCTATCAGATATCCCAGGCATTGCTRCTGGATGATGACAGCCAGTTCCTGGCAAARCCAGAGCTGGAAATCTACGCCGACGATGTGATYTGTTCGCACGGCTCAACCACCGGGGCGATTGACGAAGCGGCACTGTTTTATCTGCGTTCRCGGGGCATATCGCACAATGAAGCGCAGGACCTGCTGGTGCTYGCGTTTCTGGCGGAYGCAATTGACGAGATTGAAGAACAAACCATTGCAGATGAACTGTTGGAACGCCTTCAGGCCTGGCTATACCGCCACGCAAGCTGATGGGGGTATCAGCAGATATCATACGTTCCTGGCGTCATCCCAGGCGCGTGATGGCTGCGCGCCTGTCGGAGGGGCTGCGCGAAGATCGGGCATTGGTGTTCCTTATCGTCGCCTGCCTGTTGATGTTTGTGGCGCAGTGGCCGCGGTTGCAGCTGGAGGCGCTGATAGACCCGGATATCCCGCTTGAGGCGCGCCTTGGTGGGGCGTTGATGGGCTGGTTGTTCATCGCGCCATTRGCGCTTTACGCCATTGCGGCGCTGTCGCGGATTATCGCGCGGCTTTTGGGCGGGCAGGGCAGTTGGTTATCCGCCCGCATGGCGCTGTTCTGGTCGCTGCTGGCGGTGACACCGCTTTGGCTGCTGAACGGCCTTGTAACCAGCGTGAACGGACCGGGGCTGGTGCGCGACATATCCGGGCTTATTGCCCTTGCAGCCTTTGTTCTGATCTGGCTATCGTCTATGGTCGAAGCCGAAACTATTAGGGGCAACCAATGAGCCTGAACCTAGCCAGCCTGATCAAAGACGCCGTTGATACAATACGTGATCCCCGCGAAGGAGCGCGTAAAGTCATGGCCAGGGAAATGGAGCGCCGCCAAAGGTGGGAGACCCTGCTGCTGATCGCAGTTCTAAGTGCCGTGTTTGCGTTCATCTCAATTTCGCTCAGCACTAATTTATCCGACGCCCAGTTGGACGATGTCGCCCGGATGAACCCTTTTGTTCTGGGTTTGTCACAAATATTTGTGCTGGTGGTGATGGTTTTTGCCATCCATCTGATCGGTGGAATTGCAGGCGGCGAGGGATCACTTGATGATGCAATATTGCTGGTGGCCTGGCTACAGTTCGTTCTGATCTGTCTACAGGTGTTGCAGATCATTGCCGCCGTGGTGATGCCGTTTGTCGCCGTTGTAATCGGGTTAGTYGGTCTGTTCGTGGTGTTCCGATTGCTTACAGTTTTTGTCGCCGAGTTACATGGATTTCGCTCCACCGTGTCGGTGTTTATCGCCGTCCTGGTGGTGATGATCGTGCTGGCAACAGTGATCAGCCTTGTCTTTGGCGCATTTGGAATTGATATGATGGGGGTTCTTTGAATGTATGACGTCGAAAAAATCCGGCGTGATTTTCCGATCCTGTCGAGGGAAGTTAACAATAAGCCGCTGGTATATTTGGACAATGGCGCTTCGGCACAAAAACCGCAGGTGGTTATTGATGCGATCAGCAATGCGTATTCGATGGAATATTCTAATGTTCACAGAGGCTTACATTACCTTTCTAATCTTGCTACCGAAAATTATGAAGCTGTTCGTGGCACTATTGCCAAGTTTCTTGGCGCTGCCTCACAGGACGAAATTATCCTGAATTCCGGCACCACCGAAGCGATCAACATGGTTGCTTATTCCTGGGCGATGCCACGGATGCAGGCCGGGGATGAGATTGTTCTGTCGGTGATGGAACACCATGCCAATATTGTACCATGGCATTTTCTGCGCGAACGTCAGGGTGTGGTGTTAAAATGGGTGGAAGTTGAACCCGACGGATCACTGGACCCGCAGCGGGTGATTGACGCGATTGGACCAAAGACGAAACTGGTGGCTATTACGCATGTTTCCAATGTGTTGGGAACGGTTGTTGATGTGAAAACTATTACCAAAACTGCCCATGATATGGGCGTTCCGGTGCTTGTCGATGGATCGCAAGGCTCGGTTCACATGCCGGTGGATGTTGTTGATATTGATTGCGATTTTTACGCTATTACTGGCCATAAACTGTATGGACCGACCGGATCCGGGGCAATTTATGTCAAACGGGACCGTATGGATGAGATGCGCCCCTTTATGGGCGGCGGTGACATGATCAAAGAAGTTTCCCGCGATGCGGTCAGCTATAACGACCCGCCAATGAAGTATGAGGCCGGAACCCCCGCCATCGTACAAACTATCGGCTTTGGGGTGGCGCTGGAATACCTGATGGGGCTGGGGATGGATAACATCGCTGCCCATGAAGCGGAGTTACGCGATTATGCCGTGTCGCGGCTTGGTGGGCTAAACTGGCTAAATGTGCAGGGTAACGCCCCCGGTAAAGCGGCGATTTTTTCGTTTACATTGGACGGGGCGGCGCATCCCCATGACATATCCACAGTTTTGGATAAAAAAGGCGTAGCAGTTCGGGCTGGACACCACTGTKCCCAACCTTTGATGGAGAGTTTAGGTGTTACGGCGACCTGTCGCGCGTCATTTGGGCTGTATAATACCAAGTCAGAAATTGACGTGTTGGTAGAGGCGCTTGACCTGTGTCATGAGCTGTTTTCTTAGGTAATCAATGGCCGTGAAGTATCTGGATATTTTAGGATTGCTGGCACCAATCGCTTGGCCTATATCAATCGCTTAAGCACCCGTAGCTCAGCTGGATAGAGCGCTGCCCTCCGAAGGCAGAGGTCGCGCGTTCGAATCGCGCCGGGTGCACCAGCTACTTCAGGGAAATTGTTAGGGGTGGATTAACCGCGCCAGGTGCGAATTGGGCCGCAGTCCATGTGAACAAAGTTCGAACGGGAATATTTGCCTACACCACCAGCGGAAACTGACTTTGCGGCTTGTGCCATCTGTGAGACGGAACGGGATTTCAGGCGAAGATCGCCAGCCTGACCCTTCATGTGCAGTGAATTCTTGGCCACGTTGCGCGATCGTGAACGCAACATCGCGTTGGTCGCGGCGGAGCGATAGCCAGACAACATCATGTAAGGTTCATTRCTGTCCAGCAGGYTGTGGGACGCGGCCATGATGTCGAGTGTGCGCACATCTATCGAAATTGTCTGATCCGTGCGCCAGTCGCGCATGAAATAGTTAACCTCTTTCAGCGCTTCCTTGATGTAGTCGCCTTCGATCCAGTAAATCGTATCCATGCTTTCGCCGGTGCGGCCAGAATACATGCGGATGCGGCGGATATCACCGGCACCCCGTAAAAGTCCGGCGGCATTGGAAAATGTAGGAGCAGCGGCAATTGCTGTCGCTGCGAAAACGCCAAGAATAGAGCGTCGGCTTATGGCGGTTGGTCGCTGATCTGTCATGGAAAANTTAATGCCCTGTCTTTATTCGTTGCCTTGTTTGCTGCAAAGCATCGTATTGCCCCATCCCCAGGCACTTATTTAATGCCACAATTGCAGCGTGCATCCAAGTGTTGGAATGGAACAAATCTTATATGTGCTTGAAATCGGCGAGTTTTCGCCGTTTTTGAGTTTGCGCCTGCTGACACGGCAAGTTGCGGCGCCAAAATTTCCGCCGCATCTTCAGATTGACCTTGCGATAATGTGAACATAGATGGACTACAATATAGCCACTATTTACTGTAACATTGTACCAAATATTGGGTCTGAGGTAATTTATGTCTGATTTTAACTCTTCTACGCGCCGGTCATTTTTACTGGCTTCCGGTTCATTGCTGGTATCAATGGCTGCATCGCCCGTACTGGCRCAAGCCAAGGTTCAGGTGACGGCTTTCATGCAGGCGATTGCTGAAGCATCCGCCAAGGATCGTGCAATTTCCGCTTTTTATCAGGCCAACGGGTATTCCCCGATCTGGACCGGCAAGGGCAGCAAAGACAAATCCCGCCGTCAGGCATTGCTTAAAGCAATGGATGCTTCCGGCAACCACGGCTTGCCGACTTATGACACCAATCTATTGCGCGCCAACCTGCGGTCGGTGRAATCTGAACGTGATCTTGGACGTATAGAAGTAGAGCTAAGCAAGCTGTTTTTGAATTACGCGACCGACATTCAGACCGGTATTCTTACCCCGTCGCGGGTGGATAGAGGCATCGTTCGCAGAGTTCCTTTGCGGGATCGTTTGCAAATACTGACGTCATTTTACAAGTCAACTCCTGCCGCATTTATCCGCCAGTTGCCGCCAAAATCACCCGAATATGTCCGCCTGATGAAGGCTAAACTGACGATGGAAAAGCGGCTGGCCAAAGGTGGCTGGGGCGCGCAGGTTCCCGGTAAAAAACTGGAACCCGGCCAAAGCGGCGGCAACGTGGTAGCACTGCGTAACCGTTTGATTGCCATGGGTTATATGCGCCGGTCTGCCAGTCAGTCATTCGATGCAAATATGCAGAAATCTGTGCAACAGTTTCAGCTTGCCCATGGGTTGAACCCCGATGGTGTTGCTGGCCCCGGTACGTTGAAAGAAGTCAACGTGTCACCACAGACACGGCTTGGCTCAATTCTGGTGGCGATGGAACGCGAGCGCTGGATGAACATGGAGCGTGGTAAGCGTCATATCTGGGTAAACCTCGCTGATTTCTCGGCGGCTATTATTGATAATAATAAGGTCACATTCAAAACCCGGTCAGTTGTGGGGGCGAATAAATCGGATCGTCGCAGCCCGGAATTTTCCGACGTTATGGAACATATGGTTATCAATCCAACCTGGWWTRTWCCMCGCTCRATCRCKRYCAAAGAATAYCTGCCSWWRWTGMARSRKAAYCCMAATGCSSTGRGSCATYTGCGTSTGKWYGATKSMMGCGGMCGYRYKGTCAGCCGSRRWKSKMTSRACTTYWCSMAATATACAAGATCGAATTTTCCGTTTGATCTGAAACAGCCTCCATCGCGCCGTAATGCGCTTGGTCTGGTCAAATTCATGTTYCCGAACCGCTATAATATTTACCTGCATGATACCCCGGAAAAGAACCTGTTTTTGCGCGAATCACGGGCTTTCAGCCACGGCTGTATTCGCCTGCGCGATCCGTTTGATTTTGCCTATACGTTGCTGAAACGTCAGGAAAGTGATCCCGAAGGGTTCTTCCAGGCGCGTCTGGCTACGGGGCGTGAAACCGTGGTGCCGCTGGCTACACAGATCCCGGTGCATCTGGTTTACCGAACCGCCATTACAACCGCAAAGGGCAAGATTGAATTCCGCCGCGACGTCTATGGCCGCGATGGTCGGATATTTGCTGCCCTGCAAAACGCCGGGGTGGTACTGCGGGCCGTACAAAGCTAAGTCTCTTTCTGTATCGGGTGCGACGCGCCTGACAACGCGGAGAGAGCCATGGCCGGATATAAAATCAGCGATATTGCCGACGCTTTGTCCGCGCGGGCAGTAGGTATGGTGGATATGAGTGTTCGGGGCGTCAGTGAGCCAAAGAATGCAGATTGCGACCAGTTGGCTGTCGCTATGGACGCAAAATTCGCCGATGATCTTGGGAAAGGACTGGCCCGTGCGGCCATCCTTTGGCAGGAAACAGATTGGCAGAGTTTGGGGCTGGAAGCTGCTATTCTGGTAGATCGGCCACGGGTTGCCATGGCGGCTCTGACGGGATTTCTTGATGATACTGCTTTGCCAGACCTGGGTGTCCATCCAAGCGCACTAATTGATCCATTGGCGAAAATAGGTGAAGAGGCCACGATCGGGCCTTTCGTCGTGATCTCTGCAAATGTTGTAATTGGATCAATGGCGAAAATCGGTGCGCATTGTACGATCGGCCCCGGGGTTGAGATTGGCGATGATTGCCATCTGCAGCCCGGTGTCAACATCGCTCAGCGTGTAAAAATCGGGGATCGGTTTGTCGCCCATTCGGGTGTGGTGATCGGGGCTGATGGGTTTTCCTTTGTCACGGCTGAAAAGTCTTCCGTCGAAAAGGTCCGCGAGACCTTAAGCGGTGCCGAGGCGGAACACGTAGATCAGGACTGGTTAAAGATTGCATCAATCGGAGGTGTCCTGATTGGTGACGATGTTGAAGTCGGCGCGAATTCCAGTATTGACGCAGGCACGATCCGCCCAACATCTATTGGCGACGGCACCAAGATCGACGCGCTCGTTCAGGTTGGCCACAATGTGAAAGTCGGGCAGAATTGTTTGCTATGTGCCCATGTCGCCGTCGGTGGTTCGGCCACCTTGGGTAATGGCGTGGTTCTTGGCGGGCAGGCCGGTGTGGCCGACAATATCAGCATTGGTGACGGCGTAATTGCCGGCGGTGCCAGCAAAATATTGTCTAATGTTCCCTCGGGGCGCGCAATTCTGGGCTATCCGGCCGTTAAAATGGAAACCCATGTTGAAAGCTACAAAGCCCTGCGACGGTTGCCGCGCCTGATGCAAGGGTTAGGCCAAYCCAAGAAACCGGTTTCAAAAACACCCGACAACGACTAAATGACCCATTAGTCAGTTGCGCGGGAATGGTCATGGCACCGGACATTAAACAAAAGGTACTGGAAATCATCGCTGAACAAGCGTTAATCGAAGTTTCCGACGTGTCGATGACCCACACGCTGGCGGACCTTGGGATAGACAGCATGGCGCTGGTGGAATGTATTTTCGCGATTGAAGAGGCATTTGATATTGATGTGCCATTCAATGCGAATGAACCAAACGCCGGGGATTTTGATATTTCTACAGTTGCCGCAATTATCAAGGCGGTCACAAATCTGGTAACTGATAAGACAACATGAAAAGGGTTGTGATCACCGGGGCAGGGACGATCAATGCACTGGGCAATAGTATGCCCGAAACTCTGGTGGCTATGGCCGAGGGACGGTGTGGAATTGACCAACTGGACATACGCGATGTTGAACGCCTGTCGGTGCGAATTGGTGCGCAGGTCAAAGACTATAGCGCAGAGAGCCATTTCAATCGCCAGCAAATCTCGCTCTATGACCGCTTTACTCAATTCACGCTGCTGGCCGCCAATCAGGCCATATCCCAATCAGGGCTGACCTTCACGGGGGAACTAGCGGCGCGTTCGGGTGTTATTCTGGGGACCGCCGGGGGTGGGGTGAACACCTGGGACGAAAATTATCGCTCCGTATATGAGGACGGCAAGAACAGGGTGCATCCATTTGTTGTGCCGAAACTGATGAACAATGCTGCTGCCAGTCATGTGTCGATGGAATACAATCTAAAGGGTCCGTCTTTTACTGTGGCCACTGCCTGTGCGTCGTCGAACCATGCTATGGGGCAGGCGTTTCATATGGTTCGCTCTGGTATGGGCAAGGTGATGGTGACCGGTGGTTCAGAATCGATGCTGTGTTTTGGCGGCGTTAAGGCTTGGGAAGGTCTGCGCGTCATGTCCAAAAAAGCGTGCCGCCCGTTTTCAGCCAACCGTGATGGCATGGTGCAAGGGGAAGGGGCCGCGATTTTTGTGTTGGAAGAATACGAACATGCCCGGGCGCGCGGTGCCGACATGCTGGCGGAGATATCAGGCTTTGCTATGACATCTGACGCGGCAGATATTGTGATGCCTTCAAAACAGGGGGCAGCGCGTGCCATTGCCGGTGCGATGCAGGATGCGGGATTAAACGCYGAAGACGTCGGGTATATCAACGCCCACGGGACTGGCACCGCTGCCAACGATAAAACTGAATGTGCCGCCGTTTCGGACGTGTTTGGGCACCACGCGGACCAGTTGATGATATCGTCCACCAAATCAATGCACGGTCACCTGATCGGTGGGACTGGTGCGGTGGAATTGCTGGCCTGCATCATGGCGCTGCGTGACGGGATTATCGCGCCGACAATAGGTTATGAAGAACCTGATCCGGAATGCGCGTTGGACGTAGTGCCAAATGTTGCCCGTGAGGCCAAAGTTGATGCTGTATTGAGCAACGCTTTTGCCTTTGGCGGGCTGAATGCGGTGCTGGCYCTCAGACGCATATAAAAGGGCGCCCCAGGGGACGCCCAAGTTATTTGTCCGAGCAGTGTTTATTCGCTGGCAATAGCTGCATTTGAAACGCGGAGCGACTCAAGTCCGGCGGTGAAACCGCTAAGGGACAGTGTAAGCGCCACGGTCTGATCCGGGGCTGCGACCGGTACAATCGACAGGCCTGCGCTGGCGCCTCGCTGAAAACCGGCAACATCATCTGCTGTTAATCCAACCCGGGCAAAGCAGCCCTGAGTGGTACACCAACTGAACGGGTAGCGTTTGGAACTGCCACCATCAACGCTAAGGGTAAGCTGTTCGGTCAACAATGTCCCAAGCGGAACTGCTACCGTGGCACCCGCAAATGCCGCCTGACCGGCAGGAAGCAAAAACAGACTGATCTCGGCAACAGAATTATCGTTCTGATCTTTCATCAGTTGATAAAGCTGGCAGGGGTCTTTCAGGTCTTCAGTGCGCACACAGCGCATTTCCCAATCGCCGTGGGTTTCACGGGTGTAGGTGGTGCCAACTGTCAGGCCTTCAACCAATACTTCACCCAATGCCAGATCACTTGGCGCGGCGGGGGTTTSGGTTGCGGTATCCTGTGATATTGCCAGTGCGGGAAATACCACCATTGAAAGGGCGATGGCCGCGGCCAGTTTTATAATGTTCGTCATGTTTGATCCATTTTGGATGTCATTTCAGGCCCGCAGTTAGCACATGTCTTGTCTGGTGTCAGACAGGAATTTGCAGCTGTGACGGTGCAAAGAGAGTTTCCGCCGATGTCACAAAAATACAGCGCCCGAAAATCCCAGGACTCAAATTGGAAAAAGGGCCACGAGTGACCCTTTCCCCTATTATTATTGCTCCCTGTCGGACTGGCCGACTTAGTGGAGCGGATGTTAGGATCTTTGGCCACATGCGTCAACAGGCCAGAGATCACATTTAGACAAAAAAATGCCGCGCCTTTTAAAGCGCGGCCAGTTTAACAGGGAGGAAGTACATCAAAGCACAAAAGAACACGTGCCCGGACGTCACAAACACTGGCAGATAATCGTTAATTTTGTATTGTGCCGCTAGAGAGTAGCAACATCCAGTGTGTAATAGGAGAATGACCCAGTGATAGACCGGATTTTTATTGGYGGTGGTGGCGAAGGCTACGCCGACGCTCAGGATATGTTATTGAAATATGCCAACCGCCACGGGCTAATCGCTGGGGCGACCGGGACAGGTAAGACTGTAACCCTGCAAATTCTGGCCGAAAACTTTTCCAAAGCTGGCGTCCCGGTKTTTCTRTCGGATGTCAAAGGCGATTTGTCAGGGCTGGCTGTATCTGGTTCRGCGGATTTCAAATTGCATGACGCCTTCACCAAGCGCGCCGGGACCATWGGTTTTACCGATTACATCTATGAGAATTTCCCGGTGATGTTCTGGGATCTGTTCGGCAAGGCCGGTCACCCTGTTCGAACCACGGTCGTCGAAATGGGGCCACTGCTTTTGTCGCGTCTGCTTGAACTGTCCGATGCGCAGGAGGGTGTGTTGAATATCGCATTCCGGGTGTCGGACGAACAAGGTTTGCCATTGCTCGACCTGAAAGACTTGCAATCGCTTCTGGTCTGGGTCGGGCAAAATGCCAAAGACCTGTCGCTACGTTATGGTAATGTCAGTACTTCTTCGGTTGGTGCAATTCAGCGCTCGTTACTGGTGCTGGACAACCAGGGTGGTACCGAACTGTTCGGTGAACCAGCGCTYGAGCTGTCGGATATGATGCGCACGGATGTTGATGGTCGTGGTATCATWTCRATCCTKGCGGCAGACAAACTAATGGCCTCGCCACGACTTTATGCGACCTTCCTGCTTTGGYTGYTGTCTGAACTRTTCGAAGAACTGCCAGAGGTTGGCGACCCGGACAAACCCAAAATGGTGTTCTTCTTTGATGAAGCGCACCTGCTGTTTGATGACGCCCCAAAGGCGCTGGTTAACAAGGTTGAACAAGTCGCCCGGTTGATCCGGTCAAAAGGTGTCGGGATATATTTTGTAACCCAAAACCCCGATGATATTCCGGAAGACATTCTAGGCCAGTTGGGCAATCGGGTGCAACATGCTTTGCGCGCCTTYACKGCGCGAGACAAAAAGCAACTACGCCTGGCGGCGGAAACCTACCGGGAAAACCCGCGTTTTTCCACGGAAGAAGCGATACGAGAAGTTGGGGTGGGCGAGGCCGTAACATCCATGCTTGAACGCAAAGGCATCCCCGGCGTGGTTGAGCGTACATTGATCCGTCCACCATCTTCGCAGCTAGGTCCGATTTCGGTGGCCGAACGTCAGGCCGTGATTKCCGGATCACCAATTGCTGGAAAGTATGAAGCAAAAATTGACCGGGATTCAGCATTTGAACGACTGACTGCACGGGCCGCCGCTGCTGCCAAAGCTGCTGAAGAGGCCGAAGCGGCAGAGGARAAGCTGAAGTTTGATGAGCGAAAATTCAAACAAGCGCGCCGCTATGAGCCCGCCACACCTAAAAAATCCAGACGCCGTTCCAGCAAAGCCAATGATGGTTTTGGTGGCACCGTCGCAAAACTGGTGATCAAGGAACTTAAGGGCACAACCGGACGGCGCATAGTTCGCGGTATTTTTGGCAGTCTTTTTAAGGGGCGCTAACCGTCTATAGCGGTCTGATCTTTAGGCACGTTACCCGGTTGCCGCTGCGTTTCATCACTTCAAAACGAAAGTCATGGAAGGAAAATACCTGCCCGACAGCGGGGATCATCTGGGCTTCGTGCATCACCAGACCAGCGATGGTGTTGGCTTCATCGTCGGGCAGGTTCCAGTCGTTTTCACGGTTCAGGTCGCGGATGGTAGTGGCGCCATCCACCAGCCAGTCACCGCTGTCAGTACGGCTGATCCCCAATTCGGTCTCGGTATCGAATTCATCGGTAATTTCACCAACAATTTCTTCCAGAATATCTTCCAGCGTAATCAATCCCTGCAATACGCCATATTCATCAACCACCAGTGCAAAATGGGTATTACGACGCAGGAATTCGCGCATCTGGTCATCAAGCGGCGTGGTTTCCGGGGCGAAATAGGGCTTCTTTGCCACGTCCATAACGTCAAAACCGTCGAATTGATTTTGCGTATCCGGGCGATCTTTTGTCCAGGCGTAGACAGCCCGCAGCATGTCTTTTGCATGCAGAACGCCGACGATATTTTCCTGATGCTCTTTAAACAGAGGCAGGCGCGTATGGGCGGATTGCAGCACTTTTTCCAGCACCTGCTGCGGTGGCAATGAAATATCAATCATCTCAATCTCGGAGCGGTGGCGCATGATTTCTTCGATTGAGCGATCCCCAAGGTCCAAAGCGCCAAGCAGACGGTCGCGGTCTTCGCGTTCCACAGCACCTTCATGATGGCCAAGCGAAATGGCCCCGGCGATTTCTTCCCGAACGGCTAATATCTGACTGTCGGGGTCAGTGAGTACACCGAACAGTCGCAGGATGCCGCGTACAAGGGCTCGCACCGCGGTTACAATTGGAGAAAATATCCAGATGAACGGGCGGATCAGGGGTGATGTCAGTATCGCCGCTCTTTCCGGGTTGGTTATGGCGTATGATTTCGGCAGCACTTCCGCAAAGATTAACACCAGGAAAGTCATAACCAATGTGGCCARTGCAACACCATTATCACCAAACATCCGGGTAAACAGCGCAGTGGCTAAAGACGCCGCCAGAATGTTTGCCAGATTGTTCCCAAGCAGGATTGAACCAATCAGGCGTTCTTTATCATCGGTGATCTTAAGCGCCTGATCAGCTGCCTTAGAGCCCTTGTCAGATTTTGCACGCAATTTGCCGCGCGACACAACTGTCAGCGCCGTTTCCGAGCCCGAGAAGAAAGCCGAAAGGATCAATAGCAGTATTATTGCCCCAGAGGTTATCCAAAAGGTAGTATCAAAAAGCGGTGTAGCCGGGTCCATTTACATTGTCTTTCAAAGGGTTTCCCGTCTTATGGGCGGGAATAGGTGTTCGATCAAGGAAGCTCGTAATATGCCAGCCGAAGATAGCCGGGTCAAAGACCTTGGRAAATTGTCCGGGGATGTGTTGCTTTTCGGCGGACCCTATTCGAATTTTCAGGCCACGCAAGCGCTGCTGACCGTTTCCAGGTCGCTGAATATCCCACCCGACCGGCGGATTTGCACCGGTGATGTTGTGGCCTATTGTGCCAACCCTGCGGAAACGCTGCACCTGTTGCGGGGGCAATGTGAACTGGTTGCGGGAAACTGCGAAAAGCAACTGGCAATAGCGGCGGATGATTGTGGCTGYGGTTTCGAAGATGGCAGTGCCTGTGATGTGTTGTCAAAGGGATGGTATCCATTTGCCAGTGCGGCGATGTCGGATGCTGACCGGGAACACCTGCGGGATGTGCCGGATATGCTGGTGTTTAGCATATATGGCAAACGCTACGCTGTAATCCATGGCGGWGTTGCTGACGTGTCGCGYTATCTGTGGTCAACCAGTGTGGATGCAGATTTTTTACCCGAAATTGAGGCGGTCCACGCAGCCGCAGGACCGGTAGACGGCATTATTGCCGGGCATTCTGGTATTGCATTTGAGCGTTATGTGGCKGGGGTCCATTGGATCAACGCCGGTGTCATCGGAATGCCACCCCATAATGGCCAGCCGGAAACAGTTTATGTCGTACTGGATAAAGACGGGCCAAGGTTTGAGAGGCTTACATATGATGCCAGCGGCGCTAGTGYAGCTATGGTTGGGGCCGGGCTGGTGCAGGGCTATGAAAAAGCGCTGCTTAGCGGCTACTGGCCTAGCGAAGATATATTACCAGCGGGATTGCGCCGCGCAATGCCGCTCATAGATGATAAGTCAGTGCGCGCCGGATAAGTAATTCCAGTTTATCAAGTGGTAGTTTATCCCCGGGGTTAAAATGTATGGCGCGGTTGTTTTCATATTTAAAACCGTCGGGAAACATATGCTGAAACTCTGACAGAATCGTCGTCTGGCAATTTGTATAAATCGCGAAACCTCCGGTTTTGGGAAGGCCAAGCCGGATGGTAGAACCTGATTTGGTAACCGGTGTCAGGTAGGCAGGCTGGCCCCATTTCAGGGTCTCATGTAATTGTCCGACACCTTGGGTTTGGGCCGCAATTTCAAATATCAGCGCCCGCAGTTTTAACAGGCCCTTGCGGTCGGTATTAGGGAAGTTATCAAACACGCTTGCTACTTTTGGATCATCAAACGGCCATTTGTCAGGGTTAACCATGCCCTAACCATCCCGCGCCAGCGGGTGATGGGTCAGCACCAGTTCACGCAATCGTTCATCCAGTACGTGGGTGTAAATTTCGGTACTGGAAATATCCGCATGGCCCAGCAACGTCTGAATTGTGCGCAGATCGGCGCCGTTGGCCAACAGGTGCGTTGCAAATGCATGTCGTAACGTGTGCGGGGTCACTTTATCCGGGCGCACATTGGCGGCCACTGACATGTCTTTGATCAAGCCATAAAACCAGTGCCGTGTCAGGTGGCCAAGTTTGCCACGTGACGGGAACAGGAACTTTGACGCGGGTTTGCCTTTGATTCGCGCCTTTTCCTCGATCAGGTCACGCGCAACCAACCAATCTTTCAGCGCCTCGCGTGCTGGGGGTGACAGCGGAACCATGCGTTCCTTACCGCCCTTGCCCTTGATCAGCAGCATTCGCGGATCACCACGCGCTGCACTGTCAGGCAAGCCCACCAGTTCCGTCACTCGCATACCTGTGGCGTATAACAGTTCCATCAAACAGGTGTTGCGCAGGTTTTCATCCGCATCGCGGCCCATTTCGCCGGCTGCTTGCAGTAACCGGGAAACCTCATCCTGATCCAATATTTTCGGCAGACGTTTGTCGCGCCCCGGCCCCTTAATCTGAATTGCCGGGTTATCGCTGCGAATACCTTCTTCAAAACAAAACCGAAACAATTGTTTTATCGCCGACAAACGCCGCGCACGGGTGGATGCCGCCAAACCCTGCGCGTCACAAAATATCAGATAGTTTTCGATATCACCCCGCGTGCAGGATTCGAATTTCAGTAACTTGCGCACCAGCCAATCCGAAAAGTCATTCAGGTCGCGGGCGTAGGCCAGTTGCGTATTGGTTGCCGCATCCAGTTCGGCCGCCTGAGCCTCCAGAAAACTTTGGATCAGGCGGGCCATATTGTTCATCCGCGCCGCTCCAGCAGTAATAACTGCAAGGCCGATCGCCGYGCYAYGTCCTCMARCCCGACAGCGCGAAAAAAGGCYAGTGCATCYGTCAGYTCATCCARRTCWCCRCGCGCGCCGTTATCAAAWAGTGCCATGGCGCGCAATATTGCCTCACCCAGTCGGTTGCCCGTGGTCAGGGATTGTAGACGCACTGGAATCCCACGCGCGCGAAACCCGTCCTGCATGGCGGCTGTAATCGGATTGGCAGAAAACCGTCCCCCGGGTTCGCCACGGGCAATGGCGATCAGCAGGCGTTGGCGATCAGTKGTCGGACTGAAATCCAGCGCTACAGATTCATAAGAATCCGAAAGCAGGCCGATCTCAAATGCCAGATTAAGGCTTGCCCCTTGCAGTGTTACCTGTGTCAAACGGTGCGCGAACAGTCGGGCAAACGGAACTTCTAATTCCGCGTTCGCCATAACCTGCCAGGCAGCAGGCAGGGCAATATCAACTGCATCTTGGTCTGTGTTATTCAACGCGTTATCGAGTGCCTGAACCGCCTTAACCCGATCCCAAACCCCACCAGAGGCTGCCGGGCGGCGCTCAGCGTAYAATCCAAGCAAGCGGTTSRGATCAATCGCGCCGGTACGCACTAAACGCTCAGCCGCTTCGATTTGTGCTTTCCATCCCGTGTTGGCGTGCAAGTCTGCGTGGGCAAACGCGCGCGGCAGYCCGGCTGTKGGAATGGGCTCACCGATCGCTTCCAACATCCGAAATACCAGCGGACTGGGGTGTGCCGGAAGGGTCAGCCGTGGCTCTGACTCAGTCAAAACCGGATCAAGAAAACGCGCCAACAGCGCGTCATCCGCATCAGTTATAAATCCAAGMGCGCGACCGGTCYCCAGTGAAAGAGCCGCCGCGTCCCAATCACCACCCCGTGCCAGACAGAAAATTCGCGCGGGAAAAGTAGGGGATARAGCAGGTGTTGATCGTAGTGTCTCACAGGCGTCATCTTCTACCCGCAACAGCAGGGAAACATCGAATGCACGGCGAAACAGTTCGGGCTGATCTTGGCCGGACAATTGTAGCAGCGACTGCGCCTGTTCCAGCGCCCCAAGGGATAACAGCGCATCCAGGCGCGCCAGAAATAAAATGGTGTCAGGCCCGCCATCAAACGGTGGATCAAGTTCTGCCAACAACAATGTATAAAGCAAATTACGCATTGCCGGCAACATTTCCAATTGCTCGATCTGCAACCGGCCAGCCAGATCAGCGGACTGGCTGTTGCCCCACAGATTTCGTGGCAAGCCGGTGACGCTGAATGGCAACAACCCGACGGCATCTGCTGTTGGCCCGGATATTTCTGAAACCGACACGTCTTCGGGTAATGCGCTTTGGGCGACATCTGAACGGGGTTGCGCCGCCACGTGGGGGGTGGCCAGGCTATCTGATAACCAGTCAATCGCGGACAATGGCGCCTGCGCACTGGTCTGCGTYACTCCAATTGCCAACGCAAATGCTGCCAAACAAGTGGCTCTAATCAACATTCAGTATCACTGGCTCCCGCACTTCCTGCWGGTTTGGGGAAAGATCACCAAGATAACCAAAACCAACCAACCCTACAAACCCCGATACCACCAAAAACAAGAGCAACTTAAAAACTCTGGCAAACATGTATCGCCTTTCTGACTCGAACCTCAATTTTGCCCCTCTGTTGGGGGGCTTTGTCGCTTTATATATGGCATCTTTGTAAAGTTCACGCCATTYAGAGGTATWAATTTGCGCGGAGCCTTGCCAATTGGCATATAAWTTAAAAAAAACCGTGGTTCTTGTCGGGATGATGGGGGCRGGGAAAACAGCTGTTGGCACAGCGCTTGCTGCGCAATTGGGCGTTGATTTTCTTGATTCCGATGCAGAATTGGCGGTTGCAGCTAACCAAAGCATCGCYGAAATATTTGAGCGTGATGGTGAAGAATTTTTTCGCAAACGCGAGACCGAAGTAATTAAAAGACTTCTGGTTGAARARCCSGGTATCCTTTCCACRGGTGGCGGYGCGTTTCTGGCRGARRAAAACCGTCGKATYATTGCGGATATYGGMGTCTCGGTCTGGTTGCGCGCGGATATTGAACTGCTATGGGCGCGGGTTCGACACAAAAACACCCGYCCYTTGCTGCGCACWGATAATCCGCGCGCCACGCTGGAACAGCTTTGTACAACTCGCGAACCMAGCTATGCCAARGCCGAAATTAGCGTTACTGCCCGCCCGGGATATTCAATCGAAGAGATGGCCAATTGCGTGGTGGATGCGTTATTGACCCGTGCGGATGTACTGGAAAGGTACTGAATGATCGACGTCGTAAAAGTACCGCTTGGGGATCGCAGCTATGATGTGCGGATTGGACGCGCGCTATTGGCGCGGGCCGGGGCCGAGATAGCACCATTTCTGAGCCGGCCAAAGGTTAGCGTGATTACTGATGAAACTGTGGCTGCATTGCATCTGGATACCTTGCGCGCCGGATTGGCACGGGACGGGATAACCATGACGTCACTGGTTTTGCCTGCTGGTGAAGCCACAAAAAGCTGGGATAATTTTTCAACGAGCGTTGACTGGCTGCTGGAACAAAAGGTTGAACGCGGTGATGTCGTCATCGCCTTTGGTGGTGGTGTTATCGGTGATCTGGCCGGGTTTGCCGCGGCGGTGCTGCGGCGCGGAGTGCGTTTCATCCAGATACCAACGTCGCTTTTGGCGCAGGTTGACAGTTCGGTTGGCGGCAAGACCGGGATCAATTCGAAACACGGCAAGAACCTGATTGGCGCTTTTCACCAGCCGACACTGGTTTTGGCGGATATTGACGTCCTTGGTACCCTGWCCGCGCGTGATTTTCTGTCGGGTTACGGCGAAGTTGTAAAATACGGGCTGCTTGGCGACGTGGGTTTCTTTGAGTGGCTGGAAAACAACGGCCCCGCATTGGCGGCGGGTGACATGGAGCTGCGTCAGCAGGCGGTCCGGCGTTCGGTCCAGATGAAGGCTGATATCGTTGRACGCGACGAACTGGAAGCAGGCGATCGCGCGCTATTGAACCTCGGCCATACTTTCTGCCACGCATTAGAGGCCGCSACCGGATACTCTGATCGCTTGCTKCACGGCGAAGGCGTTGCCATTGGGTGTGCGCTGGCATTTGAAACCTCGGCCCGTTTGGGCCTGTGTTCGCAGGAAGACCCCAGCCGGGTACGCGTGCATCTCAAATCCATGGGGATGAAAACCGACCTAAGCGATATCCCAGGCGATCTTCCGGATGCAGATGCGTTGCTCGCCCTAATGGCGCAGGACAAAAAGGTGATCAACGGTAAACTGCATTTTATTCTGGCGCGCGGTATCGGTCAGGCGTTCATTGAAGCCAACACTGATATGGCCGTCGTAAAGGCGATCCTAAAAGACGCGCTTGCYTAAACTTCTTCTTTTYACAAATACTTTCGCCGAAGGCATCCCGGGCTGATCAGGCCCGGAAAAAATAWACGTGCAGCCGAAAGGCTGCTCCGCTTAGTGCCTAGAACGGAATTTCGTCATCCATGTCACTGGCAGCACCACCGCCACCACTAAATCCGCCACCGGATGAACCACCAGCCTGCTGATCGGCCATATAATCGCCGCCACCACCACCGCCACCAGAGCCACCGCTGCGGCCATCCAGCATCGTCAATGTGCTGCCAAAGCCCTGCAAGACAACCTCGGTTGAATAACGATCATTGCCAGACTGATCCTGCCATTTGCGGGTCTGCAATTTGCCCTCAAGATAAATCTTCGAGCCCTTTTTCAGATACTGCTCACAGACCCGAACCAGACCTTCGCTGAATACAGCCACGGTGTGCCATTCAGTYTTTTCCCGGCGTTCGCCTGTATTCTTGTCTTTCCAGGTCTCTGATGTTGCAATCCGCAAATTGCAAACCTTGCCACCGTTTTGAAATGTCCGCACTTCCGGGTCCGCGCCCAGATTGCCGATCAGGATTACTTTATTTACTGAACCCGCCATGTTTTTCTCCTGTCGATTCTCATAAAATTCGCTGCAACCTACATCAGCTTAACTTGGTTAAACACAGCTTAATATCCCCGACCTCTGGCAGTCTTTCGCATTCTTCCTATATACTCGGTCTAGGGTCTGGGGTTTTTATGTTTCACACACGTATCTTATTGAGCTTGGYACTGCTTGCCGCTCCGCTCGTCGGACAGGCTGAGCCGCTGACGCTTTCCACAAAATCCCGCACCGATCTGCTGCGCTCACAACTTGAAGTTCTCGATAACCGCGCAGCATCGCAATATTCCAGCTCTGTCCGCCTGCAACCCCCGACAGCCATCATTCCCGGCACACCGCAATCCTGGGCGTATATCGATTCGCAATCCAGCCCATATATTGCCCCGGCCCGAACTGCCGCTAAAACCTACAATATTCCCGAAGACCTGTTCCTGCGCCTTATCACGCAGGAAAGCGGTTGGAACCCAAAAGCGATTTCGCCCAAAGGTGCCATTGGTCTGGCGCAATTGATGCCGGGCACGGCGCAAGTTCTGCGGGTCAACGCCCATGTCCCGACCGATAACCTGAATGGTGGCGCGCGCTACCTGCGCCAGATGTACGACAGGTTTGGTTCATGGCGGCTTGCTCTGGCGGCCTATAACGCGGGCCCGGAAGCGGTGGAAAAATACCGCGGTATTCCGCCCTATAAAGAGACCCAGAATTACGTGACAAGGATACTGGCACGTCAGTAACGCCTAAGTCACGGATTAGTCAGTAATTATTCCCACATTCATGTTAAGTGATGTGCTTTGTCTCCGCGCATCTGTCCCCCTATGACTGTTCCATTGTCATGAAAAAGGAGAACAAGATGTTTAAACTTACACTGGGTGCTGCGGCCCTTTCGCTGATCGCAGGAATGGCGAGCGCAGGCGAATACACCGTCACCGTCACCAACAATCTGGAAAAAGAACTGCTCGCGCCGATCCTGATTACCAATGTCGCAAATGACAGCAATATCTTCATGGGGTCCTACGTAACCCCCGAAGCCGAAGAGCAAATCCTGACCGGTGATCCAGCCATGCTGGCCGCGCGTATTGGTCCGGATGCTATGGTTGGCCATGGTACTGATGGCCCTCCCGGTGTGCTGCTGGCCCCCGGTATGTCGGTGACATTTGACATTGAAACCGACGCCACTGCGGTACGGGTAATTTCGATGGTTGCACCAACTATGTTGCCGGATACCTATGTAACCAACGTGGTTGATCTGAGCGGCGGCGGCGACACAGTTGAAGCAAGCCTGTTGCGCTTTGACATCGGCCATGATGAGGGCACGATGATGATCTCAAAGTTCAATGCAATGATGGATACCGGCGACGCGATGACAGAAGCGTCCAGCGATTCCATGWCCACCGCATCGGACGACACAATGGCTGCATCGGATGAAACAATGGCCTCGGATACGATGGCATCGGATGATACGATGGCGACGGCACCGCACCCTAATGCAGCGGCTGCTTCGATCATCTTCGTCAAAAAGATGTAAAACATCTTGGGTCTTTTACCCAATTGGGGCGCCCCTTGCCGGGCGTCCCTTTTTAGTTAACGCCCCTCAGGCCCATCATAATGACGTTCAACCCTGGCCACCCGCAGCGTGTAATGAGCGTACCAACGCTCTCGACCCATTTTCTGGGCGGTGGTGTGTTCGGCAATTTGCTTCCAGTTTTTCAACGAGGCCTCATCTGCCCAATAGCTGACGGTGATGCCAAGCCCGGTKTCATTGCGGGTGGTTTCCACCCCCAGATAGCCCGGCTGCTGGGCCGCCAGTTCGCCCATCCGGTCGGCCATTTTGTCGTAGCCAATGGTTTCATCACTTAGCTGAGCGGTGAATATCACTGCATAATACGGCGGTTCAGGCAGGGGGGCGAAATCGGACGTAATGATAGTTCCCGTGTCTTGTGAAATCTACTTTCCTTCAACTTGCCTTGTATAATCATCAGCATCAAACCATCCACGCGAGGAAACGATTTCCATTTTCTCCGACAAATCCCATTCTTCCCAGCCSGCAATAGACAGGGGATTGCCGGTCGTGGCATCGTGACCAGTGAACGTCCACATATACACGACATGGGTTCCGGCACCCCGTACCATGTCACAAGAAAGTTTCAGGCCCGGCACATCGCGGAAAAATCCAGCGGCCATTTCGCTGACACCTTCACGACCTTTCCAAGGGTCGCCTTGGTTTATTACGATTGCGCCATTTTCTGCATAATGACCGGCGAYAGCTTCCRATTTYCCYGAGTTCCAGGCGGCAGTATATTTTTTAGCTTTTTCTTCAATTTCGCTTCGTGARAAAGTCATATCACARGTGCCNTTTTGATGTGGCCATAGCCRGTTTCCAAATTACTATTCAGGTCATGTCAGGGCTTCTTACTCTGCCGCCAGCTTAATCACCGGCTCCATGCTGGCMARCTGYTCATCCGACAGGTGGCATTTAATCTCRTGSCCATCCGCCATTTTGCGCATTTCGGGCAGTTCCCGGTCACACAGCCCGTCCGGTACCTGCGTTTTCCAACCACAGCGGGTCTGGAACGGGCAACCACTTGGTGGGTTCATCGCTGACGGAATGTCGCCCTCCAGTACGATGTGTTTTTTCACGATACTGGTATCGGCAATCGGCACGGCCGACAGCAACGCCTCGGTATAGGGGTGGTAGGGGGGTGAAAACACCTGATCKGTRTCGCCAATCTCAACCACATGGCCGAGGTACATCACCATCACCCGATCACTAAGATAACGCACAATTGACAGGTCATGGCTGATGAACAGCAGCGTGGTTTTCTCGACGCGCTGGATTTCCATCAGCAGGTCTGTCACCGCCGCCTGCACGGAAACATCGAGCGCTGAAACTGGTTCATCCGCCACCACAATCCGCGCACCACCGGCGAAGGCGCGCGCAATTCCTACACGTTGCTTTTGACCACCCGACAGTTGCCGCGGCATCCGTTCGGCGAATTCGCGCGGTAGTTTGACCAGATCAAGCAGCTCAAGTGTGCGCTGTTTGCGGTCGGCGTCAGAGTTACCGATACCAAAAATTTCCAAGGCGCGCACAATCTGGCGACCCACAGTCATTGAAGGGTTCAGCGTGTCAAATGGGTTCTGAAAGACCATCTGCACCGAAGAAACCGTTTCGGTGTCGCGGTCTTCAATCGGGATGCTCTCGATGTTGCGCCCGTCCAGAGTGATCTCACCCGAGGTCGCGGTTTCAAGTCCCATCAGCACCTTGGCGAAGGTGGATTTGCCGCAACCGCTTTCGCCAACAATTGCCAGCGTTTCGCTTTCTCGGGCTTCGAACGACAGGGATTCGTTGGCTTTGACCACCTTCTTGTCGCCGCCGCCAAACAACGCATTGGCCGCAACTTCGTAGTGCTTCTTAAGGTTGTCCATCTTCAGGACAACTTCGCCAATCGGCGCTTTTTCTTTGACTTCACCGACGGTAATCGGGGCATTCCAGTCAATTTCATCGAACTTCACACAGCGAGAATCGTGGCGGTCATCACCCTTGATCGGTCCCATGTGGATGTCGCCGGCATCACAACGCCCGGCCTCAAAGTAGTCACATCGCGGGCCGAAGTTGCAGCCGTCGGGGCGCTCGTGGGGCAGGGGAAAGTTGCCGGGGATCGCCACCAGCGGGTGGGTGTTTTTGTCAGCCCCCGGCAGCGGGATAGAGCGGAATAAGGCCTGCGTATAAGGGTGTTGCATCTTGTCGAACACATCTTTGATCGAACCGGTTTCCACAGCCTCGCCGGAATACATCACGCAAATTCGGTCACAGGTTTCCAGARTCAGGCCAAGGTTGTGGCTGATGAACAGCATGCTTGTGCCGTATTTTTTTCCAAGGTCTTTGACCAGTTCAACAACGGCGGCTTCAACGGTTACGTCCAGCGCGGTTGTGGGCTCATCCARTATCAGTAGCGAAGGCTTTGACATCAGGGCCATAGCAATAACGATGCGCTGCTGTTGACCGCCGGAAAGTTGGTGTGGGTAGCTGCCTAAAATGCGCTCCGGGTCGGGCAGTTTGACGTCTGTTACTACCTCAAGCGCGCGTTGGTATGCTAYTTTTTCATTGACCTTTTCATGGATCATCGGCACTTCCATCAGCTGTTTGCCGATCTTCATTGCCGGGTTCAGCGAGGCCATAGGTTCTTGATATATCATCGCAATTTCCGAGCCACGGATGTCGCGCAGTTCTTCGTCGCTCATCTCATTCAGGTTGCGACCTTTGAATTTTATTGTGCCACCGACGATGCGCCCGTTTACGCCCAGATCCTGCATCACCCCAAGGGCGACAGTGGATTTACCGCAACCACTTTCGCCCACTAAACCCAGAGCTTCRCCMGGCATWACMRTGGCSGAAAAATCCATCACCGCCGGGATTTCACGCAGGCGGGTGAAGAAAGAAATTGAGAGATCGGTGATCTCGAGGATCGGGCTGTTTTTATCCCATTGTGACATGGTATTCTCCTTAATCCCTCAGGCTTTCTTCGCGCAGACCRTCGGCCAGCAGGTTCAGACCCAACACAAGGCTCATCAGCGCCAGGGCAGGTGGCAGGGCCGGGTGCGGGAAGATCGACARCAGCTTGCGCCCGTCATTGATSGTWGATCCCCAGTCSGGGCTTTCGGATGACAGGCCAAGACCAAAGAACCCTAACGTCCCGAGCAGGATGGTGACGTAACCAATCCGCAAACAGAAATCGACGATCAGCGGGCCACGGGCATTGGGCAGGATTTCCCAGAGCATGATGTACCAAGCGCCCTCGCCACGGGTTTGGCCAGCGGCGACATAGTCGCGCGTGCGAATGTCCAGCACCAGTCCGCGCACGATACGATAAACGGTTGGCGAGTTCACGAACACCACGGACACAAACACCACCAGAATTCCGGGATCGATGTCGAAGAAATCGAGGCCCTTTGGCACAAACGAAATCGCCGTACCCGGGGAACTGATGGCCGAGAGGTAAAGCACTACCGTCACGATCAGCATGGCACCGACATATAGGTTGCGCTTATTGGGCTGGGTGTAGAACCGAGAGTTCAGCAATACCCCAAGGAAGATGATTGGGAATATAAACAGCACCGCGGCCATGTAACTTGGGATGCCGGTTTGAACGATTTCGGGTGTAACCAGCAGGTAAAAAAGCAGGATCACCGGGAACGCCAGAACCAGATTAGCGACAAATGACAGGATCGTATCCAGCCTGCCKCCATAATACCCCGCCGGCAGGCCCAATGTGATCCCGACCATAAAGGCAAACACGGTGGCCAGTGGTGCGATTTTCATCACGATCAGACTGCCCGCCACCATGCGGCTGAATACATCGCGCGCCAGATTGTCACCACCCAGCAGGTAATAGCCGCTTCCATCGGGCAGGGGTGTTCCCGGCAGTTTGTTCTTCATGCCGGAAACCTGCGCCAGCGGGTCGGTCATCAGGACCATGTCAAAGCCGGAATAAACCCCGGTAAAGACCCAGAACATCACCAAAGCAAAGCCGATCATGCCCACGGTGCTGTCAAACAGTTTACCGTAAAGGCCAAGTTTTCGTTTGAATACAATCGACAGGGAAAACACTGCRATCAGTGAAATCCAGACCGGGGTGAATTGTACGAACAGGCGGATAAAGATTGCGCCCCAGGATAATTCTTCCATGACTACGCCCTCCTCAAGCTATTCTGATACGTGGGTTCAGGAATACATAGCCGATATCTGATATCAACTGCGTCACCAGAACCACGAACACGGCCACCACAGAGGCGGCMAGTAACAGGTCAATGTCATTGTTGCTGGCCGCTTGCACCAGCACCCAGCCAAAGCCCTTGTAGTTGAACAGGGTTTCGACAATCACCACACCGTTCAGCAGCCACGGGAACTGCAACATGATCACCGTAAACGGCGCGATCAGCGCGTTGCGCAGGGCGTGTTTCATGACAATCTTGGGAAAGCTGACGCCTTTCAGGCGGGCGGTGCGGATGTATTGCGCCGTCATCACCTCGGTCATGCTGGCACGGGTCATCCGGGCGATATAGCCVATACCATAAAGCGCAATTGTCAGGACCGGCAGGAAGAAGTTGTTGAAATTCGCGTCATCCATKGCRSWKGTCGCGGTGCCYTTGAACCATTTCAGYCCAAAAGCGGACGASGAAAACACBGCGATAAAGATAACGCCCGACACATATTCGGGTGTGGCGGTGGTGGCGATGGATACCGTTGACAGGGATCGGTCCAGTTTTGACCCCTCGCGCATCCCGGCCAGCACACCCAGCAGCAGCGCCGATGGCACCATCAGGACCATCACCCAGAACATCAACTTGCCGGTGAGCCCCAGCCGTTTGCCGATAATCTTGGAAACATCATCCTTGAAAACCGTGGACTGGCCCCAGTCGCCCTGAATGATGCCACAAAACGTCGGTACGTCTGCGTCCGGGTTGCGTGGATCAAAGCAGCGCCCGGTCAGGGTGCCGTCTTCGTTTTCCCAGACAAACCCCGGCATCACACCCAGCCACTGGCCGTATTTCTTAATCGTGGGCTGTGTGTGGCCCTTTTTTTCCAGCCACGACAACACGGCTTCGTCCGACATGCGGAAGTTGCCTTGGGTTTTGGCSAGCTTTTCMAGRTTTGGAAAAAGATTGGTCAGGAAGAAAACGATAAAYGTCAGGCATAATGCTGTCAGYAACATCATCCCYAAACGGCGTAAGATGAACAGTCCCATCAGGTTCCCTGTCGTTTTGTCGCCAGCTTCGCTTGTAAATTGCGAATTAACAGGCGCGGTTTGTCACCGAATTCGGGCCGGGCTTAGGCCACAGTGGGCCACGCCATTTTGTTCCCGATACTTACTGGACCAACATCCAGTTTAGCAGAACTGGGGGGCGAAGTTTCCGCCCCCCAGATATTTGGTATCCGAACTAGGCTGCAAAGCCCCACTTGTAGTGGTGATGCT
The DNA here is from genome assembly GCA_002732955.1 of Marinosulfonomonas sp. Taxonomy (GTDB): domain Bacteria; phylum Pseudomonadota; class Alphaproteobacteria; order Rhodobacterales; family Rhodobacteraceae; genus NVTR01. Next base: position 73,042 of record NVTR01000007.1, read on the forward strand.
CAAACGAGACTTGCATCTCAGTTCCAACCAGCCCCTGGATATGGTGGCGGAAGATTGAACGCCAGTAAGGCTGAATGGTCACGCCTTCTTCCTGAATCAACGCCTCCATCTTGGCCATGACTTCGCTGCGCGCTTTGGCGTCGGCGATGGACAGGGCCTGGGTCAGCAAGGTGTCGAATTCAGCGTTTGACCAGCCAAATTCGTTCCAGGCTTCACCGGTTTTGTAGGCCAGTGCGTGGATTTGTACGCCGAGGGGTCGGTGATTCCAGTTGGTTGAGCTGAACGGGTATTTAGTCCAGTCGTTCCAAAAGGTTGAACCCGGCAGCACCGTGCGTTTCACCTTGATACCGGCGTCGCGCAACTGGGCGGCAACCGCATCAGTTGTGTTTTTGCGCCAGTCATCGTCGATGGACACCAGTTCATGCTCAAAGTCACCCATGCCTGCTTCCTCCATCAACGCCTTGGCGCCGGCTGGATCGTGCTTCATGGGTGGCAGCGCGGCATATTCGGGATGCAGCGGGGCGACATGGTGGTTTTCAGCGACCGCACCACGACCACCATAACCCAGTTCCAGCAGAACGCTGTTATCTACCGCCATTGAAATCGCCTGACGCACACGCTTGTCAGCATATGGGTTCATGCCATCGACCTCGGCCAGTTGGTTAGGACGAATGACAATTGTACCCGCGGTTACGACGCTGGAATTCACCAGGTCCAGACCATCAAGCACTTCGATGAATTCGCCGATGCTTTCGTGCAGCATGTCGACTTCTTCGCTTTCAATCGCYGCCAGCCATGCCGAAGGTTCGGTRCCGAAATCGGTGTATTCGATCCGGTCCAGGTATGGGCCGCCATAGACTTCGGTGCCCCACCATGTGTGATCAGGGTTGCGTTCCACAACCGCCTTCACGCCGACTTCCAGTTCGCTCAGCAGCATTGGTCCCGTACCRGGGCCAGTTTCGCCGGCTTCAGGGTTATAGCTGGAATGCACAATCGCCGCCGGGTAATCCGCAAAGCCGGGGATCAGTGAAATGTCGGGGCTTGGCAGGTTAAGTTGCACTGTCAGTGGCCCGGTGACAGCGATTGCCCCTTCAATGGCCTTGTTGGTGTTGGCATCAATCAGCGTCGACATCCGACCCGCCATTGAATTGCCTTCGACATCCTTTTCCGCCCAGCGGGTGATATTGCGCGCAACATCTTCGGCGGTGAAGTCGTCACCGTTGTTCCACTTGACACCGGGGCGCACATTCAGCGTGTACTGGGTCGCGTCTTCATTGATTTCCCAGCTTTCCAGCAACATGCCACGGAATGAGCCGTCGTTGTTGTATTCGACCAGATATTCCAGCGTGCCGCGTGTTTCATTGGCAATCTCGGACCAGTCAGCGGTGCGGGTGTCTTTCAGGGCGCGCACGCTCATCTGTACACGCAATGTACCACCCTGCTGCATATGGGCCGCGGCCTGGGCAGGCGCATCCAGCCCGATCAGCCCGTATGCCGCAACCGTTGTCACGCCAAAGGCAGTGCTGCGGGTTAAAAATTCACGCCGGCTAAGTTTGCCAGCCTTGCATTCATCCGCGTACATCAGTGCCGCKGAATGAATAGGTTTTCCGTTAATGGTTTCAGATGTCATCTTTTTCTCCCTGAGATGTATTTGAATTATATTCGGGGTCAGTCAGTAGAATTGACCGGCAGTTATGTAACTGAAGATTAGCAAGCCCCCCTATTACCGGGTATTTCCGCATGTGGCAGTGCATTCGTCAATGTTCTCTTTTACCGTTTTGTAGCTCAAAAACGACATTAGCCTAATTCAAAAACGACAAGGACCAAACACGCAAGGGAAATCGTAATTATCGCGGGAAACTATTTGTTACCTTGCTTTACGAAACGAACTCGGGGTTTTGCCGGATTGTTTTTGAAATGAGCGGGTRAAATAGGCCGCAGAATTAAAGCCCAGATGTTCTGCTATGTCTTTTACCGGGGTGCGGGTTTCGCGCAGCAGGCGGCGGGCTTCATAGTGAACCCGCTCATTCAACAGCGATGATGCCGGACGACCGCAGGCGGTATTACACACCCGTGACAGGTGGGTCGGAGTAACGCCAAGTTCGYTGGCGTATTCCGATACCGATTTGGCCAGGTGAAAGTCGCGCTCAACCAATGCGGTATAGGCGGCTGTCAGGCGGCGCGAGGCATCCAGCTGGATTTCGGCCTCAGGCATGTTTTCGGCCTGTCGCTGCAACCATACAGATAGCAAGCCGCCGTGATGHAYCAATGCGCGGTCCTGRCCGGATTGGTYRCGCTCCAGCTCTCGCTGGATGTTATCRATCAGGACGGTYAGTTCACTATGCAGGTTTGCTTCGCGAAAACGCAGGTGCAGGGGTTCAGCGGGCAAATCAATTTCAGCGCTGTCGGGGAAAAAGACAATCGAGCCGAATACCTGACCGAGCATGTCAAAGCCGTGCATGGTGCCAGCCGGGATGAACACAGCGTTATGGGGGCCATAGCCACGGGTGTTTCCGGCGACGGTAATGCGGCCCTGACCCTTGGTGAACCAGATCAGCAACGGCTGCGAATGACTGCGCATGGCTTCAGTACGCCAGCGGCCACCGCGGGCAAAATGCGGCAAGGGTACGACGCGAAAGTCGTCTTGGGTCTGGGTGGTCTCGTTCATGGGCGGTGAGCGATCATTGTTGGTTTTGTGAAAGTTAGGCGAGGAACCCCTTAAAAGATAGGGATAAATTGGCGCAGCTTTGCTTTGGCTACATCTTGCCTAAAATCTGAAATCAGCCGCCAGATATAGCCGTCAGTCCGGMAATTCGACAATTTTCCAGTCTTTCATTCGGGCGCGAAACCAGCTGCGCTGACGTTTGGCATATTGGCGTGTGGCAATTGTCGCAGAATCACGCACCTGTTCCAGCGTCATGTCCCCGTCCAGATGCGCCATCAGTTCRCGGGYACCAATGGCCTTGGCCGAGGGCAGGTTTGGCGACCAGTTCGCGCGGTTGGTGCGGGCTTCTTCCAGAGCGCCGCCTGCGAGCATGGCGTCAAAGCGAAGTGCTATCCTTTGGTTCAACCAATCCTTATCCACTGACAGCARKATYGGYTGKGTRTCYGCAAGTGACAGCAGCGGCGCCGGGGTTTCGTTTTGCCAGGCGGCAATGTTGCGCCCTGTGGCTTTCAGAACTTCCCACGCGCGCTGTACGCGGACCGGGTTTTGGGTGTCGATACGCGCMGTTGTTTCCGCGTCCAGTTCAGCCAACAGGCTGGCAGGGCCACCTTYAACCATACGTTGATCTGCGCGGGCGCGAATTTCTGGCGGGATGTCAGGGATATCTGCCAGCCCTTYKGTGAGGGCGGTAAAGTACAACCCGGTGCCACCAACGATGATCGGGCGGTCAGGGCCGGTTAGCAGTGGGGTGATATCGCGCAGCCACTGGCCAACCGAATAGGCCATGTCGCCGGGAATGTGGCCGTAAAGATGGTGCGGAATCTGTGCTTCTTCCTGCAAGCTGGGGCGGGCCGTTAAAACCCGCCAGTCGGCGAACACCTGCAACGCATCGGCGTTAATGATGGTGCCGCCGTGTTTATCGGCGATTTCCAAAGCCAGTGTTGATTTGCCCGAGGCGGTGGGGCCAGCAATCAGGATTGGTTGATCGGAATCAATGTTTGCAAGTTTTTCCAACATGTTACGATGCAAGATTAATGCGAATTGGTTTAAAACTAGCCTGAATAGTACCGACAATTCCGGTTTCTTTGGTTTCTCGCATTGAACCCCACATGATTTTACGACACTTTGCGCCAAATTTGCATGGCGCCTACAGGGGGATAATAATGAGCGAGCAGGACAAAAGCCAACCCGAGACGAAATACAAAAGGGTTCTTTTGAAAATTTCCGGTGAAGCCTTGATGGGGGATCAGGGTTACGGCCTGCATCCGCCAACAGTGGCCCGGATCGCACAGGAAGTTAAATCCGTCCACGACCTTGGCATCGAAATCTGTATGGTTATCGGTGGCGGCAACATATTTCGTGGCCTTCAGGGCAGTGCGCAGGGGATGGAGCGTACCACAGCCGACTATATGGGAATGCTTGGMACGGTKATGAATGCGCTGGCGATGCAGGCAGCGCTTGAAGCGGAAGATATTTATACCCGCGTGATYAGTGCAATCCCGATGGATCAGGTGTGTGAACCTTACATTCGACGCCGCGCCGTTCGCCACCTTGAAAAAGGCCGGGTCTGCATATTTGCCGCCGGGACCGGCAACCCTTATTTCACCACGGACACAGCCGCGACCCTGCGGGCCAATGAAATGAACTGCGAAGTCATTCTTAARGGRACCAAGGTCGACGGGGTTTATGACAAGGATCCGGTCAAATTCCCTGACGCAAAACGCTATGACACGGTYAGCTATGACGAGGTGCTGAGCAAGCGTTTGGGGGTTATGGACGCCTCGGCAATAGCGYTGGCACGGGATAATAACCTGCCAATTGTGGTGTTTTCACTGGACGAACCGGGGGGCTTTCGCGCCATATTGGCCGGTAAAGGCACCTATACAACTGTCGCCGGTTGACTTAGACGTCGTTATAAGAGCGTTAAAACGCCAATAATAAAAAATGATGGGCGAGCGATGGCGGACGAAATAGAAATTGACCTGGATGATCTGCAACGTCGGATGGACGGAGCCATGGCGGCTTTGAGAACCGAATTTGCAACCCTGCGAACCGGGCGGGCCTCGGGCAATATGGTAGATTCAATCCAGGTGGATGCCTACGGCACCATGACCCCAATAAATCAGATCGGCACGGTGAACGTACCGGAACCACGTATGCTGACGATTACTATCTGGGATAAGTCSCTGATGGGTGTGGCGGAAAAGGCGATCCGGGAAAGTGGGTTGGGGATCAATCCGGTGATTGACGGCATGGTTATCCGCCTGCCAATCCCGGAACTGAACGAAGAACGCCGAACCGAGTTGTCCAAGGTTGCCGGACATTATAGCGAAAACGCAAAAATCGCTATTCGCAATGTACGACGTGACGGAATGGATCAGCTGAAGAAAGCGTTGGCTGATGGCATGTCGGAAGACGACAACAAAGTCTGGCATGACGAAGTGCAGGAATTGACCGATGCTGCGATCAAGAGCATCGACGCCGCATTGGAAACAAAGCAATCTGAAATCATGCAAGTGTAATGGTTTCGACGCATTTGTGACAAATCTCCTGTTTAGGTGCGGTAAATAAATGAACGGTATTCCAATAAGAGGTTTTTGAGTTGAAAGATAATACAACCCCCTATCCGCTGCATGTTGCTGTCATTATGGACGGTAACGGAAGGTGGGCACAGGCGCGCGGTAAACCTCGGCTTTTCGGCCATCAAGAGGGTGGTAAGAGGGTGCGTGATATTGTGCAGGCCTGTCCGCAACTGGGTGTTAAGTATCTGACAGTTTTTGCTTTTTCCACTGAGAATTGGAAGCGGACTCAGACTGAAGTATCTGGTCTGATGACTCTGTTCAAACGCTATATCATTCGCGAATCCAAATCGTTGCGGGATAATGGTGTTTGTGTACGCTTTATTGGCGACCGGATCAGGTTGGAAAAGAAGTTGGTAGAAATGATGGACCGGCTGGAAAAACTAACAGCCGACAACGATATGGTTCATCTGACTATTGCGATAAATTATGGTGGGCGTGACGAAGTTGCGCGGGCCACCAAACGGCTGTCCCGTGACATTAAGTCCGGTAAGCTGGACCCGGAACAGGTGGATGCAGAAACCCTTGCAAGTTATTTGGATACCTACGTTTTACCCGATCCTGATCTGGTAATCCGCACCAGCGGTGAAGCCCGGATATCGAATTTTCTTCTGTGGCAGTCGGCCTATTCGGAATACGAATTTATTGACACGCTGTGGCCGGATTTCACCCCTGAGATATTCGCAGGGATCCTGGAAAACTTCGCCAAGCGTGAACGTCGGTTTGGTGCCGTCACCGGATGAGCCCAGGGGCGCGAAACTGGGATGATCTGAAAAGCCGAGTACTGACCGCAGTCGCGATGATTGTCGTGGGACTTGGGGCGCTATGGGCTGGYGGGCCGTKGTTTTTGGCGTTGCTTKCACTGGTGATCGGGTTGATGATCTGGGAACTGGCGCGCATGATCTCACCGGAACAAGGCACTGCAATCATTGTACTTTCCGTAATGGCAGGGATATTGATCTTTGGCTATTCCTGGTGGCCGTTGCTCCCGCTTTGGTTCTTTATCGGCGCGGTACCGTTGATTGGTACCATCTGGATCAGCCAGCGWCGGGGTACGTTTTTRCTGTATTCAGTCGTCGTCATGTCGGGCGGTATTGCGTTGTATTTGATCCGCGAAAACTTTGGCCTGACCTGGATGTTCTGGCTGGTCTCGGTTGTTGTAATTACCGACATCGCCGGTTATTTTGTAGGGCGCAGCTTGGGTGGCCCTAAATTCTGGCCCCGGGTCAGCCCCAAGAAAACCTGGTCCGGCACCATTGCTGGTTGGGTTGGTGCGATTATCATTGGCGCAATTTTTGCAGAGCCGACCGGCGCGGGGTTGGTGCTGATCCTGCCAAGTGTGGCRCTTTCGCTGGCATCACAAATGGGCGACATTGCAGAAAGTGCGATAAAACGCGCAAGTAAYATCAAGGAYAGTTCCGAGTTGTTGCCCGGCCATGGTGGTGTGATGGATCGGTTTGACGGTATGATTGGTGCAGCTTTTGTGTTGCTGGTTATCCTGTTGGTGACTGGCAATATTTCCGGGCTTAGCTGATGCGCCGGGTTTCGATTTTGGGGGCCACGGGTTCTATCGGTCAGAACACACTGGACCTGATACGTCGCAGGCCGGGGGAATTTCAGGTTGTTGCCCTGACGGGCGCGCGRAATATCCAACAGCTGGTGGCGGACGCGCGCGAATTTAACGCTGAAATTGCGGTGACAGCCGTTGATGAATGTCTGGCTGATCTGAAAACGGCCCTGAGCGGTAGTAACATTAAAGCGAGCGGCGGTCGTACGGCGTTRCTGGAAGCTGCGCAAATGCCCGCCGACTGGATCATGTCGGCGATTGTTGGGGTTGCCGGTTTGGCACCGGGTATGAAGGCGCTGGAGCAGGGAACCACACTGGCGTTGGCGAACAAAGAAAGTCTGGTGACGGCGGGGCCGTTGTGGATGGCGACGGCTGCAAAGTTTGGCGCGACGGTACTGCCGGTGGATAGCGAACATTCGGCTGTGTTTCAGGCCCTGATGGGGGAAGACCCGGCAACGGTTGAGCGGGTAATTATCACCGCGTCCGGTGGTCCGTTTCGGGACTGGCCGGTCGGGCAACTGGCGCGGGCAACTTTGGAACAGGCGCTGAACCACCCGAACTGGGCCATGGGGCAGAGGATTACTATTGACAGCGCGTCTATGTTTAACAAAGCGCTTGAGGTMATTGAGACTAAAGAATTTTTCGGTTTGGAACCCGAGCAAATAGAAGTCATCGTTCACCCTGAAAGCCTGATCCACGCGCTTGTGGGCTTTAACGACGGCGCGTTGATGGCGCATCTGGGGGCGCATGATATGCGTCATGCGATTGGGTTTGCACTAAACTGGCCCAAGCGGCGTGAATTACCGGTTGATCGGCTGGACCTTGGGCGCATTGCAAAACTGCGGTTTGAAGCCCCGGATGAAACCCGCTTTCCGGCGTTAAGGCTGGCACGGGAAGTGATGCAGGCCGGTGGTCTTGCGGGGGCGGTGTTTAATGCGGCCAAGGAAAAGGCRCTGGACGGATTTATCGCCGGGCAAATCGGGTTTTTGGATATGGCGCGTATTGTTGAAGATGTATTGACTCACATGTCGAGCACTTCAGGACATATTGACGCCGCAGTCACCCTTGATAACGTCGCCAAAACCGACCATCTGGCAAGGATAAGGGCGGGTGAGGCTATCACTGCTCGGGCAATAAAGGGCTGACAATTTGGAACTGATCAATCTTATTCCGTCTTTTGGGAATTTGTTATTCACCATCGGTGCATTTGTATTAGCGCTTATCGTGATCATTTCGATCCACGAATACGGCCATTACATTGTCGGGCGCTGGTCAGGTATCCACGCTGAAGTGTTTTCCCTTGGCTTTGGACCGGTTGTCTGGTCGCGTGTCGACAAGCGTGGCACCAAGTGGCAAGTGGCAGCGATTCCGTTTGGCGGCTACGTTAAATTTCTGGGCGACGCAGATGCGGCCAGYGGTAAGGATAGCGATGGCWTRGGCGMCATGTCAGATGACGAAAAGCGCCACACCATGCAYGGCGCGCCGCTTTGGGCGCGTGCAGCTACGGTTGCGGCGGGGCCGGTATTTAACTTTATCTTGTCGATTATTGTATTCAGCGCCATCATTGGCTGGCGKGGGATCGCGACGGATCCGCTGACAGTGGCCGATCTGCGCCCGACGCCTGTTGAAAATGGCCTGATGGYTGGCGATGAAGTGCTGGCGATTGCGGGATTAACCACGCCTGAGTTGGAAAGTTTTGAAGGTTACGCCGATAGCCTGCCGGTAATACCTGTGATWGATTATCTGGTGCGCCGTGACGGTRCKGAAKTGACRGTAACTGGCCCATACCCTTATCCGCCGATGGTGGTTGGTCTGGCCCCCGGTTCCGCCGCGATGGATGCCGGCATGAAGGTGGGCGATGTGATCACCGATGTCGAYGGTGTTTCAGTGTTCGCGTTTACCCAGTTGCAAGAGATCGTGCTTGCCTCTGACGGCAACGAGCTGGCGCTGACGGTATGGCGCGAAGGCGATGTGATTGATCTGAACATGACGCCGCGCAAGACAGATTTACCGCTGCCAGAGGGTGGGTTCGAAACCCGCCTGCTGATTGGCATCACCGGTGGTATGTTGTTTGAGCCGCAGACCGCTACACCGGGCCTTATCGAAACCCTTGGCTATGGTGTTGATCAAACTTATTTCATCATCAAATCGAGTATTTCCGGGCTCTACCATGTGATCGTTGGCTCGATTTCTTCGTGTAATCTGCGCGGACCAGTGGGGATTGCCCAGACATCCGGAGAGGCGGCCAGTCAGGGCGCATTAAGTTTCATCTGGTTCATTGCGGTTTTGTCCACAGCTGTTGGGCTGCTGAACCTGTTCCCGATACCTATTCTCGATGGTGGTCATCTGGTGTTTCACGCCTATGAAGCGGTTGCCGGGCGTCCGCCAAGTGATCGGGCATTGCGGATACTGATGGGGACCGGGTTGGCTCTGATCCTTACTTTAATGGTGTTTGCGCTGTCGAACGACTTTTTCTGCCCCTGATAAACGGTAAGAAATTGCCGTGGCGATGCCTTAGTCCTGCCTTATTTCGGGATTATTTTTTTCAGTGAGGAATAATGGTAGGGATTAGAAATGCAAACGCTTCATACCGGCTATCGCGGGCTAACTTTATTGTTCGATCTCAACTGGGATCGGTTACTTTATTTTGTGACAATCGCTGTGGCACTGATGCTCGGCGCATTTGTAGGCTCGCTCTAAGCTAATACCCTGGAATTCGCGAATATTAGCGCGCCCCGACCGGTCGGTCAGGGGCGCGYTTTGGTCTTTTGACAAGGGCGCGTTATCCCGATACTCAACATCTAATGGGATGTCAGTTTGGATTGGGGCACATGCGCAATCAATTTCGTATTACGGCCGGTTTCACTTTAGCCTTGAAAAATACCTTGCGCCGTCTGGCAGCAGTTTTTTTGATMGYGATTACAATGGCTTCAGCGATCGGAGTGGGGGYAGCACAGGCCCAAACCTACCAATTCTCGACATTTTCGGTTGAGGGAAACAACAACATTGAAAGCGTGACCATCCTGAACCACGCTGGAATCGCTGCGGGTTCCACGGTTTCGGCCTCTTCCCTTAATCAGGCCTATCAACGGGTATTGGCGACCGGGCTTTTTGAAAGTGTTGAATTTATTCCAAGTGGTGGTCGTCTGATCATCCGGGTTGTTGAATTCCCGTCGATCAATCGGGTGAATGTTGAAGGTAATTCTAGGATTACTGATGAATTAGCGCTGTCAATTATCCAGTCGCAACCACGCCATGTTTTCAGTCCCAGTGTGGTGGAAGCAGATGCAGCCGCACTGACCGAAGCCTACCGGGAACAGGGGCGACTGTCAGCGACTGTGACGCCGCGTATCATCAAGCGGTCCAATAACCGGGTTGATGTGGTGTTCGAGGTCCGTGAGGGTCGGGTGGTTGAAGTTGAGCGCCTGTCGTTTGTCGGCAACAGTGTTTTCACCGACCGCCGTTTGCGCCGGGTTTTGGCCAGCAAACAGGCCGGGGTACTGCGCACCCTGATCCGTCAGGATACGTTTGTTGAGGATCGGATTGAATTCGACAAGACCCTGTTGCGTGATTTTTACCAGTCACGAGGTTACGTGGATTTTCAGACCCTTTCGGTGGCGTCGGAATTTTCGCGCGAGCGTGATGCGTTCTTTGTGACGTTTAATGTGCGCGAAGGTCAGAAATTTAAATTCGCAAGCGTCACCGCAACCAGTGATTTGCCAGAAGTAGATATCAGCGATTTCCAGTCTGTATTGCGGATCAGGTCCGGGCAGGTKTATTCGCCGCAGGCRGTYGATAACACCATCGCACGGCTAGAGCGGCTGGCGTTGMGGRAAGGCCTTAACCTGATACGGGTCGATCCGCGTGTGACACGCAATGATCGTGACCTGACGCTGGATATTGAATTTGCGCTGGTGCGCGGCGACCGGATTTTTGTCGAGCGCATTGATATCAAAGGTAATGCCACAACGCTGGACCGGGTCATTCGGCGTCAGTTCAGAATTGTTGAAGGTGATCCGTTTAACCCGCGGGGAATCCGCGAGGCGGCGGTCCGTATTCGCGCCCTTGGCCTGTTTAGCGCTTCGGATGTCAACGCGCGTCGTGGCACGTCTGCAGATCAGGTGATCGTTGATGTGGACGTAGAGGAACAGCTGACTGGTTCGCTGACTTTTGGAGCGGCCTATAGCTTTTCCACCGGTGTTGGCCTTACGGTRAATTTCAAGGAACGAAACTTTGTTGGTCGCGGTCAGACAGTAAATGTAGATTTGGTGTTGGGTACTGATAATGCCAATAGCGGGTTTACCTTCATCGAACCGGCGTTTCTTGGGCGTGATCTGTCATTTCGAATTGACGGCGAATACCGCCAGACTGAATTTGATTATACCAACTACGACACACGAAAAGTTCTGTTCCGGCCGTCGYTTGGATTTCCGGTAAGTGAATTTGGCCGGTTAAATTTACGCTATACCCTGAGCAACGACAGGATTTCCAATGTAGATGCAGCGTCTTCGCCGATATTGATTGCCGAGGAAGCAGCAGGATCGAGCCTGGAAAGCGCGATCGGTTATACCTACAGCTACGATACGCGCCGGTTTGGGTTGAATCCAAATGCTGGTGTTTTGTTACAGTTCGGGCAGGATTTTTCGGGACTGGGCGGTGCAAATCAGTTTATCAAAACCACCCTGACTCTGGCGGGTGAAACCAAAGTTCTGAATGATGAAGTCACTTTGCGGATGACATTGGAAGGCGGCATTTTGAATTCTCAGGGTGGTGCCAGCGGGTTGACTGACCGGTTTTTCCTGACGTCCAGCAAGCTGCGGGGGTTTGCGCCAGCGGGTGCTGGCCCACGGGATTTGACTGTTGCCAATAGGGACGCACTTGGCGGGAACTATTTTGCGGTAGCGCGGTTTGAAACCGATTTCCCYYTGGGCATACCGGAAGAGATTGGTATCACCGGCGGTCTGTTYCTGGATGTCGGGTCAGTCTGGGGKCTGGACAACACCAATGGCGGATTGGTTGACGACAGTATGCGCCTGCGSGCCAGTGCCGGTTTTTCGGTATTCTGGGACACGCCGATTGGCCCTTTACGGTTCAACTTTTCCCGGGCACTTATCAAAGAGAGCTACGATGACGTGCGTGATTTTGACCTGACGATATCAACGCAATTTTAGGGATGCGATTTGCTGTTATGATCCGAAGGGCGCTGGCGATTGTATCGYTGGTTCTAATCGCGCAACCACTAATATCGCAGGAASATGTCGTCACGCAGTCGCCGATTCTGACTATGGATAGCGAGTTGGTTTTCGGCGCGACATCTGTTGGCAAACAGATCACCAAGAATTTGGAAAACCGAGTGCAGGAACTTGCCGGTGAAAACATTCGGATTGCAGCTGAGTTGGAAACTGAAGAACTGGAACTGACGGAAAAACGGGCAGTTATGGAAGCGGCGGATTTTCGGTTACTGGCAGATGCGTTTGACGAAAAAGTACAGCGTATTCGCGCTGAGCAGGATGCAAAGCAGCGCGCTTTGCAGCAGCTTCGTGATGTGGAGCGCCAGTCATTTATCGATGCGATTACGCCACTGTTATCCGATATTGCCCGTAAACACAGCGCCGTCGCAGTACTGGAGCGGCGTAATGTGCTGCTGTCGGCAGACAGTATTGATATTACTCAGGAAGTGATTGATCGCATTGAAGCTGCCCTGACAGGTAGTCTCGCAGGCACCGATGAAGGCGAGACTCCGGTTGAAGACAGCAGTGAGGGTAGCACACAAAGCACCCCTTAGCGGCGGGTTCTTGTGTCCCATTGGCGGGTTCGTTAACAAAGCTAAAAGCTGACAGAGGAATTTGCATGACCGCCGAGACACTTAGCGCCGATCTGGTACTTATTCAGAAAATTCTGCCGCACCGTTATCCGTTTCTACTGGTCGATAAAGTTCTGGATGTGGTGCCGAATAAATCTGCCACCGGCATCAAGAACGTGACCTTTAATGAGCCGCATTTTCAGGGCCATTTCCCGGGTGCGCCGATCATGCCAGGGGTKACRATTATCGAAGCSATGGCGCAGACYGCCGGGGTAATGGTGGGRCTGTCTCAGGACCTGTTGGATAATGAGATGTTGATCTACTTTATGACCATCAACAACGCCAAGTTCCGTCGCAAAGTGGTGCCGGGGGATGTGTTGAAAATGTACATAGAAACCGTGCGTGGTGGTTCCAAGGTCTGGAAATTTTCCGGTCGGGCAGAAGTTGACGGTGAACTGGCAGCACAGGCTGATTTCACCGCGATGATGGATAAAAAGTAGGGCGCGTGCAGTGACTATCCATCCCAAAGCAAATGTACATGCCTCGGCCATAGTCGAGACCGGCGCCGAGATTGGTGAGGGCTGTTCCATCGGCCCGTTTTGTACTGTTGGCGCAGAGGTTGTATTACATCCGCGGGTCGAGCTGAAAAGCCATGTGGTTGTCACCGGGATAACTGAGGTCGGCGAAGATACGGTTATTTTCCCGTTTGCCGTTGTCGGCGAAGTTCCGCAGGATTTGAAATTCAAGGGTGAAAAAACCCGTCTGGTGATTGGCAAACGCAACCGTATCCGGGAAGGTGCGACGCTAAATGTCGGCACTGAGGGCGGCGGCGGCATAACCCGTATTGGCGATGATTGCCTGATTATGACCGGGGCGCATGTTGCCCATGATGCCTGCGTGGGAAACCGTGTGGTTATGGCCAATCAGGCAGCGCTTGCCGGGCATTGTATTGTCGAAGATGATGTGATCATTGGCGGCTTGTCAGGCATCCATCAGTTTGTGCGACTTGGTAAAGGCGCGATCATTGGCGCTGTGACCATGGTGACCCACGACGTCATTCCGCACGGGTTGGTGCAGGCGTCGCGCGGCACTTTGGACGGGCTGAACCTGATCGGTTTGAAACGCCGTGGCGTGGCGCGCGAAGACATCATGGCGCTGCGCGCTGCCTATCAGGCACTGGCACAGGGCGAAGGCGCGTTTCAGGAACGGGCCAAGCGTTTGGCCGAAGAAACCGATTGTGACTATGTGCGCGAAATTGTGGATTTCATCCTTGCCGGGTCAGATCGTTCTTTCCTGACACCAAGCTGAGGGGGGTGTCATGCTTGCACTCATCGCGGGGCAGGGACGGTTGCCGGGGTTGCTGTCTGCTCAGCTTGAGCAGGACGGCGAAGCATTTGAAATTTTTGAAATGGCAGGGTTTCCGGTGGAAAGTATTTCCGAACTTCCGGTTCGGAAATTTCACATTGAGCAACTTGGCACCCTGTTGGATACGCTGGTGGCTCAGGGGTTTACGCAGGTCTGTTTTGCCGGTTCCATCCGGCGCCCAGTTATTGATCCAAAACTGATTGATGCTGCGACCAAGCCGCTGGTTCCCCGGATWATGCAGGCAATTGCGTCGGGTGATGACGGGGCGTTGCGGGTGATCATCGGGCTGTTCAGCGAGCGGGGTTTACAGGTTCGCGCCGCCGATGAAATAGCGCCACATTTGTTGCCAAAGCCGGGTGTGTTGACCCGGACCCAGCCAACCGATCAGCATCGGGCGGATGCGCTAATTGGCTGGGAAGTTCTTAAAGAACAGGGCGCTGCTGATCTTGGRCARGCSTGTGTAATTTAYGACGAACAGGTGGTCGCGCGTGAAACAGCGCTCGGAACCGATGTTATGCTGGCCAATCTGGGACAGGTTTCTGGTGGTATTCTGTTCAAAGGACCAAAACCGGGGCAGGATCGCCGCGCCGACTTGCCAACCATTGGCATGGCTACAGTCAGGGGCGTGGTAACGGCCGGGCTGGACGGGATAGTGGTTGAGGCAGGTGGTGTCATGGTGCTTGATCTGGCGGAAGTGGTGGAAATGTGTGACCGGGCGGCGATWTTCCTTTTGATAAGGGAGTATCCCTGATGCGGGTGTTTTTGATCGCGGGTGAGCCTTCGGGGGATAAGCTGGGCGGCGCACTGATGGCCGGGYTGAAAKATCTGGGTTCTGATGTCGGTTTTTTTGGCGTAGGTGGCGCACATATGCAGGCCGAAGGTCTGGAAAGCCTTTTCCCGATGTCCGAACTTTCCGTTATGGGGATCGCCGAAGTTCTGCCAAAATACCGCGCTTTGAAACGACGCATACGTGAAGCGGCTGACGCGGTTTTAGAARCCAARCCTGATGTGCTGATCACCATCGACAGCCCGGATTTTTGTCTGCGGGTRGCGCGGCTTGTTAAGGCSGGGTCCAGCATYCGCACYGTTCACTATGTTGCCCCTTCGGTCTGGGCCTGGCGTGCCGGGCGGGCTGAAAAAATGGCGAAATCTWTCGACCAGGTTTTGGCGCTGTTGCCGTTTGAGCCACCCTATATGGAAGCTGCCGGCATGCGCTGCGATTTTGTCGGCCACCCGGTGGTAAGTGAGCCGGTGGTGACCGCTAAGGAAATTACCGCATTTCGCAGTATATATGGGTTAGGCAGTGATCCGGTTGTTCTGGTGTTGCCCGGCAGCCGACGCATGGAAGTATCCCGGCTTGCCCCGATATTCGCCGAAAGTTTGCGCCCGGTATTGGGAAAACATGA